>CAYRZM010000056.1:0-20609 GCA_964428685.1 uncultured Devosia sp. | reverse complement strand
CGGCGGCAGGGCCTGCGGGAAATGGCAGGCGACGATGCGCCGGCAATGGCCCGCCTTCACCAGCGCCTCGGCCTTGTCGAAGATCTGGGCGAGATCGAGCGTGACGATCAGCTCGGCGCCGGCATTGGCGGTGATGTGGCTCAGCTCGTGGACGGTGTAGAGCGGGTTGCAGTTGACCACCGTGCCGCCGGCGGCCAGCACCGCGTAGTAGGCGACGACGTAGAACGGCGTGTTCGGCAGCAGCAGGGCGACGCGCGTTCCCTTGGCGACGCCGTACTCGGCCTGCAGCGCACCGGCGAAGGCGGTGATCGCCTTGCCCAGTTGGCCGAAGGTCGTCTTGCCGCCGAGGAAATCGAGCGCCACAACCCCCGGGCTCTTGGCGCAGGCGGCAAGGACCTGGGTGTGGACCGGTGTCAGGTTGAGCGGAACGTCCCACCGGATGCCGGGCGGGTAATGATCGACCCAGGGCCGCGGATGGTCCGCCGGCCGGTCCGCGGCGATGTCGTCCGCCATGTGCTCCTCCGCCCATTGGCATCGCGGAGTAGACCATGGGTTGACGTAAGCGTCAAACCAGGGACGCCACGGAAGCCTTGCGCAAGGGGGCACAGGTTGACGTATACGTCAACTTCGGACTATCGTCCGCGGCGCGGCGGGCGGCTGGTCCGTCGCGCCGGGCGGAGGAGCTGACGTGTTCGCACTGGCCGTGATCGTCATCGGCGTTGTCGGCTTCTTTGCGCTTGCCATGCGGCGGGCGCCGCTCTGGGGCTGGGCGCTCGGCCTCGCGGTGCTGGGTGTGCTGGCCCAGATCGGCCCGGGCGGACTTTCGACAAGCCTCCCCGGCTGGATCCTCGCCCTCATCCCCGCGATCGTCGTGGGCCTTCTTGCGGTCACGCCGATCCGCCGGACCGTCGTCGCGGGGCCGGCCTATGGCCTCGTCAAATCCATCCTGCCGCGCGTCTCGCGCACCGAACAGGAAGCGCTCGATGCGGGCACCATCGGGTGGGACGCAGAGCTGTTTTCGGGCCGGCCGCGCTGGGACAAGCTGCTCGGCATCCGAAAGGTCACGCTGACGGAAGAAGAGCAGGCGTTCCTCGATGGGCCGGTGAACACCGTCTGCGCGATGATCGACGACTGGGACGTGCGACACAATCGCGCCGATCTCTCGCCCGAGGTGTGGGCCTATCTCAAGGCCGAAGGGTTCCTCGGCATGCTCATCGGCAAGGAGTGGGGCGGCCTCGGCTTTTCCGCGCAGGCCCAGAGCCAGGTGGTGAGCAAGGTCGCGAGCCGGTCCGTCGCCGCAGGCATCACCGTCATGGTGCCCAATTCGCTCGGCCCGGGCGAGCTGCTCGAAAAATACGGCACGCCTGAGCAGAAGGAAAAGTACCTCCGCCGGCTTGCGCGCGGGCTTGAGGTCCCGTGCTTTGCGCTCACCGGTCCCTATGCGGGATCGGACGCGGCGAGCATGCGCGACGTCGGCACCGTCTGCTACGAGATGGTCGAGGGCAAGAAGACGCTCGGCGTGCGGCTCAGCTGGGACAAGCGCTACATCACGCTGGCGCCCGTCGCGACGCTGGTCGGGCTGGCGTTCCACCTCCACGATCCCGAGCATCTTTTGGGCGAGACCGAGAATATCGGCATCACCCTCGCACTGATCCCGGCCGACTTCCCGGGCGTCGAAATCGGTCGCCGGCATTTTCCGGCGCGGGCCGCGTTCATGAACGGGCCGATCAAGGGCCACAACGTCTTCATCCCGATCGACTTCCTCATCGGCGGCGTCGACTATGTCGGGCAGGGCTGGCGCATGCTGATGGAATGCCTTTCCACCGGACGCGCCATTTCGCTGCCGGCCATCGGCACGGTGTCGATCAAGTACGCGCTGCGCGTCACCTCCGCCTACGCCCGTATTCGCCGGCAGTTCGGCATCGCGGTGGGCATCATGGAGGGCGTGGCCGAGCCGCTGAGCCGGCTGGTGCGCTCGGCCTACACGTTCGAAGCGGCGCGCGGATTGACCGCATCGATGGTCGATGAGGGCCAGAAGCCGGCAGTGATCTCGGCACTGCTCAAGTACCGCACCACCGATGCGATGCGCGACCGGGTCAACGATGCGCTCGACATTCACGGCGGGCGCGCGGTGCAGGACGGGCCATCGAATTATCTCTTCGCGGGCTACATGACCACGCCGGTGGCGATCACGGTCGAAGGCGCCAATATCCTCACGCGCTCGCTCATCACTTTCGCGCAGGGGGCCCTGCGCGCGCACCCGTACCTCTATGCCGAGATCGAGGCGGTGCGCGACAGCGACCGCCGTCGCGGCGTTGCGGCGTTCGACACCGCCTTCGGCGGTCATGTCAGCTTCATGCTGCGCAACATGACCGGCAGCTTCCTCCACGCGCTGACCTTCGGCCGCTTCGCGTCGACGCCGGTCACGCACGAGATGGCGCGCTGGTATCGGCAGCTCGCGCGCTATGCCCAGAGTTTTGCGCTCGTCGGGGACTGGACGGTGGCGTTCCTCGGGGGCGACCTCAAGCGCAAGCAGCGCCTGGCCGGCCGCATGGCAGACATCCTCTCCGATCTCTACCTGCTATCGGCGGTGCTCAAGCGCTATGAGGACGAAGGCCGGCTCAAGGAGGATGCGCCACTGGTGAATGCCATTGCCCGCGACGAGCTGTTTGCGATCGAGCAGAGCTTTTCGGCCGTGTTCGCGAACTTTCCCAATCGCCCGCTGTCCTGGCTGATGCGCCTCCTGGTGTTCCCGCTCGGGCGCCGGCAGAAGCCCGCGAGCGACCGGGTCACCTACCGGCTGGCCCGTGCGGTGCTTCGGCCGGGCGCGTTCCGCGACCGGTTGACGATCGGCACCTATGTGAGCATGGACCCAAACGATGTGACCGGCGTTCTCGAAGACGCGCTGATCAAGGTGACGCGTGCCGAAGAGATCGAGGGCCGGTTCGTGCGGGCGGTCAAGAAGGGCATCGTCGAGCGCCGTCTGGATCGCGACGCGATCACCGATGCGGTGACGGCCGGCGTGCTCGATGAGACCGATGCCGCGGTGCTGCGCCTCGCCGACCAGGCGACCGACCGCGTGATCCGGGTGGACGATTTCGATCCCGACGAGCTCGCCGCCCGTCAGCTCAGCGGACGCGACGCAACGCGCGGCCGCGCCGCCGAATAGAAGGACGTTCCCGTGCCGCAACCGCAAATGCCCGCAATGAGCAACTGGCGCTTCGCCGTCGACGTCGAGCGCATCGGCTGGCTGACCATCGACACGCCCAAGTCGCCGGTGAACACGCTGAGCCGGCAGGCGATCGCCGAGCTCGAGACCGCGCTGATGCGGGTCGAAGACCTGATCGCGTCCGGTGAAGTGATCGGCCTCGTGATCCAGTCCGGCAAGGACAGCGGCTTCATCGCCGGCGCCGACGTCAGCGAGTTCGACCAGATGGCCGATCCGGCGACCCTGCCCGAGGCCCTCAAGCGCGCGCATGCCGTCATGGATCGAGTCGAGAACATGAAGGCGCCCGTCGTCGCGGCGATTCACGGCTTCTGCCTCGGCGGCGGGTTCGAGCTGGCGCTCGCCTGCGCCTACCGGATCGCGGTCAATGATGAGAAGACGCGCGTCGGCTTCCCCGAGGTCAATCTCGGCATTTTCCCAGGCTTTGGCGGCACCGGCCGGTCGATCCGCCAGGCCGGTCCGGTGCCGGCGATGGAGGCCATGCTGACCGGCCGGATGATCAAGGCGAGCGCTGCCCGGCGCATGGGGCTCGTCGACAAGCTCGTGCGGCACCGCGACATGCTCCACTGGGAAGCGCGCAAGGCGGTGCTGCAGAAGCGGCGGTCGACACCGGCGCCGCTCGCGCAGCGCATCTTCGCCTGGGGCCCGATCCGTCCGCAGATCGTCAAGCGGCTGCGGGCCGCCACGGCCAAAAAGGCCGCGCCATCGCACTACCCCGCGCCGCATGCCCTGATCGATCTCTTCGAAAAGCACGGCGACGACTGGCGCGCCATGATCGACGGCGAAGCCGCGGGCTTCGTGCCGCTGATGGCGTCGGACACGGCGCGCAACCTCCGGCGCGTGTTCTTCCTCAGCGAGAGCCTCAAGAAGCAGGGACTGCGCGGCAACGACAAGCCGGTGTTCCGGCGCGTCCACATTATCGGTGCCGGCGTCATGGGTGGCGACATCGCCGCCTGGTGTGCGCTGCGCGGGCTGGGCGTGACGCTGCAGGACCTCGACATGGAGCGGATCACGCCGGCGCTCACCCGTGCCAAGTCGCTGTTCAAGCGGCGGCTCAAGGATCCGGTGGCGGTGGCGTCAGCGGTGGCGCGGCTCGAGGCCGATCCGGCCGGCAAGGGGGTTGCCCGCGCCGACGTGATCATCGAGGCGGTGGTCGAGAACCTCGAGATCAAGCGCAGGATCTTCGCCGAGGTCGAGGGGAAGGCGCGCCGCGAGGCCATCCTTGCGACGAACACGTCCTCGATCGAGCTCGAGCGCATTGCCGAGGGTCTCAAGGACCCGAACCGCCTGATCGGGCTCCACTTCTTCAACCCGGTGGCGCAGCTGCCGCTGGTCGAGGTGATCCGGTCCACGTTCAATTCCGATCGCGACGTGGCGCTGGGCGCGAGCTTCGCGCTGGCCATCGGCAAGAGTCCCGTGTTGGTCAAGAGCGCGCCGGGCTTCCTCGTCAACCGCGTGCTGATGCCCTACATGCTCGGTGCGGTGCAGCGGGTCGAGAACGGCGAGAACAAGGAACTGATCGATGCGGCGGCGGTCGCCTTCGGCATGCCGATGGGCCCCATCGAGCTGATGGACACCGTTGGGCTCGATGTCGGCCAGAGCGTCGCCCGCGAGCTCAACCAGTCGCTGCCCGACAATTCCCGGTTCGCCGCGCTGGTCGCGCAGAAAAAACTCGGCCGCAAGACCGGCGAGGGCTTCTACAAGTGGGTCGACGGCAAGGCGCAGAAGGGCGAGGTGCCGGCCAATTCCGACTTGGCCAAGCTCGGGCGCGAGCTGGTGCAGCCGCTGGTCGATGCCACCGAAATCGTCGTCAATGAAGGCGTCGTCGCCAGCGCCGATCTTGCCGACATCGGCGTAATCCTCGGGACCGGCTTTGCGCCGTTCCTCGGCGGTCCGATGCAGGCACGCAAGGAAGGGAAAGCCTGAGATGGCGGAACTGAGAAAAATCGCCGTCGTCGGCTCGGCCCGCATTCCATTCTGCCGCGCCTACACCGGCTACGCCGAGGAATCGAACCTCTCGATGCTGACAACCGCGCTGGCCGGTCTTGCGGAGAAATACGGTCTGCGCGGACAGGCGGTGGACGAGGTCGTGGGCGGCGCCGTGCTCAATCACAGTCGCGACTTCAACGTGGCGCGCGAAGCGGCGCTGGACGCCGGCTATTCGCCGCGCACGCCGGGGACGAGCCTCCAGATCGCCTGCGGCACGAGCCTCCAGGCGGCGCTCAACCTGGGCGCCAAGATTGCGAGCGGCGAAATCGAGTCGGGCATCGCCTGCGGCACCGATACCGTGTCGGATTCCCCCATCGTCGTCGGAACGAAGTTCCAGCACCGGTTGTCCGATCTCAATCGTGCCCGTACGCCGGCCGAAAAGTTCGCGGCGTTCCGCGGCTTCAATCTCGGCGAGCTGACGCCCGTGGCGCCCTCGACGCAGGAGCCGCGTACCGGGCTCAGCATGGGCGAACATTGCGAGCTCATGGCCAAGACCTGGGGTATCACCCGCGAGGCCGAGGACGAGTTGGCGCTTGCGAGCCACAAGAATGCCGCGCGCGCTTACGACGAAGGCTTCCACGACGACCTGATCGTGCCGTGCGCGGGCGTGCTCAGGGACAACAACGTCCGCCCCGACACGAGCCTTGAGAAGATGGCCACGATGAAGCCGGCCTTCGACAAGACGTCGGGGCAGGGCACGCTCACCGCGGCCAATTCCACCCCGCTCACCGACGGCGCGGCGGCGGTGCTGCTCTCGAGCGAGGCATGGGCGAAGGAGCGGGGCCTGCCCATCCTTGCCTATCTCACCGCCGGGCAGGTGGCCGCCAACGACTTCGCGCATGGCGACGGGCTGCTGATGGCGCCCACGATCGCGGTCAGCCAGATGCTTCGGCGGCTGGGCCTCACGCTCCAGGACTTCGACCTCTACGAGATCCACGAGGCCTTTGCCGCGCAGGTCCTGTGCACACTCAAGGCCTGGGAAGACGCCGACTATTGCCGCGACGTGCTGGGCCGGGACGCTCCCCTGGGCGCGATCGACCGCAGCAAGCTCAATCCCAAGGGCTCGAGCCTTGCCTACGGTCATCCGTTTGCCGCGACGGGCGCCCGGATTCTCGGGCTCGCCGCCAAGGAAACGGCGGTCGAGGGCAAGGGCCGGACGCTGATTTCGGTCTGCACGGCAGGCGGGCAGGGTGTCGCCGCCGTCCTCGAGCGCGCGGCTTGAGCGGGACGATCAACTTGGACCGCTCGTTGACGCTTACGTCAAGCTTTCGCTTGTCAGTGGACGATATTGGCAGTTAGTGTCCAATTCAATCTTGACCGGACGGCCAAAGCCTCCGGCACAAAAGAAGCGCCACGGGGCGATGAACTCCGGGCTGTCGGGAAACGTCCTACAAAAGGAGATGGGTTCTTATGAAACTCCAAGCAATGTTGGGGGCGGGTGCGATCGCGCTTGCTCTCATGAGCAGCACTGCATTCACCGTGCCGGCCTTCGCGGTCGATGTCCCCTCGGGCACGAACCTCGCCGCCGACCAGACCTTCAACTACCGCGTGCTCGACAACATAAACTCGCTCGATCCGCAGGTCCTCGAAGACGTCGACACCAGCTACGTCGCCGAGAACCTCTTCGAAGGTCTCTATAATGAAGACGCAACCGGCAATCCGGTTCCGGGTGCGGCGAGCAGCTACGACGTCAATGCCGACAACACCGTCTACACGTTCCATCTGCGCGATGCGGTGTGGTCGAACGGCGATCCGGTGAAGGCCAGCGACTTCGTGTTCGCCTGGCAGCGCGCGGTCGATCCCAAGCTCGCTTCGCCCTACTCCTATTTCCTCGGCCTCGTGGGCATCAAGAATGCGGACGACATCGTGGCCGGCAAGATGACCCCCGACCAGCTCGGCGTGAAGGCCATCGACGACAAGACGCTCGAAGTCGACCTCGCCCACCCCGTGCCCTATTTCGTGCGCACGACCGCGCACTCCACCATGTTCCCCGTGCCGCAGTCGATCGTCGAGAAGTTCGGCGCCGACTGGACGAAGCCGGAAAACATCGTGAGCAACGGCGCCTACGTGCTGGCTGAGAACCGCCCCGGCGAGCGCGTCACCATCAAGCGCAACCCGAAATACTGGGACAACGCCCACACCGTCATCGAGACGGTCAACTTCCTCACCATCAACGACGTCAACAGCGGCGTGACCCGCTACCTGTCGGGCGAAGTCGACCAGACCGACATCCCGCCGGGCCAGTTCCCGACGATGCAGCAGAAGTATCCGGACGAGGCGCACTCGGTGCCGCAGTTCTGCACGTACTACTTCGACATCAACATGAAGAGCCAGAACGTCGAGGCGCTGAAGGACCCGCGCGTCCGCATGGCGATTTCCTACGCCATCGACCGCGACGTGCTGGTCAAGAACGTGCTCCGCGGCGGCCAGACGCCGGCCTACTTCTTCTCCAACCCGCACACCGCCGGCTTCACCGCGCCGGACGTGGAGATGGCGAAGATGAGCCAGGCCGATCGCGACGCCAAGGCCAAGCAGCTGCTCGCCGACGCCGGCTACGGTCCCGACAAGCCGATCAGCTTCACCTACATCTACAACACCGACGAAGGCCACAAGCGGATCGCCACCGCGGTGAGCCAGATGCTCAAGGAGAAGCTGGGCATCAACATGCAGCTCCAGGACATGGAGTTCAAAATGCTCCAGGACACGCGCCACCAGTTCAACTACGACGTGGCCCGCGACGCCTGGTGCGGCGACTACAACGAGGCTTCGACGTTCGAGGGCCTGCTGCAGTCGACCTCGGGCGAGAACGACAGCGGCTATGCGAATCCGGACGTGGACAAGGCGCTCGCCGATGCCACCACCCAGAAGGATCCGAACCCGCAGTATCAGATCGTCGAGCAGGCCATCGCCAAGGATGTGCCGATCATCCCGATCTACTTCTATTCCAAAGTCTTCCTGCAGAAGCCGACCGTGAAGGGCTGGCCGTACGACAACGTCGAGCAGGTCTGGTACGCCAAGGACATGTACAAGACGGCGCAGTGATGCCCGTCACGCTCAATGAGGCTCCGCGCGCTGCGCGGGGCCTTGACCGTGCAGCGGTAGCGGAGATCGGCACGTCATGCTGATGTTCGTGCTGCGCCGGCTGGCGATCGCGATCCCGACCCTGTTCGTGCTGATCGTGCTCAGCTTCGTGCTGATGCACATCGCGCCGGGCAACCCCTTCACCGGGGAAAAGAAGCTGCCGCCCGAGGTGATGCGCAACATCTTTGCGCGTTATGGCCTCGACAAGCCGCTCTGGCAGCAGCTGGGCGAATACATCTGGAACATCATTGCACATTTCGATTTCGGCCCGTCCTTCGTCTACAAGGACCGAAGCGTGACCGAGATCATCGTTCAGGGATTTCCCGTTACCCTGATCTACGGTTTCTGGTCGTTCATTGCCGCCGTGGCCGTCGGCATCCCCCTCGGTGTCGTGGCGGCCGTCAAGCAGAACAGCTGGCTCGACTACTTCGCGGTGGGTGTCACGATCGGCGCGCAGGTCGTGCCCAACTTCGTGCTCGCCCCGATCCTCGTGCTGATCTTCACGCTCTGGCTCCACTGGCTGCCGGGCGGGGGCTGGAACGACGGCAAGTGGAACTATGTGATCCTGCCGGTCGTCGCCCTGTCGACGACCTACATGGCGAACATCGCCCGGCTTATGCGATCGTCGATGCTCGAGGTGCTGCACTCCAATTTCATTCGCACCGCGCGCGCCAAGGGGCTTCCCGGCTACAAGGTCATTCTCAAGCATGCGCTGAAGCCGGCGCTGCTGCCGGTCATCTCCTACCTGGGCCCGGTGTTCGTGGGCATGATCACCGGTTCGGTGGTGGTCGATGTGTTCTTTTCGACCGGCGGCATCGGTCAATGGTTCGTCAACAGCGCGCTCAACCGCGACTATTCGACCCTTTTGGGCGTTACGATCCTGCTGGGAGCCCTCACCATTGCCGGCAACCTCGTGGTCGACGTGCTCTACGCATGGATCGACCCGAAGATCCGGTACTAGGAGCGGACATGGCCGACACCGAAGCCATCGAGCGCGTCACCGCCGGAGCCGAGCCGGAGGTCGGCCCCGCCGCCCTCATCCGCGGCCGCTCGCTGTGGCAGGACGCGATGTACCGCTTCGTGCGCAATCGCGCCGCGGTGGTGAGCGTCGCGGTGCTCGTGCTCATCGTCGTCTTCACCCTCGTCGGGCCGTTTCTCACGGCGTGGTCGATCGAAAAGATCGACTGGGACATCCTCGGCGACGTGGCCAACCAGGGGCAGCCGTCCTTCGTGGCGGGCGGCCACTTCTTCGGTGCCGACGAGCTCGGCCGCGACCTCTATTCGCGTGTCATCCAGGGCACGCAGATTTCGCTCGCCGTCGGTATTCTCGGCGCGGGTGTGGCGGTGATCGTGGGCACGCTTTACGGAGCGATCGCGGGCTATTTCGGCGGCCGGCTCGACAGCGCCATGATGCGCTTCGTCGATATCTTCTATTCGATCCCCTACCTCTTCATTCTCATCCTGATGCTGCTGATCTTCGGCCGCTCGTTCGTCGTGCTGTTCATGGGCGTGGGGCTGATCTCGTGGCTGGGCATGTCGCGCGTCGTCCGCGGCCAGACGCTCAGCCTCAAGAACCGGGAGTTCGTCGAGGCTGCCATCGCCACCGGTGTGAGGCCACTGACGATCGTCTTCCGACACATCGTGCCAAACCTGCTCGGCGTGGTCGTCGTCTACGCCACCCTGCTGATCCCAGAGATCATCCTGCTCGAAAGCTTCATTTCCTTCCTCGGTCTCGGCATCCAGGAGCCCAACACCTCGCTGGGCGCGCTGATTTCGGACGGCGCGCAGACCATGCAGTACGGCGAGCTGTGGCAAATCGGTTTTCCGCTCGGCTTCTTCGTCGTGATCCTGTTCAGTTTCTTCTTTGCCGGCGACGGACTGCGCGACGCCCTCGATCCCAAGGACCGCTGATGAGTCTGCTCGACGTCAAAGGGTTGTCGGTGGGCTTCCATATGCCTGGCCGCGACGTTCAGGTGGTCGACCACGTGAACTTCGAGGTTCAGGAAGGCGAGACGCTCGCGATCGTGGGCGAAAGTGGCTCCGGCAAGACGCAGACCGCCTTTGCGCTCATCGGCCTGCTGGCCAACAACGGCTACGCCACGGGCAGCGTCACCTTCGAAGGCCGCGAAATTCTCAATCTACCCGAGGGCGAGCTCAACACGGTCCGGGCCGAAAAGATCGCGATGATCTTCCAGGACCCGATGACGTCGCTCAACCCCTACATGCGCGTCGGCGACCAGCTGATCGAAGTGCTGATGCTGCACAAGGGCATGCACCGGCGTGAAGCTGCGGCCGAGGCCATCCGGATGCTCGATGCGGTCAAGCTGGCCGATGCGAGCAACATCTTCTCGCGGTTTCCGCACGAGTGCTCGGGCGGTATGCGGCAGCGCATCATGATCGCCATGGCGCTGCTCTGCCGACCGAAGCTCCTGATTGCCGACGAGCCCACCACGGCGCTCGACGTGACCGTGCAGGCGCAGATGCTGGAACTCTTCCAGTCGCTCACCGCCGAATTCGGCACGGCGCTCATCATGATCACCCACGATCTTGGCGTGGTCGCGGGGCTCGCGAACCGGATGATGGTGATGTATGCGGGCCGCATCGTCGAGACGGGCACGGTGGATCAGCTGTTCTACGATCCGCGCCATCCCTATACGCTGGGGCTGCTCAATTCGACACCCAACATCGGGGAGCGCCGGCCGCGGCTCAATTCGATCCGCGGCGCGCCGCCCAACCTCGAGCACCTGCCGGACGGCTGCGCGTTCAATCCGCGGTGCCCCTATCGCTTCGACCGGTGCTTCGCGCAGCGGCCGCCGCTGTTCCCGATCGAGGGCAATCGCGCGAAAGCGTGCTTTTACGGCCCGGCGCTGGTGCACCACGACAAGGAGGTGGTGGCGTGAGCACGGATGAACTGCTGCGGGTCGAGAATCTCAGCAAGACCTTCGACATCGGCCGGGGGCTGTTCAGCCCGCCGCTGAAGCTCAAGGCGCTGCAGGACATCTCCTTCACGCTCCATCGCGGCGAGACGCTGGGTATCGTCGGCGAGAGCGGCTGCGGCAAGTCGACCCTGGGGCGCTGCATCCTGCAACTGCTGCGGCCCGACGAAGGCAAAGTGCTCTGGCTCGGCCGCGATCTGGTGCAAGTGCACGGCGAAGAGATGCGCAAGCTCCGCCGCGACATCCAGATCATCTTCCAGGATCCGCTGGCCTCGCTCAATCCCCGCATGACGGTGGGCGATATCGTCGCCGAACCACTGCGGACCCTCAGGCCCGACCTCACGGCCGCGCAACGGCGCGAGCGCGTCAAGACGATGATGGAAGGCGTCGGCCTGCAGCCGGAGATGATCAATCGCTATCCGCACGAGTTCTCGGGCGGCCAGGCGCAGCGCATCGGCATCGCGCGCTCGCTGATCACCGGTCCGAAGCTCGTCATCTGCGACGAGCCGGTGTCGGCGCTCGACGTGTCGATCCAGGCGCAGATCCTCAACCTCCTGAGCGAGATCAAGGAGCGGCTCGGCCTGACGCTCATCTTCATCTCGCACAACCTCTCGGTCGTGCGGCACGTGTCCGACCGCATCCTCGTGCTCTATCTCGGGCGGATCGTGGAGCTCGCGAGCGGCGACGATTTCTACGTCGATCCCAAGCACCCCTACAGCAAGGCCCTGCTGACCGCCGTGCCGATTGCCGATCCGCGCCGCGCGCGGCGGCGCAACATCGATGCGCTGAGCGGCGAAATTCCCTCGCCGATCAACCCGCCCTCCGGCTGCACCTTCCGCACCCGCTGCCGCTTTGCCATCGGGCTCTGCGCCGAAAAGCGCCCGCTGCTCGAGTCGGCCGGCGGCGACCGGATCGTGGCGTGTCATCGCTGGCGCGAGATCGAGCATATGGCCGAGACCGCCGCCGTCCCGGCTGCCTGAAGGTCCTGCGATACCGGGCCCGGAGCGTTGACAGGCGCCGGTTTTGTGGCTATTCGACTGCCCGTTCCTGAAGGGGCGCCCAGCGCCTCTTTTTGTTTTTGCCGAGGTTGTCCGATGAAAGTCCGCAATTCGCTCAAGGCCCTGATGGGCCGGCATCGTGCGAACAAGCTGGTTCGCCGCCGTGGACGTATCTACATCATCAACAAGGTCGACAAGCGCTACAAGGCGCGGCAGGGCTGAAACGCGGGGACGACGAACGGTCAAAGGCCCGCTTCGGCGGGCTTTTTTGTTGGGCAAAACAGGAGCGTGACCACGGCGATTGGCAACTGGGAGGATTGCTCGTAGCATCGCTGGACGGCACGGCAGTCTGGGGCGGTACGGATGCATGCGTCGGAAGTGATCAAGGTCGCCATCGAGCGGCCCTATGGCGAGGTCTACGCCTTTCTCGTCGACCCCAGGAACTTTCCACGCTGGGCCGCCAATCCCGACAGCGTCATTGAGCCGCTCGGCGGCAACGACTATCGCGTCGATCTGCCGATGGGCCGCCGGGTCATCCGCTTCACGCCGCGCAACGACTTCGGCGTGCTCGACTACGAAATCTTCCATGAGGGCAGGTCGATCGGGCCGAAGGTGCCGGTGCGCCTCTATGCCAATGGCGACGGCTGCGACCTCGTGCTGTTCTGGCTGCAGCGCCCCGGCGTGTCGGACGCACAGTTTCGCTCCGATGCGGAATGGGTGCGGTCGGACCTGACCCGGCTCAAGACCCTGCTCGAGAGCTGCTGAGCTCACGCCCCGAACGCGGCGAGGATGCGGATCCACGAGCGGATCCCCTTGGCGAAGCTCCTGCGGTTGTACTTCTCGTTGGGCGAGTGGATCTGGTCATCGGCGAGCGCGTAGCCGATGAGCAGCGCGTCGAGCCCGAGGATGCGCTTGAAATCGCCGGCGACCGGAATCGAGCCGCCGGACGCGCGCAACGCCGCCTGACGGCCCCACTCGTCGGCGAGGGCGGCGCGTGCCTGCTGCAGGAACCGGCCCGTTGCCGGCACAGAGATGGCCGGACCGCCGCCATGCGGCGTAAAACTCACCTCGCAATCAGCCGGCACGCGCGCCCGCACATGGGCGCGGAAGGCGGCGCGGATGGTGTCGGGGTCCTGGTCGGCCACCAGCCGGAACGAGATTTTCGCCGAGGCTTTCGATGGAATGACGGTCTTGAAGCCTTCGCCGGTGTAGCCGCCGACCATACCGTTGATCTCGCAGGTCGGGCGCGACCAGGTCTGCTCGAGGACAGAGCGGTTCTGCTCGCCAGCGGGAATCGAGAGGCCCACGTCGCGGAGGAAGGCATCGCCGTCGAAGCCGAGGCTCTGCCAGCTGGCCATGGTGGTGGCGTCGACCTCGCGCACATGGTCGTAAAAGCCGGCGACGGCGACCGAGCCGTCGGCGTTGCGCAGCGAGGCGATGATCTCGGCGAGCACCTGGTTGGGGTTGCGCGCGGCGTTGCCGTATATGCCGGAATGAAGGTCCTTGTTGGCGGCGGTGATCACCACCTCCTCGCCCACGAGACCGCGGAGCAGGGTGGTGATTGCCGGGGTCTGCGGATCGAGCATGTCGGTGTCGCAGATGAGCGCCACGTCGGCCGCAAGCTCGTCCTTTGCCGAACGGAGGAACGTGGCGAGGTTGGGGCCGCCCGATTCCTCCTCGCCCTCGAGGCAGAGCTTGACGTTGACCGGCAGGCTGCCGGTGGTGGCGCGGAGCGCCCGGCAGGCTTCGATGAAGGTCAGCATCTGGCCCTTGTCGTCGGAGGTGCCGCGGCCCTGGAGCTGGATTTCGCCATCGGCGCCGGGGCGCTCGGTCAGCGCAAATGGATCGGCATTCCAGAGCTCCAGCGGATCGACCGGCTGCACGTCGTAGTGGGCATAGAACACGACAGTCGGCGCGCCGGCGATGGCGGGGGCGTGGCCGACGACCACCGGGTGGCCGGGGGTCGGCCTCGCGGAGGCGGAAAACCCTTCGGTCGCAAGATCGGCGACGAGCCAGTCGGCGGCGCGCCGGCACTCGGCGGCATAGGCCGGATCGGTCGAGATCGAGGGAATGGCGACGAAGGTCCGCAGCCGGCCGATGGCGTCGTCGAGGTGGGAATCGGCATAGGCGAGAGCGGCATCGAGCTGGGCGGAAGTGAGGGGCATGGCGCTGGTCCCGTGGGGTTTGTCTCTGGGCTTAGTCATTGACGGCGTGGGGTGCAAGCGAGAGGGCTCCGGCCGGGCGCCCGCGGCCCTCACCCGGCGCTGCGCGCCACCCTCTCCCGCAAGCGGGAGAGGGGAAGAGTGGGCGAGCGCCCGCCTCCGGTGCCCCGGATGGGAGGTGCGGGTCCCCAGTTGCGCGCGGCGCGTCGCTGGGGTGGACAGCGCTCCCGGGACGGAATCGCCCCTGGGCAGTGTTTATGGGACGCTACCGTCCCGGGAGCGGCAGGATTTCGGAGTGGGGTTCAGGCTGGCGAGTCCTGCCGCCAGCGTTAAGGCCAAACCTCGCAAGGGGACGATCCCTCACGCCTACCGGCCTCGTTCGCGTCGTTCGCCGTCGACTGCCGTCCGTGCGGACGAGGTGGAGGCATAATAGCCCCACTCAAAACCACATGGATAAGTCGGACGCAAAATCGCGGAGATGGCCGGATTTGCTGGGGTGAGCGGGCCCGGTGCGCGTGCGACGACAACGCGCCGGACTTCGACTTTTCAACGATCGATTAGGGCCCTAATGTTCTCTGCGGCCAACATGCGCTCACGGGGGGAGAGACGTGAAAAGCATCGCCTTTGCCGTCGTCCTGGGGACGATGATGGCTGTCGCTCCCGTGATCGGGGGGCCGGTCACCTTCATCGATCGCGCGCCGTGGGACCCGGCCCGCATGCCCGTGACCGTCGACCAGAGCCAGCTCGCGGGCGAACTTTCGCTGCAGGATCTCGACGACATGATCAAGGCGGGGTCGGAGCTTTTCTCGACCAAGTTCAGCTCCGCCGACGGTGAGGGGCGGCCGACCGCGACGCAGGCGATCATCCCGACCCATTTCAAGCATCCGCGTGAACTGTCGTTCCAGCGCGCCTCCGGCCCCGATGCCAACAGCTGCGCGTCGTGCCACATCTCGCCCAAGGTCGGAGGCGGCGGCGACTTCACCGTCAACGTGTTCACCTCGGAGGGGACCGAAAGCGCCGACTTCGATTCCGTCGATCCGCAATTTTCCAACGAGCGCAACACCAATATCGTGTTCGGCGCCGGCCTCAAGGAACTGCTGGCGCGCGAGATGAGTGCGGACCTCGCGGCGATCCGCGACACGGCGGCCGCAGAAGCGGTCAGGAGCAAGCAGCCGGTCACGGCGGAGCTGTTGACCAAGGGCGTCGACTTCGGCGCGGTGACGGCCAATCCGGACGGCACGCTCGATATGACCAAACTGCAGGGCGTTGACCGCGATCTCGTCGTCCGTCCCTTCAGCTGGAAGGGCGTGATCCCCTCGCTTCGGCAGTTCACGGTCAACGCGCTCAATGTCCACACCGGCATGGAAGCCGACGAGCGTTTCGGTCCGGCCTTGACTGGCGAGGCCGATTTCGACGGTGACGGCTTCAAGGACGAAGTCAGTCCCGGAGTCGTCTCTGCCCTCGTGGCATTCCAGGCCACGTTGCCGCCACCGGTCGCCGTGCCCTTTGGCCGACCCGACTGGGACTCCGCCGCAGCAAAGGGCAAGGCGCTGTTCGCCCAGGTCGGCTGCCAGTCGTGCCACATGCCGACGCTGCCCCTCCACAGCCTGAAGTTCGAAGATCCAGGCCCCTACGACACCGCCGGCACGCTCACCAGCCGCGACGTCGCCACGCCGGCGATCTACGACCTGGGCCTGCTCGACTGGGCCAAGGCCCTGCCGCGCGACGCCAATGGCGACGTGCTGGTGCCGATCTTTTCGGACCTCAAGCGCCACCAGATCGCCGACGACGGCGACGGCTTCTTCGCCAACGAAGTGCAGAGCCAGGCCTTCACGCCGCGCGACACGTTCATGACGCCGGGGCTATGGGGCGTGGCCGACACGGCGCCCTGGGGACACCGCGGCGACGTGACGACGCTGCACGAGGAGATCATGCATCATGCCGGCGAGGCCCGCACCTCGCGCACGGCCTACGCCGCGCTTTCGGCGGAAGACCAGGACAACCTGATCGCCTACCTGATGACTTTGAGGACGCCGCAATGATCCGCGCCCTGCTCGTCGCCGTGGCCGCCCTCGCGGCCGCCACGCCCGCCTTCGCCGACGACGCCATCGCGCCGCCGCCCCCCGACCGCCAGGCGGCCCTCGACCTGCTGACGGTGCCCAGCTTCACCGAGGAGGCGAAAGCCGCCGGCATCGACCATGCCTATACCGGCGGATTCGAGTTCTTTGTCGGCGGCGGCGCGGCGGGGCTCGACTGCAACAGTGACGGTTATCCCGACGTGTTTCTGGCGGGCGGCGAAAGTCCGGCGGCGCTCTATGTCAACCACTCGGCGATGGGCGGCGCGCTGAGCTTCGTCAAGTCGCCCGACGCCGACATCGGCCTTTCCGGCAAGGACCTGACCGATGTCACCGGCGCCTATCCGCTCGACATCGACGGCGACGGCATCGAGGACATCGTGGTGTTGCGCACCGCCGGCAATCGCGTCCTGCGCGGACTCGGCGACTGCAAGTTCGCCCGCGCCGACCAGACCTGGCACATCGCGCCCGGTGCCGCCTGGACCACCGCGTTCTCCGCGACGTGGGAAAGCGGAGCGAAGTTCCCCACCCTTGCCTTCGGCAACTATGTCGACCGCGACGCCCCCGGTACGCCGTGGGGCACCTGCTCGGACAACGTGTTCATGCGCCCCAAGGCGGATGCGGACGCGCCCGACTACTCCGACGCCGCGCCGCTCTCGCCCGGCTATTGCGCGCTGTCGATGCTGTTCACCGACTGGAACCATTCGGGCCAGTCGTCGCTGCGCATCGCCAACGACCGGCAATATTACCGCGGCGGCGAAGAGCAGATGTGGAAGGTGCCGCCTGGCGAGCCGCCGGCGCTCTACACCCGCGCCGACGGGTGGGCGCATCTGAGCATCTGGGGGATGGGCATCGCGCAGGCCGACCTCAACAACAACGGCCTGCCCGTCTATGCGATCAGCTCGATGGGCGACACCAAGCTGCAGGCGCTGGACGATCCAACCGACCTCGACAGCCCGGTCTATTACGACATCGCCTACGAGCGCGGCGCGACTGCGGCGATGCCTTACGTCAAGGGCGCGCAGCTGCCCTCGACCGGGTGGCACACGGAGTTCCAGGACTTCAACAACGACGGCCTCCTGGACCTCTTCATCACCAAGGGCAATGTCGAGGCGATGTCCGACTTCGCCAAGTTCGATCCCAACGACCTGCTGCTGCAGACGGTCAAGGGCACGTTCGTCGAAAGCGGCGACGTCGCGGGCCTCGCCATGAACAAGATCGGCCGCGGCGCGCTGATCGAGGACTTCAACAACGATGGCATGCTCGACGTGCTGGTGGTCAACCGCAAGGAGAACGTCTCGCTGTTCCGCAATCTCGGCGCGGCGACGCCCTGGGGCGGCCATCGCCCGATGGGCAACTGGATCGAGGTGACGGTCAGCGATCCGACCAATCCCAACCACGATGCGGTGGGCGCGCATGTGCTGATCAAGGCCGGGACGCGCGCGATGACCCGCCTCATCGGCGTCGGCGGCGGCCACGCCTCGGGCCACATCGGCGCGATCCATGTGGGCATCGGCATGATCGACCGCGGCATCGTGCGGGTGCAGTGGCCGGACGGCCAGTGGAGTCCCGACTACCGGTTCAACGCCAACCAGCACCTGGTGGTGACGCGCGGCACGAGCATCGCCACCTTCGAGGTGGTGGCGGACAGCGGCACGTAGCGCCGGATCAGCTGCTGCCGGCCCCGTCCTGCCGCACGAAGGCGATGCGGAGCATGTTGGTGGCGCCGGGGGTGCCGAGCGGAATGCCGGCGGTGATGGCGATGCGGTCGCCGGGGCGGGCGAGGCCCTCCTGGTAGGCGATGATGCAGGCGCGGTCGACCATGTCCTCGAGGTTCACCGCGTCGGGGCTTTCGACGCAGTGGACGCCCCACACGACCGACAGCCGGCGCACCGTGCGGTGGTTGGGGCTGAGCGCGAGGATGGGCTTGCTCGGCCGCTCGCGGGCGGCGCGGATGGCGGTCGAGCCGGAGCTCGTGTAGGTGACCACCGCCGCGAGGTCGAGGGTTTCGGCGACCTGGCGGGTGGCGGCCGAGATGGCGTCGGCGGCGGTGGCCTCGGGCTCGGCGGCCTGGGCGCGGATGATGCCGCGATAGTTGATGTCGGATTCGACCGCCATCGCGACCTTGTTCATCATGGTGACCGCCTCGACCGGATACATGCCGGAGGCGCTTTCGGCGCTCAGCATGACGGCATCGGCGCCTTCGAACACGGCGATCGAGACGTCGGACACTTCGGCGCGGGTGGGGACGGGCGAGGTGATCATGCTCTCGAGCATCTGGGTTGCCACGACCACGGGCTTACCGAAGCGGCGGGCGACGCGGATCATCCGCTTCTGCAGCCCCGGCACCTGCTCGAGCGGCATTTCGACGCCGAGATCGCCGCGGGCGATCATGAAGGCGTCGCAGAGTTTGATGATTTCCTCCAGCCGTTCGACCGCCTGCGGCTTTTCGATCTTGGCCATGACGCCAGCGCGGCCCTGGACGATTTTCCGCACGTCGATGATGTCTTCCGGGCGCTGCACGAAGCTGAGCGCGACCCAGTCGCAATCGGCGGCGAGGCCGGCCAGCAGATCGGCGTGGTCCTTGTCGGTGAGGGCGCCGACGGGCAGGAGCGTGTCGGGAAGCGAGACGCCCTTCTTGTCGCTGAGCTTGCCGCCGTAGATCACCTCGGTCTCGATGGAGCCGCCGCCCACGCGAGTGGCCTTGAGCTGAAGCTTGCCGTCGTCGAGCAAGAGGCGATCGCCGACGCTCACGCTCTCGATGATCTCGGGATGGGGCAGGTAGACGCGCGTCTCGGTGCCGGGGGCATCGGAGGAATCGAGGGTGAAGGTCTGGCCGGCGGCGAGCTGGACGGCGCCGCCCGCGAACTTGCCGACGCGCAGCTTGGGGCCCTGCAGATCGACGAGGATACCGAGCGGATGGCTCAGCAGCTTTTCGACATTGCGGATCTTGCCCACGGTCTCGCGCATGAGATCGTGGCTCGCGTGGCTCATGTTGATGCGGAACACATCGGCGCCGGCGCGGGCCAGCTCCTCGATGACCTTTTCCGAGCTGGAGGCGGGCCCCAGCGTGGCGACGATCTTTACGCGCCGAAGTCGTCTCATCTCACTCGCCCCCGCGAAGTCCCGTCGTAAGCGTCAGTCGGCGTCGCCGCCGTCGCCGGCATCGCCGCCGTCGCCGGCGTCGGTGCCATCGTCGGTGCCGCCACCGTCGTCGGTGCCGTCGTCGATGGCGCTGGCGCCGGTATCGTCGCCGCCCGTTGTGGCATCGCCGGGCGACGTGGTTGTGTCGGTAGCCGCCGGATCGGTCAACTGCAAGGTCCAGTCGGGCTTGTTCTGCGTATCGACCTCGAAGAAGCCGGTGCGCTCATAGCCGCGGGCGAAGCAATCCTCGACGCCGAAAATGGTGAAGCTTTCGTCGCGGGTGCACATGTAGTTGCTGCCGTCCCACGCGCCGCCGCCGATGTCGTCGGCGACGTAGAGGTAGAAATAGCGGGTGTGCAGATCGCCCTGGTAGATGATGGCGCATTTGGCGGGCGGGGCCACCCACCAGCCTTCCGACTGCCAGCCCTTTTCGGCGCGGTAGCCGAGGGCGATCGAGACCTGGTTGGACGACTGGTTGCAGACCCGCAGATCGGCCTGCGCCGGCGCGGCCGAGGCGCAGAGCGCCATCAGCACCAGCCCCGCGAAAACCAGGGCGAGACGAAGCGGACGCGCGAGAGACAAGCGGGCCATGGGAGCGAACCTCAAAGAGCGCGGGAGCGGGACCAAGTCAACGGATAATCGGCGGTTTTGGCGGAATTGCGGGGCTGCGGCGCGCGCATGTGGACGGGGCCGGATTTGCGCTTGAACGGGCGGGCGGGACAGGCTTGAACGAGCCCCTGTTTTTGGCGGGGAGTGAGGGCGATGGCGAAAAAGCCGACCGTTGACAGCGAAAGCGTGGCGCAGGACCAAATCCGCGCCTTCATCGAGCGCATCGAGCGGATGGAAGAGGAAAAGCGGGCGATCGCCGACGACATCAAGGAGATCTACGCCGAGGCCAAGGGCAACGGCTTCGACACCAAGGTGCTGCGGCAGATCGTGCGCATCCGCAAGCAGGATGCGAGCGAGCGGGCCGAGCAGGAGGCGCTGCTCGAGCTCTA
>CAYRZM010000055.1:0-28657 GCA_964428685.1 uncultured Devosia sp. | reverse complement strand
GCCAGCGAGACCTTGTCGCCCAGCACCTCCTTCATGGCCGCCACGCAATCGAGCATGTGGTTGAAGCCGTGCTCGGAAATCTGGCCGTGATCGTAGAGGCCGTAGTAGTCGTACGAGTAAGGGTGCTGCACGCCATAGTGGAAGTCATCGAGCGTGTATTTCATCCCCGAGTGGAACGAGAATCCCTGCTTGACCATGAAGAACTTTTCGGGCCGCTCCATCATCCATTTGACGTCGGCGGCATAGTCCTCCGGCTTGTCGCCGGTTCGCTTGCGCCGCACCGAACCGTTGTACACGCGGACCCTGTCGCGGACCTTGCCGCCGAGCAGCTTGTAGGCCGGCACGCCCGCGGCCTTGCCGGCGATGTCCCACAAGGCGTGCTCGATGGCCGACACCGCTGCGCCGTAGGGCTTGAAGCCGCCACGCTGGCGGATGGCGAGCATCACACGCTCGACGTCGGTGGGGTCCTTGCCGATCAGCGCGTCGCGGAAGTGGAGGATCCACGGCTTGAGATAGGACTTGGTCCACTCGACTTCGCCGAGGCCGTAGAGGCCCTCGTCCGTGGTGATGCGGACGACGGGGTGCTTGCCGATGACGGCGACCTTGAGGTCGGTGATCTTCGTCTTGGTCTCCCGCGCTCGTCAGCGCCCGCCGGGCACCGGCATCGCCGGGCGGAACACCGCAGCCTGGAAGCTGTCGAGACTGAGCTCGACCGCACCGGCCTTGACGGTGACGTCGGCGATGCCGTCAAGAATATCGTTGAGGACACTCCCCGTCGCCCACTCCGGAAGCAGCAGTCGGGCGCGCGCCTTGTCGTGGCTGAAGTTGACGACCACGAGCCGCCAGTCGCTGCCGGAGCGCCGCAGCAGCGGGAACACCGCGGGGTTGTCGCAGGTGACGGCGATCTCGTGCACGGAGCCGAGGCGCAGCACGGGATCGTCCTGCCGCAGCTTCAGCACACGCGTCAGGAGATCTTCGATCTCGCGCTCGCCGCCCCCGAACATCATGAAGGCGCCGCCCATCATGGCCATGAGCACCGTGCCGGCCTTGAGCGCGGGCACACCGTGGATCTGGCGCCGCCACTTGCGGCCCTCGTCCGGCCACCAGGCGCTGTCATGCGCGTCGACCCAGTGCGCGGTGACGATGCCGACGGCGCGCATGCTGGCGATGTGGTGGAAGCGGTGGCGCGCCTGCTCGGCGGTGATGGCGCCCCCGAGCAGGTCGTTGAGCGTCGGCTGCTCGTCGTAGGGGTATTGCATATGGCCCGACGTCGACTGCGTCACGTCGGCACTTTCGGCGAACATCAGCGAGTCCGGCTTGACCTCGCGCGAGGCGCCCCAGACGTCGCGGATCAAGGCCGCGCCGGCTTCGGTCGACCACGAGGCGCGATAGCCCGCGTCTTCGGCCCAGCGATAGGCGGCGTAGTTCCAGGCGGGAGCGTCGAAACGGAAGCCGTCGAGGCCGGGATCGGCGAGGAGGTTCGAGAGCGTCGTCGATACGAACTCGCGCAGGCCCGGGTGCCTGAGGTCGAAGGACTTGGTGTAGCTCACTTGCGTGCGGCCGTCGGGCAGGGTGCCGAACCATTCGGGGTGGTCGCGATGATAGGGATGGACGGCCGGCGCCAGCGGCGACCAGCCCGCTTCGTGCGCGACCTCATAGGTGTGCCAGTCGTCGCGGTTGAGGCTCTTCCAGACGTCCCAGTTCTCGGTGCCTTTTTCCGCGATCTTGCCGGCATAGGCGCGGCGCGCACGCTGCACTTCGAGCGCGGCCTGGTCGAGCACGCCATGAAGCACGACATCGACGATGACCCGCAGGCCATGGGCGTGCGCGGCCCGCACCAGCTCTGCGAACGGCGTCGCCGGGTTGGGGCCGTCGCCGTATTGGAGGTCGAGATCGGAAAAGGACGCCGTGGTGTAGCTCGGGAACGGGTCGCGCGGCATGACATAGAGGATGCCGAAGCCGAGGCGGCGGATGCGCGGCAGGTCGGCGACCAGATCGGCGACATGCGGGTAGGGCGCGTAGGCGGGAAAGCGCGGACTCTCGGGCCAGACGCCGACGAAGGTTTCGTAGATCGCGCCGTCGGCCCATTGCGGACGATCGGGCAGGGCCGTGATGCGCGAGCGGACGTTGAACAGGCGAACGCTCTGGACCGCGTCATCGGCATCGGCTCCGAAGGTCAGGCGGAAGCCACCGCCGGACACCGAACGCAGCCCCGGCCTCGACGTGCCGAGGTGAAGGACGAAGGCGATGTGGTCGTCGTCCGCCGCGGTGGTCCAGCGGCCGAAGTCGCCGTCGTGGAAACGGGAGAGGATGAACCCGCCGGCGTCATTTTCGAAATAGACGCCATTGCCGTCGACGGTCTGCGTGCTGCCGAGGATGCTGCGCTGGAAGGCGCCGGTCTGCATCCACCATTCGACGGCGTTGAGAGCGGGAGCGTCGGCGGCCTTGGCGCTTACGCCGATGTCGAGGGTGACGACGGGCAGCAGATGATCGACGAGATAGGACACCGTCCACTCCCAGCCGGCAACGGACTGGGTGACATCGATCCGGGTGCCGACGCCGGTGTCGATGCGGCTGACGGCGACGAGGCGTGGTCTGGTCCCGACCACGGTCGCGTCCTTCCGCACTCCCATTTCGGACGGGATGAGGTGGGTCTCGGCATTCACCTGTACCCGCAGCTGGTCGTCGGGCCCCTGGCCGACGCGGTTGAGCCCCGGCGTGCCGCCCACGACGAGGCGAAGCTGGGACCCGTCCTTGGCACGCAGCAGCTCTCCTCCGGCGCTGTCGGAGATCGAGACGAGCCCGCCGCCGGCGCTCTCCCATTCGAGTTTCAAGAGTCCGGCGGAGACCGTGACGGTCGGCGACTGGTCGAAAGTGACGCTAGTCATCTGATTTCCCGAAACAAAGGCGCAGCGATTCGTTCGATCCGGACGCTGCAAGGAAGCGCACCATCGGCGACGCCGGGCCAGCTGTCAATCTGTAAGACAGGCTTACGGAACAAGCACTGTCGGCGGCGCAGGGGCCGCTACGGTCTTGAGCCCGGCAAAGGGTCAGTTGCGCAGGGGGTTGCCGTCCGGCTGCAGGGCGCGCGACACGATCAGGTCGACGAAGCTGCTGCTCTCCATCGGCTTGGCGAACAGGAAGCCCTGCGCCACGTCGTAGCCGATCTCCATCAGCACGCGCAGGTCGTCCTTCTCCTCAACCCCCTCGGCGACCGCCACGATGCCGAAGCGGCTCGCGAGATCTTTGACCATCTGGCACATCTCGCGCCGCCGCTGGTCGTTGGCGCAGCCCTGGACGTAGCTGCGGTCGAGCTTGATCTCGGCGAAGGGCAGTTCGTTGAGCCGCTCGAGCGAAGAATAGCCCGCACCGAAATCGTCGATGGACACGTAGACGTCGTAGAGCTTGAGCTGCACCGCGATCTCGCGCGCAAGCTCCGGATCGCTGATCGCCTCGTCTTCGGTGATCTCGACGATCAGGCCGGGAAATTTGGGATGTTGCGGCAGGTGCTCGCGCAGATTGGCCACGAACCCGGGCCGCTGCAGGACCGAGGCGGGCACATTGATCGCCAGGCGGTTGGTCATCCGGTGGTCGGCGAACGTCACCCAGTCGGTCAGCGATCGCCGCACGACATAGTCGGTCAGCGGATGGTAGAGCGGGTCGCTCGGCCGCGGCAGGAACTGCTCGGGCAAGATGATGCCGTGCACCGGATGGCGCAGCCGCACCAGCGCCTCGGCGCCGCACACCAGCATCGAGCGCAGATCGATCTTGGGCTGGTACCAGAGCTCGAGCCAGCTGTTCTTGAGCGCCGCCTCGAGGCTGACCGAATTGTCGGGCCGCGTATTGTGCTCGGCGGCCGCCGCGAGACGGTCGCGCAGCTCTTCGACGCGGAACGGCTTGTGCAGCGGCTCGAGCATCTTGAGTCCCCGGTTCTCGCCGATCTCGTGCACCTCCTGCAGCGTCTCGGCGTCTCGCCCGCTGATCAGGATGACATCGCCGGTGTAGCGGGCGGCGGCCAGGTGCCGGATGACTTCGATCGCGTCGGAGTTGCCGAGCGCCAGGTCGAGCACGATGACGCTCGGTGGCCACTGGATGAGCGCCGCCTCGAGCTCGATGCCGTTCGCCAGCTGATGCGCGTTGTAGCCCGCCGCCGTGAGCACGTTGCCCACGACCGTCCGCACCTGCGGCTCGTCGTCGACGATGAAGGCATGACGTCGCGCGGAGAGAGGCTGTTCGCCCGGCATCAGCGGCCCGCTCCCGCGATGAGCCGAGCTCTACGCTCCGCCGTCTTGCCCGGAATATCTGCAAAGAGCCTGCGCATGGACGGCCTTCCGAAACGATCGATCACGAGGGACGATCCGACGCGGCCACTGTGGCCATGCCGAAGCTAGCGCTCTCAAGCGCTGCGAATGCAGATTCGAATAAAACTCTCTCGAAATCCTTGCTCATAGAACACAGTTCCGGCGGCGACGCGCAGGAGCGGAGGGCAATAGACTCAATCCACCCCACATCAGCGGAGCGGCAAGACAACAAAGCGTAACCACCAAAGTACGCAGGTATCCTAGCCCTGATTCGTCACGCGCGGGAAATGTTCCGGCATCCCCGTAGAACTACGTGGTATTTGAACCCTTGCTTAATCCGCCCGAAACACAGTGATCTGCCGTCGTGACAGGCGCGCCGCCGGCCGTTCCGGATTTGTTGTGGCGACGAATCGGAATGTCGATTTAGGTTTGGGAGCACGCTGAGCCGAGCCGCACGCATGCGGCCGGCGATCGTGACCGGCGCAGGGGACGTGGCCGCCGTGGCTGATGCAAACGCCCGCTTTTCGCTGTTGTGCCGCAGCGGCTCGACGCTGTGCGCCATTCCTCTGAGTTTTGTCGTCGAGACCATGCGGCCGCTGCCGCTCGTCCCGCTGCCCGGCGCTCCGCCCTCCGTGGCGGGCGTCAGCATCGTGCGGGGCGAGCCTTTGCCCGTTATCCATGCGCACGTCCTGCTCGGTGGCGTCGCCGAAACCCCGTCGCGGTTCGTGATCCTCAAGACCGCGACCCACATGGTCGGCCTCGCCGTCGCGGAAGTTGCAGGAATTCGCAGCATTCCCGACGATCTGCTGCGCGGTCTGCCGCCGTTGAGCGGCCGCCAGGTTGCCGCGGTCGGCAACCTCGGTGCGCTCGACGGCGAATTGCTGCTGCTCCTGGACACCACGCGGATCGTCCCCGAGCAGGTGTTCGAGCTTCTCTCGGCGCAGGACGCGGCGTCATGAGCGTGACCCTCACTCCCGAGGCGCCGGAGCAGTTCCGCGCCTTCGTCATGGAGCGCTACGGCCTCCGCTTCGAGGACGGCAAGCTCGGCTTCCTGAGCGACCTGCTGCGCCGCCGCGCCGAGGCCCGGGGGACGAGCGTCGAGCGGTATCTCGCGCACGTCGCCGCCGACAGCGCCGAGGACAGCGTCCTCGCCGAGGAGCTGACGGTGGGCGAGACCTACTTCTTCCGCAACAGCGACCAGTTCGCCGCGCTGCGCGAAAAGGTGTT
The DNA here is from genome assembly GCA_964428685.1 of uncultured Devosia sp. Taxonomy (GTDB): domain Bacteria; phylum Pseudomonadota; class Alphaproteobacteria; order Rhizobiales; family Devosiaceae; genus Devosia_A. The sequence goes on along the minus strand of CAYRZM010000055.1, from coordinate 23,129 downwards.
CCCGGAACGCATGCGCGGCCGGGAGTCGACGCGCCGGCTCGCCGTGCTCTCGGCGGGGTGCTCGACGGGCGAGGAGCCCTTCAGCATCGCCATGCTCAGCCGCGCGCTGCTGCCTCCGCCCTGGCAGATCTCGATCCGCGCGGCAGACCTCAACCCGGCGGCGCTGCGCAAGGCGCGAAGCGGCCGCTACAGCAGCTGGTCGCTGCGCGAGACGCCTCCGGATATGCTGTCGGCCTGGTTTCACGGCCACGGGCGCGACGTCGAGGTCGATGAAAGCCTGCGCACCGCGGTGCAGTTCGAACGCTGCAATCTCACCGACCCGCACGCGCCGATCTGGCAGCCCGAAGCCTACGACGTCGTCTTCTGCCGCAATGTCATCATGTACTTCACCCAGCCGGTGCAGGAGATGGTGATCGACCGCATCGCCCAGTCGCTGGTGCCGGGTGGCTACCTGTTCCTCGGACATGCCGAGACGCTGCGAGGCCTGTCGCACGCCTTCCATCTCGTCCACACCCACGGCACCTTCTACTATCAGCGCCGCGGGGAGGGCGACGCGCAGCGCGCCGGGAACGGGATCGATTTCTCTGGCGACGCGCTGCGCGCGGATTCGCCGGCGCCATGGCCTCCGGCACCGGCCGCCGCAAGCGACACCGCCTGGTACGACGCGATCGGCGACGCAAGCCGCCGGATCGAACGGCTGGCGCGCGGTCAGGAGCGGCTCGCACCGGCACCACGGCCCGCACTCAAGCCCGATCCGGCTCCCGCGGCAAACCTCTCGGTGGCGCTCGATCTCCTTCGCCACGAGCGGTTCGACGATGCGCTCGAGTTGCTCGGGCGCTTGCCCGAGGCGACCGTTGCCGATCCGGACGTGCTGCTGCTCCGCGCGCTGCTTCTGGCGCAGGGCGGCAAGTTTGCCGCGGCCGGCGAGGTGTGCGGGGCACTGCTGGCGCAGGACGAATTCAACGCCGGCGCCAACTATGTGCTCGGCCTCTGTTTTGAAGGCAGCGGCGACGATGCGCGCGCGGTTCTTCGCTACGATCTCGCGTCCCATCTCGATCCGCAGTTCGCCATGCCGCTGCTGCGGCGCGGTTCCCTGGCCCGGCGCTCGGGCAATCTCGAGGGCGCGCGCGCCGACCTCACCCACGCGCTCGAGCTGCTAAAGCTCGAAGACGCGTCCCGCCTGCTGCTGTTCGGCGGCGGCTTTACCCGCGCGGCCCTGTCCAAGCTCTGCGAGTCCGAGTTGCGCGCCTGCGAGGCCGGATCATGAGCGCCGCTTCCGCGCTTCAACCCGCCAATGCCGCAACGATGCGCGATGCCTTCGACCGCGCGTTCGCCGAACCGATCCCCGGCAGCCCACCGCCGCTCGCCGACTTCATCGCGATCCGGCTGGGCGATGACCTTCACGCCCTGCGGATCCCCGAGATCGACGGGCTCCGCAGTGGCGTCGCCATCGTTCCGGTGCCGAGCCCCATTCCCGAGCTGATGGGGATCGCCGGCTTCCGCGGCACGCTCGTGCCGGTCTACGATCTGCCAGCCCTGCTGGGCTACCCGGCGGCCTCGGGGCGCTGGCTCGCCCTCGTCGGCGACCGCTCGGTGGCCTTTGCCTTCGATCATTTCGAAGAGCACTTCCGCATCGACGCTTCGGCGGCCACCGAGGCCGTCTCGGCCCGTGGGCACTTTGTCCATGTCGTCGCGCGCAGCGGCGAGCAGGTCTGGCCCGTCATCGATTTGCCCGCCCTGGTTGCCGCGCTGCGGCAGCGGGCGGCTTCGTTCATTCCGAAAAAGGAGTAGCGCCATGTTCCGCAACTGGACGTTCGGTCAGAGGATCACAGGGAGCTTCGCCGTGCTGGTGGTGATCACCATGTTCATCGGCCTCATCGCGACGCTCGCCCTGCAGACGGTGATCGCCAGCAAGGACCGCGTCATCAACGTCGACTCGCCGCTCATGCTGCAGGCGGCGCAGATGCAGACGACGCGGCAGCAGCTCACCTCCCAGTTCCGCAACGTGATGCTGGCCGGCGCCGATGCCGACCTCACGGCGCTCAACACGGCGCGCAAGATGTTCGCCGACGCGATCGCGGCGCTCAAGGCCGATGCGCTGGCGCAGAACGACCCGGTGAGCCTCCAGCTCGCGAGCAACATCGCGGACGCCAATGTCGACTACACCAAGGCCGTGGACGCCGTGATCGCGCTGCGCCAGGGCGGTATGTCGGCCGACGACGCCCTCGCCAACTACACCCAGAACGGCCAGCCCAAAGCGATGGTGCTGTCGACGGCACTGACCGACTACGTGACGCACCGCCAGAACTCGCTGAACGCGGCCCAGCAGGACTCGACCGACAAGGCCTATATTGCCGAGAACATCATTCTGACCTTCGCGCTCTTGGCGGCGCTTGGGGCGGCGATGCTCGCGAGTTTCCTCGGCCGTTCGCTCAACCGGCAGATCGGCAGTGCCGTCAGCCACGTGCAGAATTCGTCGGCCGAACTGCAGTCGGCCGCTAACCAGCAGGCCACCGGCGTCAAGGAGCAGGTGACCTCGATGAATGAAATCAACACCACGATCAGCGAACTGCTCGCGACCTCGCGCCAGATTGCCGAGAGCGCCCAGCGCGTGTCGCAGATCGCCGACCAGACGACCGGCGCGACCCGCATGGGCGACGGCACTGTCGGGCTTGCCAACGACTCGATCGGCGGCATCCGCCGGCAGGTCGACCTCGTGGTCGCGCACATGCTGGAGCTCGGCAAGAAGTCGCAGCAGATCGGCGCTGTACTCGACATCGTCACCGAGCTCGCCGAGCAGACCAACATCCTCTCGATCTACGCAACGATCGAGGCGGCGGGAGCCGGCGAGAGCGGGACGCGCTTCTCGGTGGTCGCCGACGAAATCCGCAAGCTCGCCGACCGCGTCGGCGGCGCCGCCAAGGAGATCCGGGCGCTGATCGACGACGTGCGCTCGTCGGTCAACACCACCGTGATGGCAACCGAAACGGGCTCCAAGGCGGTCGATTCCGGAACCCGCCAGTTCGACGACGTTGCCACGGTGTTCAAGGAAATCGCGCGGCTCGTCGAAACCACCACCGAGGCCGCGCGCGAGATCGAGCTCTCGACCAAGCAGCAGGCGACCGCGGTTGAGCAGGTCAACATTGCGATCGCCAACGTCGCCCAGGCGACCAAGGAGACGGAAGCCTCGGCCGGACAGACGATCCAGACCGCCTCCGAGCTCGCCGCGACCTCGCGCGACCTGCTGCGGCTGGTCCAGGCCGGCAAGGCCGCCTGACGCCCGCATGGCCCGCGACCCCTACAAATACTTCCGGATCGAGGCGCGCGACCTCGCCGACCAGCTTGGGCAGAGCCTGCTCGAGCTCGAGCGGGCCGGGAGCGGGGGAGAGGTCGTGCCGCGTCTGCTGCGGCTGGCCCACACGCTGAAGGGCGCGGCGCGCGTCGTGCGCCAGCCCGAGATCGCCGACCAGGCGCACACCATCGAGGACCTGCTCGGGCCGTACCGCGATCAGGCGACAGCGGTGCCGCGTGCCAGCATCGAGGAGATGCTGCGGCTGCTCGATTCCATTTCGGGCAAGGTCGCGGGTCTGGTCTCGCCCGAAGCGCAGCCGGCGGCCTCTGCGCCCGCTCCTGCGGCCGCGGCCGCGCCTGCTTCGGGAGCGAGCGAGGAACCGGCTCGCGCATTTCAGGGCGACGTCGCCGAGATCGACGACCTGCTCGAAGGCGTCACCGAAGCCAACACGCAGCTCCGCGGCCTCCGGGAGACCACCGATCTTGCCGGCCGCGCCTCGCGGCTCGCCGACCGCATTACCGAGCAACTGCTCGCGGTCTCTGCCGGTGCCACGCCTGTCGCCGGACCCGAAGGTCCTCTCGCGCTTGCAGAGAACCTGCGCGGGTTGGTGGCCAAGATCGAACAGGGCATCGAGGGGAGCTTCGAGCGGCTCGAGCGCGAGCTGCGCGAGGTGCGCGACGTCGCCGAGCAATTGCGGCTCGTGCCCGCGGGGGCGTTGTTTCCCAACATCGAGCGCGCCGCGCGGGACACCGCACAGGTGCTGGGCAAGGAGGTGACGTTCGAGGGTCTCGGCGGCGACATCAGGCTGGACGGCCAGGTGAGCCGCATCGTGCAGGACGCCCTGCTGCAGCTCACCCGCAACGCCGTGGCGCACGGCATCGAGGCCAAGCGCGATCGACTGGCGGCAGGCAAGCCGGCTGCCGGCCGGGTCACCGTGAGCGTGCTGCGCCGCGGCCGCCGCGTGGTGTTCCGCTGCAATGACGACGGGCGCGGCATCGACGTGCCGGCTCTGCGCGAAGCTGCGATCCGCAAGGGCCGCTCCGCCGCCGAGCTCGACCGTCTGGCGCCGGCGGCCCTGCTCGATGCGCTGCTTCACGGTGGCATCAGCACATCGGCTTCGGTGTCCGAAGTCGCGGGCCGCGGGATCGGCATGGACCTCGTCCGTCACACCGTCGCGCGCCTCGGGGCCGATCTCTCGATCAAGACCGAGGTCGGGATCGGGACGACATTCGAGCTGAGCGTGCCGCTTTCGCTGTCCTCGGTCGAGGCGCTGCTCCTCGAAGCGCCGGGGCTGCGTGCCACGGTGCCGCTCGGTGCGGTGCGCCACACCGTGCGGCTCGAGCCCAAGAACATTCACCGGACGTCGCTCGGCGAAGCCATCATCTATGACGGCCGATCGGTGCCGCTCGTGCCGCTTGGCCAGCTGCTTGGCCGCACGGCTCCGGTTCGCCGCAACGGCAGCTTCTCGGCGGTCATCGTCGGCGCGGGCGACGGCCTCGCGGCGCTCGCGGTCGGCCGCATCCCCGGGACCGCCAGCATCGTCTTCCGCTCGCTGCCCGACCTTGCCCCGGCGAACGCGGTGGTCGCCGGCGCATCCTTCGATGCCGACGGCATCCCGCTGCTGATGCTCGACCCAGAAGGCGTCGTCGCCGCCGCGAGCCAGCGCGTCCGGATCGCCGGGGAGGCCGAGACCATCAAGCGGCCGCTGCTGGTGATCGACGATTCACTGACCACGCGTATGCTGGAACAGTCGATTCTCGAATCAGACGGCTACGACGTCGACGTCGCGGTGTCCGCCGAAGAGGGGCTCGAGCGCGTGCGGTTGCGCGACTATGCGCTGATCCTCGTCGACGTGGAGATGCCGGGCATGGATGGTTTCACTTTCATCGAGCATCTGCGCCGCGATGACGATCTGCGCGACATCCCCGCGATCCTTGTGACCTCGCGGAACGCCCCGGAGGACAAGCGCCGCGGCCAGGACGTCGGGGCGCAGGGCTATGTGGTCAAGTCCGAGTTCGACCAGGCCGAGCTGCTCGGCCGCATCCACCAGCTGGTCAGCTGAACGCATGGCAAAGACGCGTGTGCTGGTTGTCGAAGACTCCGCGACGGTCCGCGATCTTCTCTGCAACATCCTCCTCGGCGATCCTGACATCGAGTTGGTCGGCGCCGCCGTCGACGGCGAGGAAGCCGTCACGCTCTGCCGCGCACATCGCCCGGACGTGGTGACCCTGGACCTGATGCTGCCGCGCATGAACGGGCTCGCCGCCACCGAGCAGATCATGGCCTACTGCCCGACGCCCATCCTCGTGGTCTCGGCCTCCTTCAATCGCGGTGAGGTGTTCAAGACCTACGACGCGCTCGCGGCCGGAGCTGTCGATGTGCTCGAAAAGCCGACCGGCCACGAGCCGGAGGGGGAGTGGGAGCGGCGGTTCCTCTCGACCGTGAAGCTGGTCTCCCGCATCCGCGTCATCACGCATCTGCGCGCCCGCGCCGGCCGCCCCGCTTCGAACGCACCATTGCCTTCGCCATCCGCGACTGCCCCCGCCGCAGCGCTGCCTGCCGCCAGCAAAGGCACCAGGCTCGTCGCGATCGGCGCTTCGACCGGCGGGCCAGGCGCCGCGGTCGAAGTGTTGCGTCGCCTGCCGCTCGACATTGGCCTGCCGGTGCTCTTCGTCCTTCACATCAACCCGCAATTCGGCCACGCCTTCGCCGACTGGCTCGACGGCCAGTCGCCGTGGCCGGCGCGTTTCCCGCACGACGGCGAACCGTTGAGCGCCGCAGTGGGGCAGGTCATCCTGGCACCGCCATCGCGGCATATGATGTTGCGCGGCGGCCGGATCGTCCTCGACGACGGACCGGAACGCTTCTCATGCAAGCCCTCCGTCGACGTGCTGTTCGAGTCCGTTGCCGCCGACTGCGGCGCCGATGCGGTGGCGGCGCTCCTCACCGGCATGGGCCGCGACGGAGCCGGCGGGCTGCTGGCCATCCGCAATGCGGGCGGCACCACCATCGCACAGGACGAAGCGACGTCGATCGTCTACGGCATGCCGCGCGAGGCTGCGATGAATGGCGGCGCGTCGCGCATCCTGCCGCTCGGCGATATCGGACCGGCAATCACGGACCTCGTCCAGGCACGGAGGCAAGTGTCGTGATCGGCTCGATCCTGATTGTCGATGACAGTCTCACCGTGCGCATGGACCTGGCGGAAGCCTTCGAGGCCGCCGGTCTCAGGGTCATCCCGTGCGCCGACCTCGCTTCGGCCCGGCGCGCGCTGACGAGCGAAGACATTCGCCTCGTCGTCCTCGATGTGCTGCTCCCCGATGGCGACGGGGTCGATCTCTTGCGCGAGCTCCGCGCCACGGGCGGCCTCTCGCTGCCGGTGCTGATGCTCTCGACCGAGGCCGAAGTGAAGGATCGCATCCGCGGCCTCACCACCGGCGCCAACGAATATGTCGGCAAGCCGTACGACACGATGTACGTGGTCGCCAAGGCGCGCGACCTTCTCGGAGCGGCGGGGGAGGGACCCGACGCGCAGGCGACGATCCTCGTCATCGACGACAGCGATACCTATCGCAACCGTCTCTGCGACGTGCTCAACGACGCCGGCTATCGCACCATCGCCGCCGAGAACGGCAAGGCCGGCTTGGCGCTCCTCGCCGACCGCCGGCCGAATGCGGTGATCGTCGATGGCATCATGCCGGATATGGATGGCGCGACCCTGATCCGCCGCGTGCGGCTCGACGCGGCCACGAGGGGGCTGCCCTGCGTGCTGCTGACGGCATCGGAGGACCGCGGCGCCCAGGTGCGGGCGCTCGACGCCGGCGCAGACGCCTTCGTCCGCAAGGACGACGATATGGATCTGATCCTCGCGCGCATCGCCGCCGTCATGCGCCGCTACGCCGACCGGCCGCCCGAGCAGGTCGTGAGCCTCAGCGGTCCGCGCAAGATTCTCGCGGTCGACGACAGCGTCACCTACCTCAACGAGCTGGCGGAGGCGCTGCGGGCGGAGGGATACGAAGTCTCGCTGGCGCGCTCAGGCGAAGAAGCGCTCGACCTTTTGGCCGTGCAGCCGGTCGACTGCATCCTGATGGACCTCGTGATGCCCGGCATGGGCGGCAAGGAGGCCTGCGTCCGCATCAAGGCCGCGACCGGCGTCCGCGATATCCCGCTGATCCTCCTGACCGCGCACGACGACCGCACCGCCATGCTGGAGGGGCTCAGCGCCGGCGCCGACGACTACATCTCGAAGTCGAGCGAGTTCGAGGTGCTGTGCGCCCGCGTTCTCGCGCAAATCCGGCGCAAGCAGTTCGAGGACGAGAACCGCCGCTACCGGGAAGAGCTGCTTGGACGCGAGCTGGCCGCGAGCGAAGAGCGCTCGGCCCGGGTGCTGGCCGAAGCGCGCGCGGCGATGGTCGACGAGCTCGAACGCACCATCGAAGAACGCACCAAGCAGCTCGAGGCAACGATCGTCGAGCGCCGCCACGCCGAACGCATGGCGTCGGTCGGCATGCTCTCGGCCAGCATCGCGCACGAGATCAACAATCCGCTGGCCATCGTCATCGGCAACCTCGAGCTCGTCCGGCTGTCCCTCAACGACCTGATGGAAAAGGGGGCCTCCGGCAGACCGCCGGAAAATCTCGGCGGCGGCCTTGCCGCGCAGATGCTCGAGCGGCTGGGGACCACCGAGGACCCGCTCCGCGACGCGCTCGAGGCGGCGGAGCGCGTCCGCGAGATCGTCCGTGACCTGCGTATCTTTGCGCGCTCCGACGGTGACAGTGCCGTGGCCCCGGTCGACGCGCACAAGGTCATCGAATCGGCGATCCGGATGGCGACCAACGAGGTGCGCCACCGCGCCCGGCTGGTGCGCGATTTCGGCGCGATCCCGCTGGTGCGCGGCAACGAATCCCGGCTCGGCCAGGTTTTCCTCAACCTCATCGTCAACGCCGCGCAGGCGATGCCGATCGGGCAGGGGACCGACAACGAAATCCGGATTTCGACCCGGCTCGAAGCCGGCGATGTGGTGGTAATCGATGTCGCCGACACGGGCCTCGGCATCCCCGAGGACAAGATCGACCGCGTGTTCGATCCGTTCTTCACCACCAAGCCCGCCGGCGTGGGCACCGGCCTCGGCCTCGCCATCTGCCACCGCATCATCGGCGAGCTCGGCGGCACGATCACCGTCAAGAGCACGGTGGGCAAGGGCACGACGTTCACCGTGACCCTGAAGCGTGCCGACGCCACGGCTGACGCCCCCGCCGCGGATACACCCGCCCTGGCGGCCCCTCCCAAGCGCGCCAGTCGCGGACGCATCCTCGTGGTCGACGACGAAGTCTCGCTCTGCAAGACCATCGAGCGCATCATTTCGATCGACCACGACGTCGTCGGCGTCACCTCGGCCAAGATGGCGCTCGGGGTAATCGGCAAAGGCGAGCGGTTCGACGTTATCCTCTCCGACGTCATGATGCCGGAGATGACCGGCATGGAGCTGTTCGAGACGCTCGACCGCGAGGTGCCCGATCAGGCCCGGCGGATGATCTTCATGACCGGCGGCGCCTTTGCCCCGGAGGCCGCCAAGTTCATCGCCGGCCGTCCCTATCCGGCGATCGAAAAACCGTTCCGCCCCTCCGCGCTGCGCGAGGCGGTGCAGACCGCATTGAGCGAGTTGGGGAGTGCGGCCTCAGGCGAGGCGCCGGCGCGGCGCCAGGCGGCCGAAGGCCTGTGATTTCTGCCGGGCGGCCATGGTGCCGAGCAGTCCATCGCGCAGCAGCCGGGCAAACTGGGTCGGCGGCAGCGGCTTGCTGAAATAGTAGCCCTGCGCCTCGTCGCAATGGTGGTGCTGGAGAAACTCGAGCTCCTCGGGCGTCTCCACGCCCTCCGCGACCACGCGCAGGTTGAGGCTCTGCGCCATGTTGAGCACCGCCTCCACCACGCTCGCTTCTCCCTTCGACAACGTGATCTCGCGCACGAAGGACTGGTCGATCTTGAGCATGTGGATCGGGAAGCGGCGGAGATTTGCGAGATTCGAGTAGCCGGTGCCGAAGTCGTCCACCGACATCTGCACGCCGCTGGCGCGCAGCGCCTGGAGGATCTTGTTGGCGGCGTCGGCCTGCTTCATCAGCGCGCCCTCGTTGAGCTCGAGCTCGAGCGCGCGCGGATCGAGTCCGGTGTCGTTGAGCACGTCGAAGACGCTGTCGAGGAACCGCGTGCTGGCAAACTCGATGGCCGAGACGTTGACGGCAATCGAGGGCAGGCGCAGCCCGGCCTCACGCCATTCCTGGGTCTGCCGGCAGGCCTCGCGCATCACCCAGTGGCCGATCGGCTGGATGAGCCCCGAGGCTTCGGCGACGGGGACGAAGAGCGCCGGCGACATTGGGCCCTTGGTGGGGTGCTCCCAGCGCAGCAGCGCTTCCGCGCCGGCGATCTCGCCGGTGTGAAGGTTGACCTTGGGCTGGAAGTGCAGCGAGAACTCCTCGCGCTCGAGGGCGCGGCGGAGATTGTCTTCCACGTCCTGCCGCTCGATCGCCCGCAGGTTCATCGCCGGCTTGTAGAACTGGTAGCCATGCCGGCCGTTTTCCTTGGCCTGGTACATCGCCGCGTCGGCATTCTTGATCAGCGTCTCGGCATCGAGTCCGTCATCGGGATAGGCGGCCACGCCGATGCTCACCGTGACGTGAAGCTCGTGCCGGTCGATGGAGTAGGGGGCCGACACCGCTTCCAGCATGCGGCGCGCGGTGATTGCGGAGTCTTCCGGTCTCTCGACTTCGGACAGCAGCACCACGAACTCGTCGCCGCCCATGCGGCTGACGGTGTCCGAGCCGCGCACGCAGCCCATCAGCCGGCTCGCCACCTGCTGCAGGAGTTTGTCACCGAGTGCGTGGCCGAGCGTGTCGTTGATCTGCTTGAAGCCGTCGAGATCGAGGAACAGCACCGCGACCTTCTTGTCGTGGCGCGGCGCAATGGAGATCGCCGATCGGATACGGTCGTTGAGCAGCACGCGGTTGGGCAGGCCGGTGAGCGCATCGTGCTGCGCCGAATGGGCAATCTGCTGCGCCCGTGCCCGCGCGAGGCTCACATCGCGGAACACCAGCACCTTTCCCGCAGTGCGGCCGTCCCGGCCTTCGATCGGGGCGATCGAGCCCTCGATGGGAACTTCGCGGCCGTCGCGCCGGATCAGAACGACGTTGGACTGCATCTGCGCACCGCGCCGGGCCGGGTCGGGATGGGCCGGCGAGTCGTGGACGCTCGCGCGTGTCCCCGCCTCGATCACGCGCACGATTTCGCTGATGGGCCGTCCCGCCGCGTCGCTCCACGTCCAGCCGGTGAGGGCCTCGGCCGCCTGGTTGATGAAGGTCGTCTTGCCCTCGAGATCGGCGCTGACCAGGGCGTCTCCCATGCTGTTGAGCGTCACTTCCGCAAGCGGCGAGCTGGCGCCGACGGGTGCGCCCGTGGACTTGCGATGCATGGCGAAGCGGAGCGCCCGCACCAGCGCCGCACCTCCAAGCCCGGCCTTGACCAGATAGTCCTGCGCGCCGGCGGCGATCGCGTCGAGCGCCAGCGTCTCGTCGTCGATGCCGGAAAGAATGACGATGGGCAGGGACGGGGCGGCCGCCTGCAATCCGCTGAGCGCCTCGAGCCCGTCGGCATCCGGCAGCCCCAGGTCGAGCAGCGCCAGGTCCGGCTTCATCGGCAGCCGGTCGATCGCCGAACTCAGCGTCGCCACCTCGGCCATCTCGAACGCCGACGGCCCGAACGGCTTCAGCAGCTCGCGGAGCAGCCGAATGTCGCCCGGGTTGTCCTCGATGACGAGAAGCTTGAGCGGCGAGGCAAAGGTCATGCGGGACCCGCCTCGGGCAGCGCAATGAAGAAGGTCGAGCCGGCGCGCGGCACCGACTCCGCCCAGATGCGGCCGCCATGGCGCTCGGCGATCTTGCGCGCGATCGCGAGCCCGATGCCGGTGCCCGGAATGTCCGGACTGGGATTGAGCCGCTGGAACATGCCGAAGATGCGCTCGAGATGGCGCGCGTCGATGCCGATGCCATTGTCGGCGACGGCGAAAATCCACTCGCCGGGGCCGCCCGGCGCGGCGGAAATGCGGATCTGCGGCGTCGCCCGGCCGCGGTACTTGATGGCGTTGCCGATGATGTTCTGGAACAGCCGGCTGAGCTGCGAACGGCTCGCGGTTAATTCGGGAAGGGGCCCCACAGTGACCACGGCGCCGCTCTGCGCGATGGCGGCCGCGAGCACCTGCTCGGCATCCGCGACGGCATCGCGGCTCGCGAACCGCGCGAGGCGCAACGGTTCGCCGCCCAGCTTGCAGTACTGCAGCAGGTCCGAAATCAGTGCCTGCATCTGCCGCGTGCCCTCGAGCGCAAAGCCCGCGAATTCGCGGCCCTCGTCGTCGAGGCGGTCGCGCTGGGTCTTGGCCAGCAGATCGACGTAGCTCGCGACCATGCGCAGCGGCTCCTGCAGGTCGTGCGCGGCGACATAGGCGAACTGCCGCATCTCGTCGTTGGCGGCAGCACCGGACGCGGTGCTGGCGGCTGCAGCGACCTCGTGCTGGGCGGTGATCGCATGCCGCTCGGCCGCCTTCCGCACGGTGATGTCGCGAACCGTGGCGATCATCAGCGTGCCGCCGGGCGTTTCGAGCGGGCTGAGCATGATCTCGACGGGGAAGCGGAGGCCGTCCTTGCGCTGGCCGACAAGCTCGATGCCCGTGCCGAGCTCGCGCGCTAGGGCCGCCTCGGCCTGGTGGAGACGGTCCGCCAGGCGCTCGATGAAGCCATCGGGAAGAATTCGGGTCACCTGCTGGCCGACCAGCTCGTCCCGCTGGTATCCGAAGCTGGCTTCGGCCTCGCGGTTGAAGAGAACAATCTCGCCGCGTGCGTTGACCACGACGATCGCGTCAGGTGCCGCATCCACCAGCTGGCGGTGGAAGTTTTCGAGCTCCGCCGAGCGCCGCAGCGCCCTGCTCTGCCGGCTGAGGTCGCGGATGGCCACCACGGCCATCGTGCCGCGGCCGTTTTGCAGCGAGCCGAACCGCGCTTCGATGGCAATGTCGCTGCCGTCCTTGCGGCGGCCAACGTGCTCGAAGCTGTCGTTGTCGGCATTCCCGGACGGTCCGTCGCCCGTGTCCTCCGTGAGCCGGTCGGCAAGATCCCTGGGCAGCACCGAGGCCACCGGCTTGCCCAACAGTTCCGCGCGGTCGTACCCGAACATCTCCTCGGTGCGCGAATTGACCAGCGTGATCCGGCCGCGCTTGTTGACGGCGATGATCGCGTCGGGCGCGGCGTCGATGAGGTTGCGATAGCGTGTCTCGGCGTCGGCCAGCCGGCGTTCGGTGGCGCGCCGGGCGCTGACGTCGCGGATCGAGAGGCTGAGCATCGGACCCTCGCTGCTCTCGACCAAAGCGACCATCGCCTCGATGGGGAAGCGGCTGCCGTCCTGGCGGATGCCCGCGAGCTCGATGCCGGTGAGTGCCTCGTCGCCGGCCGCGGTCACGGCGGCTTCGGCCCCCTGCGTGAACAGCCGAGTGACGAATTCGCCTTCGACGATCGTCGAGAGCCGGGCGCCGATGACCTTGTCGGCATCGACACCGACCAGCTTGGCCGACCGGGAATTGAACAGCATGACCTCGCCGGTCGCATTGGTCACGACCAGTGCGTCGGGAGCGCCTTCGACCAGCGCGCCGTAGCGCGCTTCCATCGCCCGCAGCTGCTGGCCGATCGCCGTCTGGAACGGGAACTGGTTGCTGTGCTTGCGCAGGCGCGCCGGCCCCTTGGCATCGCCGGTCTGCGCCGCAAGCGCCTGCGCGGCCTCCCACAGCCCGTCTTCGATCGCGATGCCGCGGAACTTGAGCTCGAGCTCCTTGAGCTTGGTCACCCTCTGGGTGCGCGTTGCCATTTATTCGTCCTCGCCCGCCTCAGGATGCCAGCCGTTCCGGCCATTCGGCGGGAAAGCCCGAACGGCTCGCGCCGGTGGATTGATGGGCCGGTGCGGTCGCGCCCACCCTAAGCGCGACCGCCCCGCTGCCGGTATGCGCGGCATGCCCCTCGATCGGCCCTGGACGGCCGATGAGATACCCTTGCACCCAGTCGCAGCCCTCACGCGTCAGGAACGCGAGCTGGCCGGGTGTCTCGACCCCGTGCGCCGCCACGCTCAAGCCGAGCGCGTGGCCGAGCTCGATCACCATGTGGATGATCGAGCGCGCCGAGGCGGAGTCCTCGATCGCCGTCACCAGCTGCTGGGCGACCTTGATCTTGGAGAACGGAAATTCCTTGACGTAGGAGGGGCCGGTATCGCCCGCCCCGAAATCGGCGAGCGCCACGCGCACGCCGAGGTCGCGCAGGCGCGCCAGCGTCGCTGCAGCGCTACGCGGGGACGCAACGAGCGCTTCCTCGCTCACCTCGAGATCGAGACGGCCGGGCGCAAGGCCCGAATTCTCAAGCACGGTCTCGACCAATGCGGGCAGGTCGTCCTCGTCGAACTGGATCGCCGAGAGATTGACGGCCACCGTGAGCGGATTGGCCCATGACGCAGCTTCGCGGCAGGCTTCTCCCAATGCCCAACGGGAGAGGGGAACGATCAGGCCGCTGCGCTCGAAGATCGGGATGAAGGCTTCGGGCGAGATCGGGCCGCGCTCGCGGTGATGCCAGCGCATCAGCGCTTCCATCCCCACGATCGTGCCGCGGCATTGCGCCAGCGGCTGGTAGTGCAGGGTGATCGAATCGTGCCCGAGGGTGGAGAACATCGCCTTGTGGTCCAACTGACTTAAGAGTGTGATCCACCAGCGCGGGCTTGTTCACTCGTAGAAACCCGAGGGAGGCCCGCTGATTTGATCCAACTGGTATCCAAAGACTAAAATGACGTTCGCCCCGTCCACGTTTCCGTCGAGCTGCTCAGCAGCATACGCATCAGGTCGGCGAGATTGCGGGCGCCGAACTTCAGCATGATGTTGGCGCGGTGGAACTCGACCGTCCGCGCGCTGATCCCGAGCGCGGCGCCGGTCTCGCGATTGGTCGAGCCCTGCATGATCATGCCCAGAACCGACGCCTCGCGTGGCGTGAGAGTGTGGGCCTGAGACCGGGCGGCGGCCGGTGTGGGCGAGTCCGTGTCGGTCTCGGCAGATTTTCTGCCAGCGGCCATGCTGGGCGGCAACGTGTGCAGCATGATGTGTCATCCGGAAAAAGGACTTGGGACAAAGCGACTGCAATAGGGAAGGGGACGCAAACACTCCTTGATCGAACGATTTCGGCGCATGCCTTAGCGCATTCGCAAGATTCGGCGCCTAGTCTGAAAAACAGTTTTCAGGGGTTCCTAGTAGAATTACGATCTGGTCGATACGTTCTTATCGATTTGCCCGCGTCGCGCGCCGAGCGCGCGCCCGAAATCCAGGGAGTGCAGCATGACAACGATGTCGACTTCTCACGCATCCGTGAACGACGGCGCGGCACAACTTGCAGCGCTACAGGCCGAGCTCGACAAGGCAAAGCCGCTTGCCGCGCTGGGCATGATGGCCGGCGACATGGCGCACGACTTCAACACTCTCCTGGGCGTAATCATCGCCAATCTCGATCTGCTGGCGGAGCACCTCAAGGGCGATGCGAATTCGGCGGTGCTTGCCGATGAAGCGCTGACGGCGGCGCTGCGCGGCGCAGAAATGTCCGCAAAGCTGCTGGGCGCGGCGCGGGGCCACGCAGCGGCCATGCCCAAGACGGACGCCAAGCCCCTCGCGTCTCCGCCGGAGACGCCGGCGTTCGGCGGCACCGAGACCATCCTTGCGGTCGACGACAATCCCGAAATGCGCCGCGCCGTGGTGCGCCAGCTGACCGACCTCGGCTATCGCGTCCTCGAGGCGGCCGATGGACCGGCGGCGCTGATGATCCTCAACAGCGAGTCCGTCGACCTGTTGTTCACCGATGTGGTGATGCCCGGCGGCATGAGCGGCTTCGATCTCGCCCGCCTCGTGCTCTCGCGGCGGCCGACGATGAAGGCGCTCATCACCTCCGGATTTCCCGAGCTGGTGCCCGACGGCGATAGCGTCACCGCGGGCAAGCTCCGCCGGCTGACCAAGCCCTATCGCAAGGACGAGCTGGCGATGGCCGTGCGCGACGTCCTCGCCGGCTAGCTTGTGCTGACGCCGCTCGGCCCGCTACATGGGCCGATGCGCGTGCTCGTCACCGGCTCGGCCGGCTTCATCGGCTTTCACATGGCCCGGCGGCTCCTGGCCCAGGGGCACGACGTCGTCGGCTATGACGGCCTGACCGATTACTACGACGTGCGTCTCAAGCGCGCGCGCCACGCGCAGCTCGAAAGCAGTAGCCGGTTCCGCGCCGTGACCGGCCGGCTGGAAGATGAGGCGCTCCTGCGTGCGACGATCGCGCAAGGGGCGCCCGATGTCGTCCTCCATTTCGCGGCGCAGGCCGGCGTGCGCTACAGCCTCGAGCGGCCGGACACCTACATGGCCTCGAACCTCAACGGCACGTTCAACCTGCTCGAGGCGCTGCGCCAACATCCGCCGCGGCACCTGCTCGTGGCGTCGACCAGCGCCGTCTACGGCGGCAATCCCTCGAGCGCGTTCGTCGAAACCGAGCGGACGGACCTTCCGGTGTCGATCTACGCCGCGACCAAGCGGGGCGCGGAAGCGCTCACGCACTCCTATGCGCACCTGTTTGGCATCCCGACGACGGTCGCGCGGCTGTTCACGGTCTATGGCCCGTGGGGACGGCCCGATATGGCGGCGCTCAAGTTCGCCGATGCCATCGCCAACGACCGCCCGATCGAGGTTTTTGGCAACGGTGCCATGTCGCGTGACTTCACCTATATCGACGACGTCATCGCCGCCCTCGACCGGCTCATCCCGCTGGTGCCGATCGAAGGCCAGCGCGCAGGTGCCGCCGACTCCCTCTCGCCGATCGCGCCGTGGCGCGTCGTCAACCTCGCGGGAGGACGACCGGTGGCGCTGATGGACTTCATCGCGGCATTCGAGCGGGCGATGGGCAAGCCGGCGCTCAAGACCATGCTGCCGATGCAGCCGGGCGACGTGACGAGCACCCGCGCGGACACTTCTCTTCTTCGCCTGCTCACCGGCTCGGCGCCGTCGACGCCGCTGGATGAAGGGGTGGCCGCCTTCGTCGACTGGTTCCGCAACGACTGGCAGCGCCTCCAGGCAACGCCAGCGGCGTGAACCGGTTCTGAACGGCGGTCTCACCACGGCTTCAGCTGTGCCCGCGTAGAACCCGGGTCAACATCAGTCCCCAAGGGGATCGGAAATGACCCGGAACCACGAAAAACTGCTGATCGCCGCGCTCGCCGGCATCATCATCGCCGGAGCGGCGGCCTTTGCCGTCCAGCCGGCGCTCGCCTCGACCATCGACCCCAAGCGCACTTACGAGCTCAGCGGGCCGAGCTACGACGTCCTCCTCCTCCAGCTCACGAACAAGGGCTGATCTTCCCGGCCTAACGGGCCGGTTCCCATGCACTGACCTCCTCTTCTTGACTTTGCCGGCCTCCTGATGTCCCACAAGGCCATCACGGAGGCCGATTTCTTTCATGGACGCCAATCCGATCCTTGCCGAGATGACCCGCGGCAACTGGGTAGAGAACCGCCATCGCGGCGCGTTCGTGGTGAGCGACGCGCAAGGCCGCATCATCGCGTCGGCCGGCGATATCGACCGCGCCGTGTTCCCACGCTCGGCCATCAAGTCGATGCAGGCCATCGCCATGGTGACCTCGGGCGCCATCGACAAGTTCCATCTGAGCGATGAGGAGCTGGCGCTCGCCTGCGCGAGCCATCAGGGCGAGGAATTCCACGTGGCCGGCGTCACGCACTTTCTCGGCCATCTCGGACTTGGTGCCGATGATCTCGAATGCGGCGCCCATGCGCCCTCCTATGCGCCGGCGCGGGAGCGGCTGCGCGCGCGTGGCGAGCAGCCATCCGCGCTCCACAACAACTGCTCCGGCAAACATTCGGGGATGCTCGCGGTCGCCGAGGCACTCGGCGTGCCCACGGCGCACTATGTCGACCGCGACCACCCCGTGCAGAAGGCGGTGCGCGCCGGCATCGAGACGGTTGTCGGCGAACCGCTCAGCGTCGATCGCTGTGGCATCGACGGCTGCTCGATCCCGACATGGGCCGCACCGTTGCGCGCCTTTGCGCGCGGTTTCGCCCGGATGGCAACGGGGGAGGGCCTGCCGGAAAATATCGGAAGAGCCGCGCACCGAATCTTCGACGCGGCGACCGCGCACCCCGAGCTCGTCGGCGGGACGGACAGTCTCGACACCGACGTGATGCGCACGTTCGGCAGCCGCGTGTTCCAGAAGGGCGGGGCGGAGGGCGTGCAATGCGGCGCCGTGCGCAACAAGGGCTGGGGTTACGCGCTCAAGGTCGATGACGGCAGCATGGCCGCCTCGCACGCGATGGTCGCGACCCTGCTGCTCGCGATCAGCGATCCGGACGACGCCCAGCGCCAGGTGCTCGAGCGCTTTGCCGAGCAGACCGTGCGCAACGTGCGCAATCTCGCGGTGGGAACGCTTCGCGCGACCGCAGGGATGAGCCCGCGGCTTTAGCCGACGGTGTTGTCGACGACCACGACGTTCGGGTAGGTGCCGCCGGGCCGCGTCAGGTCGGCAGCGACTACCTTGTCCCACTCCATGCCGACGATGCCGTTCGCCGCGCCGGCGCCGATGATGTTGCCGCTGATGCGAACCGCGCCGGCCTTGGGATCCTGCACGACGCTCGTGGCGATGCCGGTCTGCACCTGGCTCAGCACGTTGTCGCTGACGATGATGTTCCGCACATAGGGGCCGTAGCCGGCAAGGATGCCGATGCCCGGGACGTTCTCGATGCTGTTGTTGGCAACGACCGTTTCGGCTTCCGCATAGATGCCGACGGGACGCGTGTCCGGATTGTTCTCCGACAGCGGCGCAATGTTGCGCACGATGTTGCCGGTGCAGGTTGCGAGATGACCGTCGTTGTCGAGGTTGGTGATCGAGATGCCGGTCGCCGCGCCGTCGATGATGTTGTCGGCGATCACAGAACCCGAGAAGGCGAACTCGGAAAAGATCGCGACCTCGCCGGAGTTGAGGCAGGTGTTGCCGCGGATCTGCGTGTCGCGGCCGCTGTTCACGCGCACCGCGGAGAACGCGCAATTTTCGATGACGTTGTCGCTGACGATGACGTTGTCGGCCTTGTAGATCGACACACCGTTGCCGTTCTGGCCGTTGCCGCCGTCGGCCCATCTGACGTTGCCGATGCGGTTGCCGGTGACGATTGCGCCATCGGGACCGTCGTCGTCGCGCCAGATGCGGATGCCGGCATTGTCGCAGTCGCTGATGCGGTTGCCCCGGACCATGAGGCCAACACCGTTCTGCGCGTGAATTGCGGCGGCCTGGAACCCCGCGAAGTCGCAGTCCTCGATGCTGAGGGTCGATTCACCGGCGGAGATGCCGTTGCCGGCGGCGTTGAGGAAGGCGCAGCCGCAGAAGGAGACGTCGGCGCCGCCGTCGATTTCGATCAGGCCCTGCACACCCGCCGCCGTCTCGGGCGCGTTGGCCTGGAATACAATTCCATCGATTGTGACCGTGCCCGGTCCCACGATGTGGGCGAGCCGCTTATCGCCGGGGGTGGTGAAGATCGTTTGTCCCCGCACGCCCATAACCTGCACGTCGGCGGGGATTTCGACATCGCTGACCACGTAGCCGCCGGCAGGGATCATCAGGATGCGGCCCTGATCGGCCGCGGCCTTCAACGCGGCTTCGAGCGCCTTGGTCTGATCGGCTGGATCGCCGTTGACGAGGCCGAAGTCCGCGACCGCGTCGAGCATCACCGGCGAATGGCTCGGCTTGCTCGCCGCGGCGCGGGCGGGGAGAGCTGAGAGGATTGCGGAGCCGGTAAGGCCGGCCAGCATAGAGCGTCGGGAAATAATCTGGGGCATGCGGGGCATTGTCGTCGACTTGGCCCCGATCCGCCACCGCGCCGCAGGCTTGTGGTGAACGCTAGACTTTGCGCAGCCGCACGGCGGTGCCGACGGCGGTGACCATGATCATCGCACCGCGTCCGCCGATCACCTCGAAGTCGATGCCCAGCCCGACGACGCCGTCCGCTCCCAGCCGCTGCGCCCGGTCCGAAAGCTCGCGCAACGCGGCTTCGCGCGAAGACCGCAGCTCGTCCTCATAGGCCGCCGACCGGCCGCCAACGAAATCGGTGACCGTCGCCATCACGTCGCGCAGGATATTGGCTCCGGACACCACTTCTCCGTGCACCAGCCCGAGATAATCGGTGATCTCGAAGCCCTGCAGGGCCTCCGTTGTCGACAGCAGCATCGCCAAGCCTCCGTTTGCCGTCAGATGGGCATGGTCCGCGCGGCTGACAAGGCGGTTGGCGGCGCAGAAGCGCGGCGTCTATAACCGGACGGCAAGCAGAGGAGCGTTCATGTCGCCCGACACGCATCCGGTGCTCGGCGTCTTCGCCTCCGATGTGGGGCCGGGCGACGCCGAGCGCGCGACCATCATGTCCCAGGCCGGCAGCTTCTTCGCGCGCAAGGGCGCGCGTCTGGTCTGCCTCGCCGAAGATGGTGCCGTCCCGGTGCCGCTCGTCACCAGCGCGCGGACGGCCGGTGGCGAGGTCACGCTCATCACCGACACGACCTACGAGGAGCCCTCGGCCCTGAGCGGCGTCGTTGTCGAGCACCTGCCGACGGCGGAAGCGCGCCTGGCGCGAATGGCGGCTCTGTCGAACGCCTATGTCGCCCTGCCGGGATCGCTCGCCTCGGCCACAAGCCTTTATCGCACCTGGGTGAAGGGTGGCGGGGGCCCGGGACGGCGGCCGGTGGTGTTCTACGACCGCAACGGCGCCTTCAAGGTGCTGCGCGGCTATGCCGGCGATGTGCTCTCGAACTCAATCAAGAACCACGACCGCTATCTGCAGTTCGCCGACTCGATCGAGGATGTCTGGAACAAGATCAGCTGGCTGATCGATCAGGGGGCGACGGCGCTCTGATCCGGACGTCGCAGGGGAACGACGTTGTCGCCGAAGCTCGCCCAGTCCTTGCGGCGAAGGCGCTGACGCTCGGGTTTCATTGCCGCTTTCCGCTCGCCGTGGTGCGCTAGGCGGGCGAGAACGCGCTCCACCAGATATTTCGGCGACATCGGCTTCATGATGATCTCGTCGATGCCGGCGTGGATCGAGGCGGCTTTCGCATCGGGGGTCAATTCACTAGCGAGCGCAATGATTTGCACGTCGCGCGAGTGCACGGCGGCATCGAGGCGGATGTCCTCGGCGAGGAGGTCGGCCCGCGCCGAGGTGCTGTCGAAATCGGCAACGACGATGTCCGCCGGCGCGAGGTGCAGGTAGGTCTTGAGCGCGATGGGCGTATCGAACGGCCGGACGCGCAGCGAGGCGGCGCCGGCGAGCGTCATCGACAGGATCGACGACAGCGCCGGGTTGGCAACGAGGACGGCAACGGTGCGGATCGGATCGGCCAACGGCCCCACCCTATGGTTAACCAATGGTTAACACGCGGGCGGCGGAGGTTGAAGCGGGCGGCGGCAACACCACCGACAAAAAACCCGCCCGGCGAAGCGACGGGCGGGTCCGGTAAGCGGAAACCTGAGGCAGAGGCGCTTAACGCGCCTCGTCGAACAGGAACTCGACGTGCTCCCAGTTCACGAGGTTGTCGAACCAGGCTTCGAGGTACTTCGGGCGCGCGTTGCGGTAGTCGATGTAGTAGCTGTGCTCCCACACATCGACGCCGAGCAGCGGCTTGCCGCCATGCACCAGCGGGCTCTCGCCGTTGGGAGTCTTGGTCACTTCGAGCTTGCCGTTCTTGAGGCTGAGCCATGCCCAGCCCGAGCCGAACTGCGTCGTGCCCGCGGCGATGAAATCGGTGCGGAACTTGTCGAAGCCGCCCAGGTCGCCGTCGATCTTCTTGGCGAGCGCCGCGGGAACCTTGGACGCGCCGCCACCGCCGCCGGGCTTCATCCAGTTCCAGAAGTGCACGTGGTTATAGTGCTGGCCCAGATTGTTAAAGAGGCCCGGGTCCTTGCCGAAGACCTCCTTCACCTGGTCCTCGAGCTCGAGCACTTCGAGGCCCTTGCCCTCCATGAGCTTGTTGGCGTTGGTCACATACGCCTGGTGATGCTTGTCGTGGTGGAACTCGAGCGTCTCCTTGGACATGTAGGGCCCGAGGGCATCGTAGGCGTAGGGCAGCGGGGGGAGGGTGAGTGCCATGAGGTTCGCTCCGATTTCTGGATTTCGTTGGTCGGCAATATCGGCCTTCGCCGATGGATATAGGCCTTTTGGCAGGGCCAGCCAACCGCGGGGTTGGAGGTTTATGCCAATCCCACGCAGCTCAGGGCAAAGGCATAGGTGAGGGCGGTTTCCTTGATGCGGTCGAAGCGGCCGGACGCGCCCTGGTGCCCGGTGTCCATGTGGGTCTTGAGGTAGAGCGGCGCGCGGCCGAGGCCGATTTCGCGCAGCCGCGCGACCCATTTGGCCGGCTCCCAGTAGGTGACGCGGGGATCGGTGAGTCCGGCGAGCGCCAGAATCGGCGGGTAGGCCTGGGCCCGGATCTGCTCGTAGGGCGCATAGCCGGCGATGCGCCGGAAATCGTCCTCCGAGTCGAGCGGATTTCCCCATTCGGGCCATTCGGGCGGCGTGAGCGGCAGGGTGTCGTCGCTCATGGTGTTGAGCACGTCGACGAACGGCACGACCGCCAGGAGCCCGGCCCAGAGATCGGGCCGCATGTTCGCGACGGCGCCGATCAGGAGGCCCCCGGCTGATCCGCCCTCGGCGACGATCCGGTCGGGCGCCGAGTAGCCGTCGGCGACCAGCGCCTCGGCGGCGGCGATGAAGTCCGTGAACGTGTTGGACTTGGCCTCGCGCCGGCCCTCCCGATACCAGCGATAGCCCTTTTCCATGCCGCCGCGCACGTGGGCGGTAGCGTAGACGACGCCGCGATCGACCAGCGACAAGGCCGACACCGAGAACGCGGCGGGCAGCGAGATGCCGTAGGCGCCATAGCCGTAAAGCAGCGTCGGGGCCGTGCCATCGATGGGCGTGGTCTTGCGATAGAGCAGGGTGATCGGCACCCGCTCCCCGTCGGGCGCCGGGGCGAAGATGCGGCGGGTCACATAGTCGTCGGGGTTGTGGCCGCTCGGCACCTCCTGCGCCTTGCGCAGGGTGCGTTCGCGGCTGTCGAGATCGAGATCGTAGGTGCGCTGCGGCGTGGTCGGCGAGGAATAGGTGAAGCGGAGCGTTCGGGTGTCGAACTCGTAGCCTGCCGACATGCCCAACGAGTAGGCTTCTTCGTCGAACGCGACCGTCCATTCGCCCCCGGTGCGCAGGTCGCGCACGATGATCCGGGGCAGCCCCTCGAACCGCTCGAGCCGGGCGAGATGGTTGGCGAGGACGATCATGTCGAGAATGAGCACGCCCGGCGTGTGCAGGACGAGGTCGGTCCAGTGCTCGGCCCCGGGCGTTGCGACCGGCGCGGTCGCGATCTTGAAATCCTCGGCGCCATCGGCGTTGGTGAGGATGAAGAACGTGTCCCCGCGCGACTCGAGATCGTATTCGCGCTCGGTGAGCCGCGGTGACACAAGGACCGGCGTGTCGCTGGTGCGGCCGATCAGCCAGGTTTCGCTGGTCTGGTGGTCGTGGACGTCGATGGTGATGAAGGCGCGGTCGAGCGTTTCCCCCACGCCGACGAAAAAGCCGGGATCGGATTCCTCATAGACGATCTCGTCGGATGGCTGCGGCGTGCCGAGGACATGGCGGCGCACCCGGAACGGGCGGTGGCTCTCGTCGAATTCGGTGTAGTAGATCGCCCTTCCGTCGGGCGCC
>CAYRZM010000054.1:0-14062 GCA_964428685.1 uncultured Devosia sp. | reverse complement strand
CGTGTTGCCGTCCACCTTGCCGCCGATCATGTTCATCGCCGGCGACCCGATGAAGCCCGCAACGAACAGGTTCGCGGGCCGGTCGTAGAGATCGAGCGGCGTGCCGATCTGCTCGATCACCCCGTCGTGCATCACCACGATCCGGTCGGCCATGGTCATGGCCTCGATCTGGTCGTGCGTCACGTAGACGGTCGTCGTGCCGAGCCGCATGTGGTTCTGCTTGATCTCCGAGCGCATGGCGACGCGCAGCTTGGCGTCGAGGTTGCTGAGCGGCTCGTCGAAGAGGAACACCGCCGGATTGCGCACGATGGCGCGGCCCATCGCCACGCGCTGGCGCTGGCCGCCGGAAAGGTGGCGCGGATAGCGCTTGAGATAAGGCTCAAGGCCAAGGATGCCGGCGGCGGCCGCGACGCGCTTCTGCGTCTCTTCCTTGCTGACCCGCTGCAGTTTGAGCGAAAAGCCCATGTTCTGCTCGACCGTCATGTGCGGATAGAGCGCGTAGGACTGGAACACCATCGCAATGTCGCGGTCCTTCGGCGGCAGGTTGTTCACCACCCGCCCGGCAATGGAGATGTCGCCCGCGGTGATCTCCTCGAGCCCCGCGATCATGCGCAGCAGTGTGGACTTGCCACATCCCGAGGGTCCGACCAGGATCACGAACTCGCCGTCGGCGATGTCCACCGAGACGCCGTGCAGCACCTCCATGTTGCCGTAGCTCTTGCGCACGTTGTTGATGCTGACCGCACCCATGGCTTCCCCTCCGCTGGTGCCGCGACGGATCGCGGGCGATAAAAAATCGCCGACGCGAAAGCTTGGCTCTCGCTCGGCGGTGGCACACGGTCGGCGACCCGACTACCCCGGACATGCGGCATGTCCACCACCGGCCACGTTGCCGCAAAAGCGCGGCCCCGTCCAGTGCCAATGCTCTAGCCCTTGGTGGCGCCTGCGGTGAGCCCGCCCACGAACAGCCGCTGGAACAGGAGGAAAAGGATCACCACCGGCACCGTCATCACCATCGACGCCGCCATGATGCCGCCGAAGTCGGTGTTGAACTCGCTCGAGAATTCGACCAGCCCGATCGGCAGCGTCTTGACCGACTGGTCCTGCGCAAACACCAGCGCGAACACGAACTCGTTCCAGCACGTGACGAACGAATAGACCACCACCGCGACGACCCCCGGCAACGACAGCGGCAGCGTGATGCGGAAGAGGACGCCGAGCCGGCTCGCCCCGTCGATCGTCGCCGCCTCCTCGAGCTCCACCGGAATGTTGCGCATGTAGCTCGTCAGCATCCACACGCTGAGCGGCAGGGTGATGATCGTGTAGACGAGGATCAGCCCCCAGTAGGTGTTGACGAGGTGCAGCAGCCTGAGGGTGATGAACAGCGGCACGATGATCGCCGCCGTCGGCAGCAGCTGCCCGATCAGCACGAAAGTCTGCAGGTATGGTTTGCCGCGGAAATTGAACCGCGCAAAGCCGTAGGCGGCAAACACCGCCAGCGCCAGCGCCAGCGCCGTTGCCCCCGCTGCGATGATCACGCTGTTGAGGAAGTAGCGCGGGATATTGGAGACGAAGAACACCGTTCCGTAGTTGTCGAGCGTCGGCTGTTGCGGCAGCCAGTGCGGCGGCACCGTGAAGAGTTCCGGCAGCCTCTTGATCGAGCTCAGCGCCATCCAGGCGAACGGAAACAGGCAGACCAGCACCAGCACGATCGCCAGCACGCCGATGAGAGCCGAAGCCGCCGGCGCCCGCCGCATTGCGGTCGCGCTCATTTCGCCGCCTCGAGATTCGAGGGAATGACCTTGATGTAAACAGCCACGATGATTGCGGCGACGACAAAGAACAGCACCGACAGCGCCGCCGACTCGTTGAACTGGAAGCTCACGAAAGCGAGCTGGTAGATCTGGATAGGCGTGATCAGGCTGAGGTTGGCCGGCCCGCCCTGCGTGATCGCAAAGATCAGCGTGATGCCGTTAAGCCCCCAGATCACCAGCAGCAGCGTCACCGCCACGAGCACCGGGCGGACCTGCGGCAGCGTCACGTGCCACACCTCTTCCCAGAACGAGGCGCCGTCGACCCGCGCGGCCTCATAGAGATCGTTGGGAATGGCCTGCAGCCCCGCCAGCACCATGATCGCAACGAACGGGAAGAGCTTCCACACATTGATGGCGATCAGCACCGGCATCACCGTGTTGGCGTCGGTCAGCCAGCCGATCGGTCCCGGGATGATGTGGGCGCCTGCCAGCATGTAGTTGATGATCCCGAACTCGGTGTGAAACATCCAGGCCCAAGTCGTGGCCGCGACGATCCCGGGCACCACCCACGGAATCAGCGTGATCGAGCGCACCGCCGAGCGGCCCCAGAAATCGAGGTTGAGCAGGATCGCCGTCAGCGTGCCCAGCACGACCTGAAACACGATCGAGCCGCCGACATAGTAGATGAGGTTGAAGAACGCCTGCCGCGTCACATATGGCTTGAGGACGTTGGCGTAGTTCTTGCCCGTGAAATTGCCGTGCGCGTCGACCGTCGAGAGATAGACCGTGTAGACGATCGGGTAGGCAATCAGCACGAGCAGCACGAGGATCGCGGGCAGGACGAACAGCAGGCCAACGCGGCCCTTCATCTTGGCACTCGTACTGTTGCCGCCATGGGCTTCGTCGTCCCCGCTGGATACGTCTCGGGGCGGCGCGGCGTGGGAGAGCCGCCGAGCCGCCGCGCGAGACTACGCGTCCGCCGGGCCAGCCGAAAGGGCCCGCCCGGCGGACGTATGGGTTAGCTGTCGAGCAGCGCCTGGATTTCCTGGTTGGCCTGATCCATCGCCGCCTGCGGGTCCTGCTGGCCGGCGAGGACGCGCTGGATGCCGTTGAACAAGGCCTGGCTGATCTGCACCCAGTGCGGGGTGATCGGCGTCGGCCGCCCATATTGCAGCATGCCGGCGAACGGCTTCAGCAGCGGATCCTGGAACCGCGGCAGCGACAGCGACGAGACGCGGGCCGGGAACGTGTCGGTGAAGAAACCCATGTTCTCAGTGGTGTTGAGGAACTGCAGGAACTTCTTGGCATCGGTCGGGTTCTGCGCGTCCTTGGGGATCACGTAGCTCCAGCCGTTGAGGATGCCCGCCGTGGTCTTGCCCGCCGGATGCGGCGTCATCATCGCGCCGATCTTGAGATCGGGCGCCGCCTGCGCGATCGGGGCGATGTCGTATTGCCCCGTCAGATAGCTCGCGACCTTTCCGGCCGTGAACAGCTGCCGGTTGGCGAGGCCGTCGTTCTGCAGGGTCGAGTCGGGTGAAATCCCGTTCTTGTAGAAGTCGGTGTAGAATTTGACCGCCGCCACCGCCTCCGGCGAATTTACCACCGCCGTCTTGCCGTCGGCCGAAATGATGTCCCCACCGTTCATCCAGATCATCGGCAGGGCGCGGGTGATGGTGTTGCCGAACTCGCCGCCGCCGGTGATCGCCATGCCGTAGACGCCGTTGGCCGTCATCTTCTTGGACGCGGCCACCCAGTCGTCCCAGGTCTGCGGCGGATTGGCGGGATCGAGGCCCGCGGCCGTATAGTCGGCGAGGTTGTAGATCAGCGCCGTGCACTCGATGCGGTAGGGAATGCCGTAGAGCTGGCCGTTATAAGTGTCCTCGGCGATCACCGCCTTGTTGTAGTCGTCCTTGTCCTGGATCGTGTCGTCGAGCGGCAGCACTAGGTCGTTCTGGGCATAGCCCTGCACCCAGCCATGCTGCACTTCGATGATGTCGGGCCCCGAGCCCGACTGCAGCGCGGTCATCACCTGCTGCGGCAGGCCGTTGCTGGTTGTGATCTGCAGCTTGATTGTGATGTCCGGATTGGCCGCGTGGAAATCGTCCGCGAGCTTCTGCGCCCGGGCCTGGCTCCAGTTGGGCGTCCACCACACAACTTCGCCGGCCCACGCAACGGTGGTCAGCGTCAACGTCGAGGCGGCGAGCAGCAGCGCCGCGCCCTGATGCGTCAGTCTCATCTCTTCCTCCCTGGCGGCCCCTCCGGCCGCAATTCCCGCCGATCCGGTTTCTTCGACCGGATGTTCAAATCTGAACAGCAGCAATTCGATTGATAAACAATGCGTCAGGACACCCCCGCTGTCAATTCGACGGCGCTGGCGCAAGCACGCTACTTCCGGCCCATCACCGCTTCGCCCTTGGCGACGCCGGCGACATTGATCGACCCGTCGAAGATCGGCACGTCGTAAGCCTGGTAGGGGAACTTCGCGCACGCCTCCTCGATCAGCTCGACGCCGAGTCCCGGCGCCGTCGGCGCAAGGATGTCGCCCTCGTCGAACACCAGCGTTTCGCGCACCAGCTCCTTGCGCCAGGGCACATCGATGCTCACCGTCTCGAAAATCATGAAGTTGGGCACCGCCACCGACACGTGCAGCGTCATCGCATTCATCACCGGCCCGACCGGATTGTGCGGCGCCACCGGGATCATGTGCCAGTGCGCGAGGTGACTGATCCGCTTGGTCTCGCCCATGCCGCCGGCGTGGCTGGTGTCCGGCTGGAGGATGTCGACGGCCTTCTTTTCGAGCGCCTCGAGGAACCATTTGGGCTCGTAGCCCCGCTCGCCCGCCGCGATCGGCACCGGCGAATGCGCCCGCACGTCGGCAAGTGCGTCGATCGCCTCCGGCGGTACCGGCTCCTCGATCCAGGC
The DNA here is from genome assembly GCA_964428685.1 of uncultured Devosia sp. Taxonomy (GTDB): domain Bacteria; phylum Pseudomonadota; class Alphaproteobacteria; order Rhizobiales; family Devosiaceae; genus Devosia_A. The sequence goes on along the minus strand of CAYRZM010000054.1, from coordinate 9,386 downwards.
GAGGTTGAACGGCGCCATCGCTTTGCACATCGCAATCGCGGTCGGCACGTTGAAGCGACCGTGCACGTCGAGCATCAGGTCGATGTCGGGTCCGACCGCCTCGCGCACCGCAGCGACCACGTCGACCGAGCGGCTGAACACGGCACGGCTCATTTCGAGGCTCGAGTCCTCGAATGGGTCCCATTTGAGGGCCTTGTAGCCCATCACCTCGACGGCGTGGCGCGCGTTCTTGGCGTATTGCTCGGGCGTCCGCGCGCCCTGGAACCAATGGTTGGCGTAACACTTCACGCGGTCGCGGTATCTTCCCCCCAGGAGCTCAAACACCGGTACGCCAAGCGCCTTGCCCTTGATGTCGAGCAGCGCCGCCTCGATCGCCCCGAGTGCGGTGCGGAACACCGCTCCACTCCGCCAGTAGGAATCGCGGTGCAGCTGCTCGATGATGCCGTCCACCTCGAACGGATTGCGCCCGATCAGCACCCGCTCGAGCTCCTCGAGTGCGGCAACGACCGTCAGCGTCTTCCATTCGAGCGTCGCTTCGCCGACGCCCTCGATCCCCTCGTCGGTGTAGAGCTTTACGAACACAAAGTTCGTGCGCGTGACGTTGGCGGTGAAGATCTTCTGCCCGGTGATTTTCATCAGCTTGTCCTTATCCCATCGCTTCTGTCAGCATGGCCCGATAGTCCTCGGCGCTCGCGGCGCGCGGGTTGGTGGCGTGCGAGTGGTCGGCCAGCGCCCGCTCGATCACCCAGTCGAAATGGCTCTCGCGCACGCCCAGCTCGCGCAGCCCCCTGGGGATGCCGAGGCGTCGATTGAGCCCGTCGAGCGCCGCATCCACATTCCCGGCGATCTCCGTCGCCGCCCGCAGCCGGCCGAGCTTTTCGCCGATCTCGGGGGCATTGAACCGCACGACGATCGGCATCAGGATCGCGTTGAGCGTGCCGTGATGCAGGGACACATCCTTGAGGCCGCCGAGCGCGTGACTGAGCGCATGCACCGCGCCAAGCCCCTTCTGGAAGCTGAGCCCGCCCATCAGCGCGCCCATCAGCATTTCAGTGCGAGCCTCCAGGTTGCGCCCTTCATGGGCGGCGCGCTCGATGTTGCGCCAGATACGCCCGGCACCGTCGAGCGCGATGGCTTCGGCCGGCGGATTGATGCGCGGCGAACAGAGCGTTTCGATGCAGTGGCTGAGCGCGTCGAGGCCGCTTGCGGCCGTCAGCATCGGCGGCAGCCCGAGCGTCAGCTCCGGATCGCAGATCGCCCGCTTCGGGATGAGATGGGGCGAGATGAAGCCGAGCTTCCGCCCGTCGTCGAGCGTCAGCAGCGCCGCGCGACCGACCTCGGCGCCGGTGCCCGCGGTCGTCGGGATCGCGATGACCGGCGCCACCCGCGGCGTGATCCGATCGAGCCCGCCATAGATCATTGCGTAGGCCTCGAGCCCGCCCGCATGCGTCGCGAGCAGCGCTACCCCCTTGGCGAGGTCGATCGGCGAGCCGCCGCCGACGGCGACGATTCCGTCGCAACCCTCCGCCAGGTAGATCGCGACCGCCGCACTCACCGCAGCTTCCGTCGGATTGGGTGGTGTGTCGAGGAACTGCGGCGTGCCTGCCGGCAGGAACCGCTCCGCCCGCGCCAGCAGCCCGACACCGGCCACGCCGCGGTCGGCGACAACCAGCGGTCGCGAAATCCCGAGATCCCTCAGCGCTGCACCCAGCGTGTCCAGCACGCCCGGGCCAAAATCGATCGTCGTCAGGTAGACGATACGGGCCATCGGCAGACATGCTCCCCCGGTGCCGCGAACGGGCGCAAGCCTCTCCGCATCACCTCGGCCGGCCGCGCCGTTCTATTCATTGTTGAATTTGGCCAGTTCAAAAAAGGATGATAGAGAACGGCCGCGCCCGAAGTCAACGGGCGCACGCCTGGGGACTCGATTGGCCGAAACCAATGTGGGCGAAGCCGCTCTCAAGCACCGCATTCCGGTGATCGACCGGATGATGGACGTGCTCGCCCAGCTCGAGCGGCGCGAGAGCGGCCTCACTATCCGCGATCTGGTCTCCCAGCTCCACCTCCCCCGCACAACCATCTACCGCATTCTCAACACCCTGCAGATGCACGACATGGTGCATCGCGACGACGGGGGCGCCTACCGCCTCGGCCACCGCCTGCTCGGTCTAGCTGCTCACGTCGCCACTGGCGCCAGCGAGGTCGATCTCGTCGCTGTCGCGCAGCCTTATCTCGATCGCCTTGGCGCCGAAGTCGGCGAAGGCGTCAAGCTCAGCGTGCTCGATAAGAACGGCGTTCTCGTCCTCGCCGCGGCGCAGGGCCGTCGCGAATATGCCCTCTCGGTGGTTCCCGGCCAGCGCATGGAAGCCCATGCTGGCGCCGCCAGCAAGCTGCTGCTGTCGCACCTGCCCGACACCGATCTCGCCCCGTGGCTCACCCGCACGCTCCCGGCCTTCACCACCCGCACCATCACCGATCCACGCCGCCTCAAATCCGAGCTCACCCGCATCCGCCGCCTCGGCTGGTCGCAGGACAAGGGCGAGACCGCGCCCTCGATCCATGCCTTCGCCGCCCCGATCTTCGACACGCGCAGCCAGATGGTCGCCGCTCTCAGCGTCCCGTTTCTCGCCGGCACGGAGGCGAGCCGCATGGAGGAGATCCGCCTCGCGACGATCGCGACGGCCAAGGCGCTGAGCGCCGCCATTCCCGGCCCGGTCACACGCTAGCCGTTCGCGAGTTCGATCAGCACTTCGCTGTGGCAGGGGGTCCCCGGCTTGCACCAGCAGGCGAGGTTATACCCCCTGAGTTCCGCTTGCATCTCCGCCCGGCTCGGGGGCGGTCCGGGCGAGAGTTTCGGGTCGAGCGTCCCCCGAAGCCACTGCCCGCAGAGCGCCACCGCCTTGGCCTGCGCCGCCACTGGATCGAGTCCATAGCGCTCCGCGGTCCCCGCGATGGTAAACGGATTGCCCCACTTGCCCGGCCGCGTTACCCGCTTGGCCGGCAGCCCGTTGAGCGTCTTCGATGCCGCCTGGAGGTTGAAGCCCCGCTGGCGGCTGAGCTGCATCCGCTTGGGCGTCATCTGAGGTCCTTGTCGTAGATGAACTTGGGCATCCCCCACTTGAAGACGATCGCAGCGACGCGGAGCGAAAACCCGACCACCACCGCCACGATCGTCACCACCTCGTGCGTGATGCCGAGCTGCAATCCCCAGTAGTAGATGATGCCCGCAACGATCGAGACCGTGGCGTAGAGCTCGCCCCCAAAGATCAGCGGAATGTCGTTGCAGAGCACGTCGCGCAGAATGCCGCCGGCGATGCCGGTGATCATCCCGGAGACGATGACGATCACCGGGGCCTGCCCCATGTCCATCGCGACATTGCAGCCAATGATGGTGAAGACCACGAGCCCGAGGGCGTCCAGCACGAGGAACGGCCAGCGCAGCGTTTCCATGAAGCGCGCGAGGATGATCGTCACCAGCGCCGCGCCGCATGCAACCAGCAGCAACGTGGGATCCCTGACCCAGGCCAGCGGATAGTGGCCCAGCAGCGTGTCGCGCATGGTTCCGCCGCCGAGCGCCGTCACTGCCGCCAGCACGCAGACGCCGAACCAGTCCATCTTGCGGCGGCCGGCCGCGAGCGCAGCCGTCATCGCTTCGGCGGCGATGGCAACGACGAAGATCACCTGCAGGAGCATCGTGGTTTCCGGGTTGGCGCGGCGGCGGCCGCGCGCCATTGTTAGCGGTCCCTCCGCCCCGGAACAAGAAACCCCATGCGCAAGCCCACATCCGTGCGTGCCCTCGAAGAGCTTGGACGGGTGCGCCTGAGCGAGAATTTCTTCATGCGCGATTTCCTCCACTCCGAGATCGCGAGCGTCTACGGTCTGCCCAACATCCCCGACGATCCCGAGCTCGCCATCGCGGCCGGCCGCAGGCTGTGCGAGGAAGCGCTCGAGCCGCTCCGCGCCCGTTTCGGCCGCATCTCGATCCGCTCGGCCTATCGCTCGCCCGAGGTCAATCGGCTGGGCAACGAGAAGAACCTGAGCTGCGGCAGCAACGAGAGCAATGTCGCGGGCCACATCTGGGACCGGCGGACGGCGGCGGGCGAGATGGGCGCCACCGCGACGATCATCGTTCACGCGCTCATCCCCTGGTACGAGCGCACGGGCCGATGGGAAGCGATCGCCTGGTGGATCCACGATCACCTGCCCTATGACGAGCTCGAATTCTTCCCCAGGTTCGCCGCCTTCAACTACAGCCATGGCGACCGCGGGCGCCACCGCATCCTGAGCTTCATCCCACCCCGGCGGGGGCTTCTCACCAAGCCCGGAATGGACAACGCTGGCGGCAAACATTCGGCCGAGTATGCTGAGTGGCTGGAGAGCATCAGATGACCACGCACACCTTCACCGCCGCCCGCTGGTACAACGTGATCGGCACCTTCCCGCCTGCGCTCACCGTCGAGAGCGGCGACACCGTCGTTACCGAGACCATCGATGCCCACGGCTCGAACAAGTCCGGCGAGCAGGTCGCCACCAAGCCCAACCCCATGAACGGACCGATCGCCATCGCCGGCGCGCGTCCCGGCGACAGTCTCAAGGTCGAAATCCTCGATCTGCGGCCGATCAGCCCCACCGGCTGGACCTACGCGTCGCTCTCCGAGAACGTCGTCGATCCGGCCTTCGTCAAATCCATGCCGCCGCGCGAGCGCGTCAACTGGCGCATCGACCGCAACGCCCAGACCGCCCTGATGGAAAAGCCGCCCGCCGCGCTGCGCGACGTGACCTTCCCGCTGTCACCGATGATCGGCTGCTTCGGCGTGGCTCCCGCTCTGGGTCAGGCGATCTCGACCGCGACCAGCGGCGAGCATGGCGGCAACATGGATTACCGCCGCTTCGGCGCCGGCACCACCGTCTGGTTCCCGGTCGCTGTCGAGGGCGCGTTGTTCTTCCTCGGCGACTGCCATGCCCTCCAGGGCGACGGCGAAATCTGCGGCACGGGCATCGAGACCTGCTGCGAGGTCACGGTCCGCCTCACCCTCGAGAAACGAACGATCGTGTGGCCGCGGGGCGAGACCGAGCGGGACATCTTCACCATCGGCAACGCGCGCCCGCTCGAGCAGGCGCTGCAGCACGCGACCACCGAGATGCTGCGCTGGCTGGGCGAGCGCGGGCTCGACACGGTTTCGGCGAGCCACATCCTCGGCCAGGCCGTCCGCTACGACATCGGCAATATCTACGATCCCGCCTTCACCGTCGCCTGCCGGCTCGACAAACGCTGGCTGGCTAAGCCGTGATGGTCTTTCCGCTGGCGTCAAAGAAATAGGCTCGACCAGGCGCGATCCCGAGCGAAATGGCCTGATCGACCGCCACCGCATGGTCCGGCGGCAGAGCGATCGTCAGCAGCGTTTCGTCGGGCAGCGCCGCATAAGCGTAAGAAATCGCGCCGAGGTTCTCGACGGTCCGCACGGTGCCCTTGAGCCGCCCGGCGGCGTCGATTGCAAGGTGCTCCGGCCGCACCCCGATCTCGCTCGCCCCGCGCGTATCCATACCGCCGGCCGCTGCGGCCGGAATGAAATTCATCTTCGGCGAGCCGATGAAGCCGGCGACAAACCGGTTGGCCGGCCGGTGGTAGAGTTCGAGCGGCGCCCCCACCTGCTCCACCACACCGTCGCGCAGCACGACGATGACGTCGGCCAGCGTCATGGCTTCCACCTGGTCGTGGGTCACATAGATGAACGTCGCCTTGAGGCGGCGCCTGAGCTGCGCGATCTGGAGCCGCATCTCGACGCGCAGCTCGGCATCGAGATTGCTCAGCGGCTCGTCGAACAGGAAGACTTTCGGGTCGCGCACGATCGCGCGGCCGATGGCGACGCGTTGCCGCTGCCCGCCGCTCAGCGCCGAGGGCTTGCGCTCGAGATAGTCGTCGAGCCGCAGCAGCTTACTGACCTCGTCGACCTTGCTCTTGATCGTGCCCTTGTCCTGCTTGGCGACCGACAGCGCGAAGCCGATGTTCTCGGCCACCGTCATCTGCGGATAGAGCGCATACGACTGGAACACCATTGCAACGTCGCGATCCACCGGCGCGTCGTTGGAGATGTCCTTGCCGTCCAGCAGGATTTCGCCGTGCTCCTTGTCCTCGAGCCCCGCGATGGTCCTGAGCAGCGTGGACTTGCCGCACCCCGAAGGACCCACGAACACCACGAATGAATTGTCGGCGATCTCGAGATTGATCCCGTGCAGCACGCGGATCTTGCCGTACGACTTGTCGAGATTGCGGATCGAAATGGCAGCCATGGATTATTCCTTGACCCCGCCCTGCGTCAGGCCTTCGATGAACTGGCGCGACGCGAGCAGGAACGCGACGATGGTGGGAACGAGCATGATCAGGATGCCGGCGAACATCAGATGCCACTGCACGTCGAACTGCAGCTTGAACTGCGCGATACCCAGCGTGATCGGATAGTTCTGCTCCGATTGCAGGAAGATCAGCGGCAGGAAGTATTCGTTCCACGACTGCACGAAGGTGAGGAGCGCGACCGTCCCCACCGCCGGCCGGATCAGCGGCAGCACCACCCGCCAGTAGATTTCGAACGGCAGCGCGCCGTCCATCTTGGCCGCATCCTCGAGTTCGGACGGCACCGCGCGGAGGAACGCCGTGAGGATGAACACCGCCACAGGCATCATCGACGCCGATTGCACCAGGATCACGCCGACCAGCGTATCGAGCAGCCCCAGCGTCTTGACGATGACGAACAGCGGCGCGAGCCCGAGCCGGATCGGGATGATGACACCGAGGAGGAAGCACCCGAAGAGGAAGCCCGAGCCGCGGAACGGCATGCGGACGATTACGAAGGCCGAGGTCGAGGCGCAAAGGGTGACGATGATCACGCAGCTGATGGCGATGATCGCCGAATTGAGGAAGTAGTTGCCGAAATGCGCGCCGAACCAGGCCGTCGCGTAGTTCTGCCACCACCATTCCGACGGCAACGCGAACGGCGCCTTGTAGACCTCGCCCAGGTTCGGCTTCAGCGAATTGAGCACCGCCGTGCCGATCGGAAACAGCACCACCACCGTCCAGACAAGGAGGATCAGCTGGACGACGGCCTGCTCGATCGGCCTGAGCTTGAACAGCCGATCCATCAGTCCTTCCTCAGGTTGCGGAGGGCGAGGAAAATCGCGGCAGGCAGGATGATGATCGCGGTGACGAGCCCGATCGCCGCCGACATGCCGAGGTTGACGTTGCGCGACGCGGCGGACGCGCCGAACGCCGCGCGATAGAGGAACGTCCCCATGATGTCGGTGGCGCCCGCCGGCGAGCCCTGCGGTCCCATCAGCAGCAGCGTGTAGTCGGCGTTGTTGAACACATCGACCATTACGATCACCGTGATCAGCACGAACGCCGGCGCGAGCACCGGGAACACCACCGCCTTGAGCGTCTGCCAGCGCCGCGCGCCGTCGAGCATCGCCGCCTCGATCAGATGCAGGCGGACACCCACGATCGCCGACAGGATGAGGATGATGGCAAAACTCATCCGGTGCCACGAATAGAACGCGGCGAGCGTCGGCAGCGCCAGGTGCGCATCGCCGAGGAAGGGGATCGCCTTGCCGTGCAGCAGTGCCACGATGGCGACGTTGAGCGGTCCCTTCGGCCGCACCATCAGTTCGAGCAGGAACGCCACAGCGGCGCCGGCCAGCGGATAGGGCAAAAAGAAGATCGATCGGTAGACGTTTCGCCCGCGCGTGCCAAAGCTCAGGAGCAGCGCGAGGAAGGTGCCGAACACCAGCATCCCAAAGATGATGATGGCGAAAAAGATAATGTTCTGCCCGAGCGCCTTGAGCAGCTGGTCGCGGTAGAACGGATCGCCGAAAAGCTTGGCGAAGTTGCCCAGCCCGACGAACTGCCCCGGCCCGATCCCCGGCCAGTCGAACAGGCAGAGCACCAGCAGGGCCAGCAGCGGCAAGAAGTTGAACACGCCGTAGAGCAGCACGCCCGGCGTCAGCAGCGCGATCCGCTGCCAGTTCGCCTTTTGCTTGTACGTCGCCATCCGGGCCCCGCTTACAAAAATGCCGCGACGAGATTAGTCGCCGCGGCACTGGGAGTCAGGGCCGAAGATGCCCCAGGGAGGTTCTCGTTACTTGCACTTGGCCGCGCCGACGTAGTTCCAGGAGTTGAGGCCGTCCTGGATCTTCTTGGCGAAATCGGCGGGAGAGAGCTGGCCCGAGAGCATCGCCTGGTAGCCGTCGGCCACCAGCGTGCCGTAGCTCGGCTCGCCCTTGTTGAGCGCGTAGGCGAAGTACGGGGTCGGCTTCGCCGAGTCGTTGGCGATCAGGCCCACCACTTCCTTGAGGCGCGGATCGTCGACCGGGTAGTCCCCGCCAAAGGCCGAGAGCTCGCCCACATACTTGGTGAAGAGCGCCGCGAAGTCCTTGGTGGCGGTGAAGTCGAGGACCTTCTGCGCTTCGGCGAGGTTCTTGGACTGCGAGTTGACGAGGTAGCTGCCGTCACCGAACGCATAGACCTTGTTGTTCTGCCCGGGCACCGGGAAGAAATCCATCTTGAGGTCTTTGTTGATCGTGTACATCGGCGAGGCCGGGCCCGTGGACCACACGCCGTCGAGCATCATGGCGCTGTCGCCCATCGCGACCGAGGTGCGCATGGCACCGTAATCGTCGGCCATCAGGCTGTCGTTGAGATAGCCCTTGTCCTGCCAGTCCTTCACCGCCTGCAGCGTCGCCACATAGGTCGGATCGGTGAAGCAGGCCTCGCCGGTGATGAGCTTGGCGGCGAAATCGTCGGGGATCATGCCGGCCGTCATGGCTTCCTGCACGACCTGATTGAGCCACCAGCCCGCGCGGGCGCCGAAGTTGATTGGCGTGACACCGGCCGCCTTGAGCTTGTCGGCCGCCGCCATCAGGTCGTCCATCGTCTTGGGCGCGCTGATGCCGTTATCGGCGAACACCTTGGTGTTGTAGACGAACGACTCCATCTCGACGGCGTAGGGCACGCCGTAGAGCTGCCCGTCGGGGCCGCGCGCTGCATCGAGGGTCGCCGGTGCGATGCCCTTGAGGTCGGTGGTGGTCGGCTTGAGCACGCCCGAGTCGACATAGGGCTTGAGCCAGGCCGCGCCCGCCTTGCCCTGGAAGAGGTCGACGCCCGGCGACTGCAGCGCCACCGTCAGCTTCTGCTCATAGGTGTCGGAATCGACGATGACGACCTTCACCGTCGTGTCGCCGAGCACCTTGTTCTTGTTGATGTAGTCCCACAGCGGCTGCTCCTGGATGCGCCAGGTGTACAGCGTCACTTCGCCCGCAAGGGCCGTCGTGGTCAGAAGGGCGGCGCCGAGAACGCCAGCCGCGATAGCGGAAATGCGCATGCTTTTCTCCCGTGA
>CAYRZM010000053.1:0-7404 GCA_964428685.1 uncultured Devosia sp. | reverse complement strand
GGGGAGGTGCTTGCGCACGAGGTCGGTCCAGCCGTGGTTGCCGGTGAGCAGCGCATCGAGCGCTGCCGTCTCGACCGGTGTGTGGCTCACGATCTTCAACAGCTGCTTGTGGCTCCAGACGTCATCGGGGTGCGGGGCGACGTTGAAGTCGCCGCAGATCAGCTGCCGTTCCTTGAAATGGGCCTCGCCGAACCAGGCCTTCAGCTCCTTGAGGAAGTTGAGCTTGTGGGCGAATTTCGGATTGACCTCGGGGTCGGGAATGTCGCCGCCGGCGGGAATGTAGATCGAATGCACCGTCAGCGGGCCGCGGCCGAAATCGAGCGTCGCCGAGATGTGGCGGCTGTCGGCGATCTCGCAGAAGACCCGGCTCGAAATATCGGTCAGCGGATGGCGCGAGACGATGGCGACGCCGTGATAGCCCTTCTGGCCGTGCACCGCCGCGTGCGGGTATCCGGCGCGGGCGAAGCGCTTCAGCGGAAACTGCTCCGTCTGGCACTTGATCTCCTGGAGGCACAGCACATCGACCGGGTGAGCCTTGAGGAATTTCAGCACCAGCGGCATGCGTAGGCGGACTGAATTGATGTTCCAGGTGGCGAGGGAGGGCATGGTGCTCCATGCCCGGAAACGCTGCCGATGTCACGCGATCATCGCAGGGCATCGCCTGAAGCGTCGATCGCCTCCCCGGAGCGTTGGGTATTCTCAATGATCCTGTCCAGCCGGAACAAGAGCGCGCCGAGTCCAATCAGCAGCAGCCCCGGTATCAAGGCGGCCAAAAGGCCCTGGGCGGCGATGACGAGGACCGTATACATGTCGGTCCCCAGCGGTGACTGCGCACTCAGACGAAGAAAGACCGGAAGCAGTCCGGTGATCACGAAGAACGCCCCTCCGGCGAAGTAGAAGAATCTTGCCATTGAAACCCCCTGACGAATACGGGGGAAAATAGCAGTGGTGGGCGCTCGCTGCCAGAATTTGCGAAACTTGAGCGGTCGGCCCTCAGGTGTTGGGCTGCACCTGATTGTAGTCGGTGATGTTGAGGTAGAAATACGAGCGCGGGATGTCGACGCCCTGCTGCACGTCGTAGAGCGAGAAGGTGAGCGAGACCCCGGTGGGGTCGGTCAGCACCCACTGGACGAGGTCCTTGCTCGCCTTGTCGAAGACCAGCGCGATCTTGATGGTGCCGGCGGGCGTGTCGTCCTGGAGCGTCAGCGACACATAGTTGGCCGACTGCGCGATGGCGGTCAGCCCCGCATGCAGCAGGTCGATCTTTTCGTCGAGGAACTGGCGCAGCGGCACCTTGTCCTGCGGATAGGCGTATTGCGTCTTCTCTTCGCGGTCGATGACGTAAAAGCCCTGGCCGATCGAAAGGATTTCCTCGTGGCTGGGCGGGTTGTAGCGGAAGCGGATCTTGCCCGGCCGCTGCAGGTAAAAGGTGCCTTCGATGCGCGCGCCCTGGGTGTCGACCTGGAGGAACTTGCCCACCATCGTGGTGATGGCGGTGTTGTGGTCGGAGATGGCGTTGATGAGGTCGATCTCGTCCGGCGTCAGCGCCCGCGGGCTGTCGGTCGGCTGCGGCGCGCTGGCATCGCCCATGAGGTCGACCGGCGCCGGCGTCGATCCAGCCGGCGGCGGCGCCGAGGCGTCCTGCGCGGCGGCGGGCAGCAGCGGCATTGCGGCAGCGACGGCGAGCAGGGAGAGCAGCGAGCGGCGCAGCATGGGCAAAGTCCTTGTCTTCGTGCGCTACCGCTAGCGGGCAATTGCGGCAACAGCGCGAAGCTGCCACCGGGCGGGTTAACCCTCCCTTTTCCGCTGCGTCTTGCCGCGCGCGATTTCGGTGCCGAGCGCCAGCAGCCGATGCGTCCAGAAGCCGCGGAAATGGTCGAGCCAGGCGTCGACCGCTTCGAGCGGCGCGGTGTCGAGCGTGTAGAGCCGCCGCGTGCCTTCGGCGCGCACGCGCGCAAAGCCGGAGTCGCGCAGCACCTTCAGGTGCTGCGACACCGCCGCCTGGGTGATGCCGAACTCCCGGCCGATCGCGGCGACCACGTCGCCCGACGCGTGCTCGCGCTCGGCCAGCAGCTCGAGGATGCGGCGGCGGACGGGGTCGCCCAGCACGTCGAAGGCGTGCGCCTGCGTCGCCTTGTCCCGCCGCCGCGCGGAGGCTGGCCCGGCCAAGACCCTAGGCTCCCGGCGGCGGCATCTCGCCGGTGTAGAACTGCCGCGTCATCTCGGCGCCGGCGCGGGCCGCCGCGGGGTCCTCGCCGGCCGCGATATCGGCCTCGCCCCAGCCGGTCGACGATGTGCGCACAAACGCCTTGCCCTCGGGCGTCGTCGGCCACGCCATGCCTTCGGCCGGATCGATGTGCGCCGCGGGGTCGGCGACGTGATGGGCGAGGCCCATGAGCCCGAGTTCCCAGCCGACGCCCACCGCGCCGGGACCGAAGGGCGGCAGCTTCGGATCGATGAGCGCGACATGTTCGAGCTCGAGCTTTGTGCTCGAACCCATGGGGGTCAGTGTCACCGTCACCCAGGTGACGCCGCCGCCGAATTCCCACGTCGCGCCGATCCGCTTGTTCGGCACGCATTCGGTGATGGTGCCGCCGGCATTGCCGGCGAACTGGTAGCGGCCGCCGAGCCTGAGGTCGCCCGACGCGGGCAGAAACCAGCGCGGCAGGCGCTTCGGATTAGTCAGCGCGTCCCAAAGGTCGGCGGCATCGGTATCGTAGGTGGTGCTCGCGACCACCGCCTTGGCCGGCTTGCCGTCGCGCTCGAGATGGCGAACCGTGCGGACCATGGCCTGCATGTGGGCAGAAAGATCGAGCGGCATCGGCATCCTCCGGGACGATGAAGGATTACAATCCGCCGCTTATATTCGTCAACCCTTATACGATGAGCACCTAGGGCGGGCCCGTCAGTAGGCGCCCTCGCCCACCAAAATTTCGCGCTTGCCGGAATGGTTGGCGGGCGAGATCACGCCCTCCTTCTCCATCCGTTCGATCAGGCTCGCGGCGCGGTTGTAGCCGATGGCGAGGCGGCGCTGGACGTAGGAGGTCGAGGCCTTCTTGTCCTGCAGCACGATGTTGACGGCCTTGTCGTAGAGCTCGTCACCCGAGCCGCCGAATTCGCCGTCGCCGGTCGCGCTTTCGGGGTCGAATTCCTCTTCCTCGGTGGTGATCGAGTCGAGATAGTCCGGCGCCCCCTGCGACTTGAGATGCTTGACCACGCTCTCGACCTCGCTGTCGGAGACGAACGGGCCGTGGAGGCGCCGGATGCGGCCGCCGCCCGCCATGTAGAGCATGTCGCCGTTGCCGAGGAGCTGCTCGGCGCCCTGCTCGCCCAGAATCGTGCGGCTGTCGATCTTGCTCGTCACCTGGAACGAGATTCTGGTGGGGAAGTTGGCCTTGATCGTGCCGGTGATGACGTCGACCGAGGGGCGCTGCGTCGCCATGATGACGTGAATGCCGGCGGCGCGCGCCATCTGGGCGAGGCGCTGCACGGCGCCTTCGATGTCCTTGCCGGCGACCATCATCAGGTCGGCCATCTCGTCGATGACGACGACGATGAACGGCAAGGGCTCGAGCTCGAACTGCTCGCTCTCGTAGATCGCTTCGCCGGTCTCGCGGTCGAAGCCGGTCTGCACGGTGCGGGTGATGGTCTCGCCCTTCTCGGCGGCTTCCGACACGCGGGCGTTGAAGCCGTCGATGTTGCGCACACCGATCTTGCTCATCTTACGATAGCGATCCTCCATCTCGCGCACCGCCCACTTCAACGCGGTCACGGCCTTGCTGGGATCGGTCACCACCGGCGTCAAAAGGTGCGGGATGCCGTCGTAGATCGACAGCTCCAGCATCTTGGGGTCGATCATGATCAGGCGGCACTGCTCCGGCGTCATCTGGTAGAGCAGCGACAGGATGAAGGTGTTGATGCCTACCGACTTGCCCGAGCCGGTGGTGCCGGCAATGAGCAGGTGCGGCATGCGCGCGAGGTCGGCGATGATGGGCTCGCCGCCGATGGTCTTGCCGAGGCAGATGGGGAGCTTGCCCTTCATCTTCTCGAAATCCTGGCTCGCCAGCATTTCGCGCAGGTAGACCGTCTCGCGGTTCTCGTTCGGGAGCTCGATGCCGATGGCGTTGCGGCCCGGTACTACGGCGACGCGGGCGGAGATCGCGCTCATCGAGCGAGCGATGTCGTCGGCGAGGGAGATCACGCGGCTCGACTTGATGCCGGGTGCGGGCTCGAGCTCGTAGAGCGTGACCACCGGGCCGGGGCGGACATTGATGATGTCGCCCTTGACGCCAAAGTCCTCGAGCACGCCTTCGAGCCGGCGGGCCATGGCCTCGAGCCGCTCCGGCCGGTGCTCGTCGGCCATGCCGCGATGCTTGGCTTCGGCGAGAAGGCTCAGCGCCGGCAGCTCGAAGCCGCTCTCGTCTTCGAGCAGCGAGGCCTGCGCCTCGCGCGCCGCGCGGCTGCCGGGGGCAGGGCGCCTGGCCGGTGCCGAGACGCGGGCACGGGGCGCGACCGGCGCGTCCTCTTCGCCCTCTTCGGACGCGTCGTCCTCCATCGCGGCCGGTTCGCCGCCGAGATAGGAGCGGTCGATGGTGATGGTGGGCTCGCGGCGGTCGGTGCCGGGCGCAACGATGCGGGGCGCGGCGCCGGCCATCATCGGCTCGCGGGCTTCGCCGCGCCACTCGGCAGCTTCGGCCTCGCGCTGCGCGGCGGCGTTGTCGCGCGCCTGCGCGATGGCCCGGCGGAGCGCCGAGCGGGTCGAGAAGGCGAGATGCACCAGCGCTCCGATGGCGATGTCAAGGAGGCCGGCGCGCTCGGCGCCGTCGTCGTCGGTCGCGGATGCGCGGCCCTTGCCCTTGGCCGGCGCGGGCATGCGCAGGGCCTGGGCGCCGAGCGCCAGCCAGAGCAGCGCCAGCGTCGGCGCGGTGAGGATGATGGCGAAGAGCCACGCCGTCACCGGCTGCGGATGGGCGCCGGTCACCAGCGCGGCGAGATTGGAAAAGCCCGAGCCGATGAGGCCGCCGAGCCCTGTCGGCAGCGGCCAGCTGGCGGGGGTCGGCATGAAGGCGAGGACGCCGGTCACGAGGCCGCTGGCGCCCAGCCAGCAGATGAGCCGCAGCCCGAGGTTGGGGGGCACGCGGCGGCGCACGAAGCTCCAGCCCCAGAGCGCCGGCGGAATGAGGAGCGCGATGATGCCGAGGCCCAGCACCTGGAAGCTCAGGTCCGCGGCGACGGCGCCGGGAAAGCCGAGCCAGTTCGAGACGGGGCGGCTGGTCGCATAGGAGAGCGAGGGATCGTCCACCGACCAGCTCGCCAGCGCCGCCATCAGGAGGCCGATGAGGCCGAGAAGGACGATGCCGATCAGCCGGACCGGGATGGAGATGGCGATGGCGGGCGCGGAACTGTGGTCTTCAATCGCGGGACGGGCCGGCATCGCAACACTCGGAACAGGAGACTGAGCGGCGATCCTAGGGCGGCGTGGTTAATCCGAGGCTAACCATAGGGTTGTGCCGCCGGTCGCCGCGCGAAAACAAAAGGCCCGCACAGGGCGGGCCTCAGTTTCATCGGGGACATCCGATCGGGTGTGCAGCCCATGCGGTTTGCGAGTGGGAAGCCTCTGTGGCGGGCCAAGAGGAACATGGACTGCACGCCGGATCGGAAGGGGGCAGCCCCGAAGGGCTGCCCGGAGTTTGCCCGGCGCGAGCGGGGAGGAGAGGGCCCGCGCCGGGAACAGGATGAAACTATTCGGTGACGCTCTCGCCGTGCTGGGAGATGTCGAGGCCTTCCTCTTCGTCGAGTTCGGAGGGACGCAGGCCCACCAGCACGCGGGTGATCATCAGGATCACCCAGCTGATCACGGCGGTCCACACGATGGTCACCGCGATGCCCTCGATCTGGGTCCAGACCTGGCCCGGATTGCCGAAGACGAGGCCGGCATGGCCGTTGATCGCCGGATCGGCGAAGACGCCGGTCAGGAGCGCACCGATGATGCCGCCGATGCCGTGCACGCCGAACGCGTCGAGCGAGTCGTCATAGCCGAGCATCTTCTTGAGGTGGGCGGCGGCGTAGTAGCAGAGCACACCGGCGACGATGCCGATCACGAAGGCGCCGGTCGGGTTGACGAAGCCGGAGGCCGGGGTAACAGCGACGAGGCCGGCGACGGCGCCCGAGAGGATGCCGAGCACGCTCGGCTTCTTGACCACCATCCATTCGGCGAACATCCAGGCGAGCGCCGCCGCGGCGGTCGCCACCTGCGTGTTCATCATCGCCGCACCGGCGAGGCCGTTGGCGGCCACGGCCGAACCGGCGTTGAAGCCGAACCAGCCGACCCACAACAGCGAGGCGCCGATATAGGTGAGGGTCAGGTTGTGCGGCGCCATGTTGGTGGTGCCGAAGCCCTTGCGCTTGCCGAGGACGAGGGCACAGACGAGGCCCGCGACGCCGGCGTTGATGTGCACCACGGTGCCGCCGGCGAAGTCGAGCACGCCCAGCCCGCCGAGGAAGCCGCCGCCCCACACCCAGTGGGCGATCGGGGCATAGACGAAGAGCAGCCACAGCGACATGAAGATCAAGAGCGCCGAGAACTTCATGCGTTCGGCGAAGGCGCCGCAGATCAGCGCCGGGGTGATGATCGCGAAGGTCATCTGGAAGGCGTTGAACACGTATTCCGGAATGGTGCCGGCCAGCGGGTTCACCGACTGCGCGCCGATGCCATTGAGGAAGAAGTGGGCGAACGAGCCGATGAAGGCGCCCGGCGCGGTCGGGTCGTCATTGGTGAAGGCGATCGAGTAGCCGATGATGAACCACAGCACCGTCACGATGCAGGTGATGGCGAAGCTCTGCATCACCGTGGCGAGCACGTTCTTCTTGCGCACCATGCCGGCATAGAAGAGGCCGAGGCCCGGAATGGTCATCATCAGGACCAGGGCCATGGAGGTGAGCATCCAGGCGGTGTCGCCCGAGTTGATCGGCGAGGCGGCCGCCTGCGCGAAAGCCGGGGCGACCATCAGCGCCGATGCCAGCGCCGCGCTCCCCAGCAGGGTCAGAGTGTTTTGCAGTTTCATCGTGTTCTCCCGAAACCGGTGCTAGAGGGCGGCCGCGCCGGTTTCGCCGGTGCGGATGCGGGTGACGGCCAACAGGTCGAGGACGAAGATCTTGCCGTCGCCGATGCGGCCGGTCTGGGCGCTCTCGCGGATGGCCGAGACGATGGCGTCCGACTGCGCGTCGTCCACCGCGATCTCGATCTTGAGCTTGGGCAGGAAATGCACCGCATATTCGGTGCCGCGGTAGATTTCCGAATGGCCCTTCTGCCGGCCGTAGCCCTTGACCTCGGTCACGGTCATGCCGTGCACGTCGAGCGAGTTGAGCGCCTGACGCACCTCTTCAAGCCGCGACGGCTTGATG
>CAYRZM010000052.1:0-7574 GCA_964428685.1 uncultured Devosia sp. | reverse complement strand
GCCCGAGGACACCATTGCGATCTCGCTCAGCGGCACCGGCGGCCAGTCGTTCGGCGCCTTCCTCGCGCACGGCGTCTCGATTGACCTCGTGGGCGAGGCCAACGACTATGTCGGCAAGGGCCTGAGCGGCGGCCGGCTGGTCGTGCGCCCCTCCGAAAAGTCGGCGGCAAAGCCCGAGGAGTCGATCGTCATCGGCAACACCGCGCTCTACGGCGCCACCTCCGGCGAGGTCTACTTCCGCGGCATCGCCGGCGAGCGCTTCGCCGTCCGCAACTCGGGCGCCGTCGCCATCGTCGAAGGCACCGGCGACCACGGCTGCGAATACATGACCGGCGGCGTCGCCGTTGTCCTCGGCAAGACCGGCCGCAACTTCGCGGCGGGTATGTCGGGCGGCATCGCCTATGTGCTCGACGAGGACGGCAGCTTCGAGAGCCGCTGCAACATGTCGATGGTGGCGCTCGAGCCGGTGGTCGAAGAGGAGGACATCTCCGAGCGCGACTACGGCCACTACGGGGACCTCGAGACCAAGGGCCTCGTCGAGATCATCGGCAACCTCGCCAACGGCGACGCCAAGCGCCTGCGCGCGCTGATCGCCCGGCACAAAGCCTTCACCGGCTCGTCGGTGGCCGCCAACATTCTCGACAACTGGGCGACCTACCTGCCGAAGTTCAAGAAGGTCATGCCGGTCGAATACCGCCGGGCTCTCGCCGAGCTCGAAAAGGAACAGGCCCGGCTTCAGGTCGCGGCGGAGTAAGCGTTATGGGCAAGATCACCGGCTTCCTCGAGATCGAGAAGGACGACCGCGACTACGCGCCGGTCGCCGAGCGGCTCAAGACCTACTCCGAGTTCGTCCTGCCGCTTGGGGACAAGAAGACGCGCGACCAGGCGGCGCGCTGCATGGATTGCGGCG
This sequence comes from uncultured Devosia sp., assembly GCA_964428685.1. Taxonomy (GTDB): domain Bacteria; phylum Pseudomonadota; class Alphaproteobacteria; order Rhizobiales; family Devosiaceae; genus Devosia_A. The sequence goes on along the minus strand of CAYRZM010000052.1, from coordinate 6,664 downwards.
TGCCCTATTGTCACAATGGCTGCCCGGTCAACAACCAGATCCCCGACTGGAACGACCTCGTCTATCGCGGCGACTGGCTGAAGGCGCTGCGCAACCTGCAGTCGACCAACAACTTCCCCGAATTCACCGGCCGCATCTGCCCCGCCCCGTGCGAGGCGGCATGCACGCTCAACATCCGCGACGAGCCGGTGAGCATCAAGACAATCGAATGCGCCATCGTCGACAAGGGCTGGGAAGAAGGCTGGATCACGCCCGAGATCGCGCCGCAGAAGACCGGCAGGAAGATCGCGGTGATCGGCTCCGGCCCGTCGGGCCTCGCCTGCGCGCAGCAGCTGGCGCGCGCGGGGCACGACGTCCACGTCTATGAAAAGAACGGCAAGGCCGGCGGCCTGATGCGTTACGGCATCCCCGACTTCAAGATGGAAAAGCGCCACCTCGACCGGCGCGTGGCCCAGATGGAAGCCGAGGGCGTGACCTTCCATTACGGCGTGCATGTGGGCCGCGACCTCAGCGTCGCCGACCTCGAGACGCAGTACGATGCGATCGCGCTCGCCGGCGGCGCCGAAAAGCCGCGCGACCTGCCGATCCCCGGCCGCGAGCTCGACGGCATCCATTTCGCCATGGATTTCCTGCCGCAGCAGAACCGCCGCGTCTCCGACGAGCCGCTCAACAACGTGAAGCCGATCCTTGCGGGCGGCAAGCACGTGGTGGTGATCGGCGGCGGCGACACCGGTTCGGACTGCATCGGCACCAGCAACCGCCAGGGGGCGCTTTCGGTCACCCAGATCGAGATCATGCCCGCCCCGCCCGAGCACGAGAACAAACCGCTGGTCTGGCCGCTCTGGCCGCTGAAGATGCGCACCTCGTCGTCGCAGGAAGAGGGCGTGACCCGCGACTTCGCCGTCGCCACCGTGCGCTTCGAGGGCGAGAACGGCGTGGTCAAGAAGCTGGTCTGCGCCCGCGCCGACAATAAGTTCCAGCCCATTCCTGGAACGGAGTTCGAGCTCAAGGCCGATCTCGTGCTGCTCGCCATGGGCTTCCTCGGCCCGGTGCAGGACGGCATGATCAAGGACCTCGGCGTCGAGCTCGACAAGCGCGGCAACGTCTTCGCCGACACCTTCAAGTATCAGACGAGCAAGCCGAAGGTGTTTTCGTGCGGCGACATGCGCCGCGGCCAGTCGCTGGTGGTCTGGGCCATCCGCGAAGGCCGCCAGTGCGCCCGCGCCGTCGACCTGAGCCTGATGGGCGAGACCACGCTGCCGCGGTGAGCACTACGGCTTGCTTCACCCTCCCCCTTGCGGGGAGGGGTAGCGCAGCTAGGACCGACAGGTCCGTAGCGAAACTGGGGAGGGGGGCGAAATCGGCATCGAGTCGGCCTCCCACCCCCTCCGAGCTGCGCTAAGGCCTTCGGCCTAAGCTCCGCTTGCCTCCCCCGTGAAGGGGGAGGTGGAGGATCTCAGCCCCGCACGATCACCGGCCGCTCCGGATCGGCATAGTCGATCACCAGGTCCGCCTGCTTCAGCGGCCGCGCTTCCTTCTCGTAGAGCGCTTGCGCCTCGGCGATGCGGCGGTTGGCGGGCGCGGCGGGGTGCGGGTCGCCGCCGTGGCGGGCGGCGCGGCGCGCCAGCGCGACCGCGAACGGCACGTCGAGCCAGATGGTGAGGTCCCACTCGTCGCGCAGCTCCTTGCGATGGAGGAACACGCCGTCGAACACCAGCACCGCCGGCAGCGGCACGACCAGCGGATTGACCGCGATCGGCCGGTCGCGGGCGGGATCGAACACCGCCGTGCGGAACGGCAGGCCGATGCGCGCCGGATAAAGCAGCGCCTCGCGCAGCGCATCGAGATCGGTGCTGTCGCGATAGAGGCCCTCGGCCGAATCGCGGCCCCGCGCGAAACGCTTCGCACGCGGCGTCGAGAAGCCCGCAATGCCGGTCCGCACCGCCACCTGCTCGTCGGCTTCGAGCCGGCCCGCCAGCGCATCGGCGAAGGCGACGGCATCGTCGGCATCGATGGCATCGACCGCGACCATGGTGAGCCCCGGACCGGCGAATTCGCCGATCCGCTCGAGCAGCGTGTCGAACAGCGGCTCGGCCGGATCGCTCACTGCGCCGCGGCGACCGAGGCGGTCGTCTTGCTGGCCTCGTCGGCAGGCACCGCCGGCGGCTTGCCGACGCCGAAGGCATCCACGCGGCCGACCGGCGCGTCGATGAGCTGCCTGACGTCGAACGCCTCGTCGGCCGCGGGCGCGGTCGTCGCCGTCACCAGATCCTGCGCGCGCTTGGGCGCCTGGTTGAGCGGGATCACCGCGCCGGCGACTTCGAGCAGCCGCGTCTGGCCGAGCCCCTGATAGGGCGGCCGCACCATCAGCGCGGCATCGGTGCCGGCGAGCGCATCGGCGACGGTGAGACCCACGCCGCCGCCGCCGTGATAATAGAGCTTGAGCGTCTGGCTCACATCGTAGGCGACCTTGTCGTCGCCCGCCGAGGTGAAGCGCACCCCGTCCGAGCGGCGCATCTGCACCTGGTTGCCGTTGAGGTCGGGGCCGGTGTCGGTGTAGTTGCCGTCGTCGTCGACGAAGCGGTCGTAGATGTCGACGAAGTCGCCGCCGCCGGCGAACACCGCAAGCCGCTGGATGGCGCTGACGGCGCTGATCCAGTTGGACACATCGGTCTTGGCCATGGCGGGCAGCCCCACCCAGATGATCGGCTTGTTGGCGCCGCGCACCGCCTGCACGAAATCGGCCACGTGCGCCTTGTAGGCGGCGTTCCAGTCGTCGGTGCCCGATTTGAGCGTGCCGGTGTCGGACTTGATGCTCTGCCGGTCGTTCGTGCCGATCATCATGACGGCGATGTCGAAGGTGTTCTTGCTCACCTGGTCGGCCGCCGTCTTGTCCCAGTCGAAGAAGTCGGGACGCGCGAAGCTCGACGAGGCGACGCCCTGGTTGATGATGATGATGTTGGGATCGTCCGAATAGAAGCGGTCGAGCGCCGCCGCGAGGTCGGACGCCATCGTGTCGCCGAAGATCGCCACCCGGGTGGCGGTCGGCGATTTCTGCACCGAGGGCTTCGGGATCGCCGGCAGCGCGCCCTTCTTGGGTTTTACTACCACGGGGGCCTTCACCACCGGGGCGGGGGTCTGCTGGTCGTCCTGCCCGTTGCCGCCGAAGAGGAAATCGAACAGCGTCTTGCGTTTGGGCGGCGCCGGCTGCGTGGTGTCGCCTCCCCCCGTATCCTGCGCATAGACCAGCACCGGCGCGATTTCGCCCGCGGCAAAGAGCGCGATCAGAAGGATGAGGACGAGGCGGCGGAACACGGCCCGGACTATGCCTTCGTTTCTGGAAGAAAAGAAGGCAGTCAGCGGAGCGCGGCCGTCAGCGCATCGAACGCCGCGGCGGTGATGAAACCGTCGGCAACCTCGCCACGACTCGCCTGGAACTTCGCATAGGCCAGCGAGGTCAGGGGTCCGAGGCGGCCGTCGGCGGGGCCGTCGTAGTAGCCGAGCTTGCCGAGCGCCGATTGAATCGCGATGCGCTGGCCGAGATTGGGGAGTTTCGTGTCGCGCGGCCAGGGCGCGACGAAGTCGCCCGAGCCCTTGAGCCGGTCGGCGAGATGGCTTACCGCCAGCGCATAGCTGTCGGAAAAATTGTAGCCCTTGAGCACGAGATAGTTGCCCGTCATCAGGAACACCGGCCCCGTGGCGCCGGCGGGCGCATAGAGGAACACCTTGACCTGCGGGTCGCCGAACGGCCTTCCGTTGGCGCGCGCCACGCCCAGCGCCTTGAACATGGCGATCGGCTGCATGGTCCCGCGATCGGCGAGCAGCCAGTCGAAGCCCTTGGGCACCGTCACCTCATAGCCCCAGTCGACGCCCGGCACGTAGCCCAGATCGAGCAGGAATTTTGCCGAGGTAGCGAGCGCGTCGGCGAGCGAATCCTGGAGGTCGATCCTGCCATCCCCATCGCCGTCGGTGCCATGCAGAACGACGTTCGAGGGATTGACCTGGAGGTGCCCGATCGCGCCGGCCCACGAGCCCTTGAGATGCCGCGCATCGAGTGGCCCGCGCTGCACAAGTTTCAGCGCCGCGATGAAATCGGCCTTGTCGAGCTCGTAGCGGCCGCGGTGCTGATAGACGAGCGTCGCCAGCGAGCGCACCACCGGCTTGATGAATGTGGGATTGTCGAGCACCGCCCCATAGCTCGTCTCGATCCCCCAGATGGCGCCCAGCAGGTACGGATCGACCCCGAAGCGCTTGCCGACGGCGAGAAACAGCGCGCGATTGGCCTCCATCGCGGCCCGGCCGTTGTCGACGCGCTTCTGCGACACCCGCTGGTCGAGATAGGTCCAGATCGGGGTGGTGAACTCGGGCTGCTTCTCGACCAGATCAGCGATCGACGGATCTGGCGTGAGGCCCGCAGTCGAGAGCTCATAGACGGTGGGACTGACCCCGCCGGCAACGGCGGTCGGCTCGAAGGCGTGCAGGAATTCCCCGAAAGATTCGGCATGGGCGGAGGCGGCGAGAAAGCCGGTGACGATCGTCGCAATCAGCAGTCGGATCACCTCTCCCTTCATGAGGGAGGTAGCGGAGCTTGGCCGCAGGCCTAGCGCAGCTCGGAGGGGGTGCGAGGCGCGCGCGATACCGGCTGCTCCCCCCTCCCCAGCTTCGCTAGGTCGCTGCGCTCCGAGCTGCGCTACGCTTTCCGCGAGGGGGAGGGTGGGCGCCGTGATTGGTGAGCACGTCGGGGACATCACGCAAGGATGGCGACGCGTCGTGGCGCCATCGTGACCTCAGCGATTCCGCCGCGCCAGAGACCGCTCCCAGTCGAGCGCGGTCGACACCATCTCGCGCAAATCCGCGTGTGCCGGCTGCCAGCCGAGGACGCTGCGGACCTTTTCACCGGTGGCCGTGATCGAGGCAGGATCGCCGGCGCGGCGCGGGCCTTCGTCGACGCGGAAATCGACGCCCGACACCGACTTCACCGTGTCGATCACCTGCCGCACCGAATAGCCCTGCCCGTAGGCGCAGTTGAGCGTGGTGGAGTCGCCACCGCCGCGCAGATGGTCGAGCAGCAGCTTGTGCGCTTCGATGAGATCGGTGACGTGGATGTAGTCGCGCACGCAGGTGCCGTCTGGAGTCGGATAGTCGGTGCCGAAAATGTCCATCTTCGGCCGTTGCCCGAGCGCGGTCTGGGAGGCGACCTTGATGAGGTGGGTGGCGAGCGGCGTCGACTGGCCGCTCCGCTTCTGCGGATCGGCGCCCGCCACGTTGAAGTAGCGCAGCACGCCATATTTGATCGGATGCGCCGCGGCGACGTCGGCCAACATCCACTCGGTCATCAGCTTGCTGCGGCCGTAGGGCGACATCGGCAGCAGCGGCGTCGTTTCCTCGACCGGCGCGAGTCCGGTCATGCCGTAGACCGCGGCGGTGGACGAAAAGATGAACCGCTCGACCCCGCCCTTCACCGCCGCTTCCAGCAGGTTGCGCGAGGTGGCGGTGTTGTTGCGGTAGTATTTGAGCGGGTCGGTGACCGATTCCGGCACGACGATCGAGCCGGCGAAGTGGATGATCTCGGTGATGCCGCGCTCCTTGATGAGCCGGCCGACGAACTCGGTGTCGCCGGCATCGCCCTGGACGAAGCTTGCCCGGTGGTCGACTGCCCAGTCGAAGCCGGTGGTCAGATTGTCGAGGACGACGGTCGCTTCCCCGGCATCGCCCAGCCTGAGCGCCATATGGCTGCCGATATAGCCAGCCCCACCCGTTACAAGCACCGTCATCCCGGCAATCTCCGATTAATGGGGCGATGCTAGGGTCCGTTTCTTGAGATAGGATTACAGCGTCACTCCCGGAGTTCTGCCTTGTCCAAGCGCGTTCGCACCGCGGTGTTCCCGGTTGCCGGCCTCGGTACGCGGTTCCTGCCGGCCACCAAGGCGATGCCCAAGGAGATGCTGACGGTCGTCGACCGGCCGCTGATCCAGTACGCGGTGGACGAGGCGCGCGAGGCCGGCATCGAGCACTTCGTCTTCGTCACCGGCCGCAACAAGTCGGTCATCGAGGACCACTTCGACAAGCAGTTCGAGCTCGAGCACACGCTCCAGGAGCGCGGCAAGTCGGCGGCGCTCGCCGAGCTCGAACGCGAGCTGCCGCAGGCCGGCCAGACGAGCTTCACCCGCCAGCAGGAGCCGCTCGGCCTCGGCCATGCCGTCTGGTGCGCGCGCGAGTTGGTCGGCGACCAGCCCTTCGCGCTGCTGCTGCCCGACATGCTGTTCAAGGCCTCGCCCGGCGTCCTGAAGCAGATGATGGAAGCCTACGAGGAGACTGGTGGCAACGTGATCGCCGTCGAGGAAGTGCCCAGGGAGGAGGTCTCGTCCTATGGCGTCGTCGCGCGCGGCAAAGGCCCGGACGAAGGTTTCTCGATCACCGCGATGGTCGAAAAGCCAAAACTCAAGGACGCGCCCTCGAACCTCATCATCTCGGGCCGCTACATCCTCCAGCCCGAAATCTTCTCGCTGCTTGCCGACCAGCCGCGCGGCGCCGGCGGCGAAATCCAGATCACCGACGCCATGCAGTCGCTGATGCGCCAGCAGGCCTTCACCGGCGTCAAATATGTCGGCAGGAGTTTCGACTGCGGCGGCAAGGTCGGCTTCCTCCTCGCCAACGTCGCCTA
>CAYRZM010000051.1:0-9768 GCA_964428685.1 uncultured Devosia sp. | reverse complement strand
TTCCAGGTGATGTCGCTGGCCAAGCTCAGGAAGCTGACGGAGCAGGGGGTCACCTTCCGCTCGCATATCGACGGCACCGCCTATGAGCTGACGCCCGAGCGTTCGATCGAAATCCAGACGCTGCTCGACAGCGACATCATCATGCAGCTCGACGAATGCATCCCGCTGCCCAATGCGCGTCCGGAAATGGAACGCGCGATGGAGCTGAGCCTGCGCTGGGCGCAGCGTAGCAAGGACGCCTTCGGCAACCAGCCGCACCGCGCGCTGTTCGGCATCAACCAGGGCGGCGACGACATGGAACTGCGTTCCAGGTCGGCCGCGGGGCTCAGGTCGATCGGCTTCGACGGCTACGCCGTCGGCGGGCTGGCGGTCGGCGAGCCGCAGGAGACGATGTTCCGCGTGCTCGGCGAGATCACGCCGGAGCTGCCGGCGGACAAGCCGCGCTACCTCATGGGCGTGGGCAAGCCCGACGACATCCTCGGTGCCATCGGGCGCGGCATCGACATGTTCGACTGCGTGCACCCCACGCGGGCCGGCCGGCACGGCCATGTGTACACCCGCTTCGGCGTCATCAATCTGAAGAACGCGCGCCATAAGGACGATCCGCGGCCGCTCGACGACGCCTCGCCCAATTCCAACTGCCGGCGCTTCAGCCGGGCCTACCTCCACCACCTCGTCCGCACCGAAGAGATCCTCGGCGCCATGATCCTCAGCCAGATCAACCTCGGCTATTATCAGGAGCTGGTGCAGGGCGCCCGCACGGCCATCGAGGCTGGCACGTTTTCCGATTATGCGGCACAAACCCGCGCCGGCTGGGCGCGCGGCGACCTGCCTGCCAACTAGGGGAGCCACCATGGCGTCGAACCGCAAATCCCTGCTCAACCCGATGATGAAGCATCGCAAGCGCCTCGAGGCGCAGCCGATGCGCGAGCTGTTCGCGCTCGATCCCAACCGCTTCAAGCGGTTCTCGGCCAATGCCGGCGACATCCTGCTCGACTATTCCAAGAACCGGATCGACGAGAAGGCGATGGATGCGCTGATCGAGATCGCGCGGGCCGCCGATGTCGAGGGCCGGCGGAAGGCAATGTGGGCCGGCAAGCACATCAACATCACCGAGGACCGCGCGGTGATGCACATGGCGCTCCGCTACCAGGGCGACAAGCCGGTGAAGGTCGACGGCCGCGACGTGATGCCCGACGTTCGGGCGGTGCTCGCGGCGATGAAGGCGTTCAGCGCCCAGGTCCGCGACGGTTCGATCAAGGGCGCGACCGGCGAGACGTTCACTGACGTGGTCAACATCGGGATCGGCGGTTCCGACCTTGGTCCGGTGATGGCGACACTGGCGCTCGCGCCCTACACGCGGCCCGATCTGCGGGCCCACTATGTCAGCAACGTCGACGGCGCCCATATCCACGATACGCTCGCGGGGCTCGACCCCAAGCGCACAATGTTCATCATCGCGAGCAAGACCTTCACCACCGACGAGACCATGACCAACGCGCATTCGGCGCGGAAGTGGATCGCCGACGCGCTCGGCGACAAGGCGGTCAACGACCATTTCGCCGCCGTCTCCACCAACCTCAAGGCCTGCGACGCGTTCGGCATCCGCCAGGACCGCATCTTCGGCTTCTGGGACTGGGTGGGGGGCCGCTATTCGGTGTGGTCGGCCATCGGCCTGCCGGTGGCGATCGCGGTGGGGTTCGACAATTTCGAGGCGTTCCTCAAGGGCGCCTACGAGATGGACCAGCACTTCCTCAAGACGCGGCTCGACAGGAACCTGCCCGTGATCCTGGGAATGCTCGGCGTCTGGTACCGCAACGCCTGGGGGTTCTCGACCCACGCGGTGCTGCCCTACGACCAGCGGCTCAGCCGCTTCCCCGCGTACCTCCAGCAGCAGGACATGGAGAGCAACGGCAAGTCCGTGAACCTCGAAGGCAAGCAGCTGGACTATCCCTCGGGCCCGGTGATCTGGGGCGAGCCGGGCACCAACGGCCAGCACGCCTTCTACCAGCTCATCCATCAGGGGACGTCGGTGATCCCCTGTGATTTCCTGATCGCGGCGAACCCGCACGAGCAGCTGCCGCCGCACCACGAAAAGCTGGTCGCCAACGTGCTGGCGCAGTCGGAAGCGCTGATGCTGGGAAAGAGCAAGACCGAAGTGGTCGCGGAGCTGACGGCCCAGGGTCTTGGCAAAGAGCAGATCAAGATGCTCACTCCGCACAAGATGTTCCCCGGCAACCGGCCGAGCAACACGATCATGTATCCCAAGCTGACGCCCGAAGTGCTCGGTTCGCTCGTTGCCCTCTACGAGCACAAGGTCTTCGTCCAAGGCACGGTCTGGAACGTCAATTCCTACGATCAGTGGGGAGTCGAGCTCGGCAAGCAGCTCGCCAAGGCGGTGTTGCCCGAAGTGCAGGATGCGACGGCCAAGGGCGATCACGACGCCTCCACCCGGGGGTTGCTGGCCCACTACCACAGGCTGCGGCAGCAGAACTGAGGGGCGGCGCGGGAGGAGGCCCGCGCCGCGCCGCGCTCACTTCATCTTTTCGAGATCGCTGTTGATGATGCCGCGCGATTTCTCGAGCGCCGAGATTTTAGCCGGGGTGTCGGCCTTCTGCTGCTCGATGTCGAGGAAGAACTGTTCGAAGCCGCCGGGGAGTTCGGTCACTAGCATGTGGCCCTGCGTCGAGCCGACATTGTCGTAGCGGCTCGAGACATTGACCGGCACGCTCACCGTGCTGCCCGGCCCGACGTCGAAGACCTGCGAACCGACGTAGAACCGGTAGGTGCCATCGATGATGTAGTAGAGCTCGGCCTCCTTGGTGTGGGTGTGGCCGGGCCCCTTGCTGCCGGGCGCCTCGTCGGTCACGAACGCACCGGCGAGACCGTTCGTCTCGGCGGCTGTGGCGACGATGCGGATGTTGCCGAAGGGCGTGTGGGCCACCTGGGCGCGATCGGCCGTAATGGCGTCGCCCTGGGATGCGTCGGCCGCGACCGCGATGGCGAAGCCGCCGCAGAGCAGGACCGCCGTGGCGGCAGCGGTGACGAAGGTGAGTTTCATGGCTAGGTTCCTCGCTGAGGCCATCGGCGCGATGGCGAGCGAGGGTTAGCGCGGGGCCGCGGAAGCGCTCGTCACAGGATCGGGGGACAGACCACGCGATGAATCTCTCGTCCAAGGAGGAGATGAACGAGGCCATCCACCGCGGCTGGTGGCTCGCCATGAGCGGAGCCTTCGACGGACACCGGGGCGTCGTCGCCGAGCTCGCGCGGCGTGGGCATCCCAATCCGTCCCGCTGGTTTCGCGACAGCGAGCTGGTTCGCCGGATCGACGAGGTTTGCGCGCAATCCCGCGCCGCCACAGCCCCGCGGGAAAGCGGTGCGACGGACGACGAAACCGCTGTGTGGACGCTGATCCGGCGCGAGCATATCGCGCAATGGAACCGCGACATCGCGGACTTCGCATTCTGTCACGTCGGCACGTCCGACGATCTCTGGCTGGCCCGGCTCGGGAATGGCGGCCTTACGCGCCGTGGGAACTGGAGCGAGATCGCCGATGCCTTTGAGCGGGACATCGAAAGCGATCCGGATCCTTGTCCCTATCTCGCCTATCTCGCCCGCTTCGAGCAGCGGCGGGTGCGGATCGTCGGGGACATGGCCTGGGCGGCCTATGAGGTGGTGTTCCCCACCGGTGACCTGCCGCACTGGCACGGTCCGGACATCGGCCACGAGATGGTCGTGCTGGAGCGGCACGGCGGGCAGTGGAAGATCGCGGTCTTCGTCGCCATCGACGATCAGTTCGGACAGTCGGAAGCGGCGACCTGGGAGGTGGATGCAGCCGGCAGGGTGCTGCGTGAAAACCCCGCGGCGCGCCGGCTCCGGGACAGCGAAAGCGAGGTGGCCGTTCGCGGTGGGCGGGTGCGCATCCGCGACGAGCAGGCAGACAAGGCACTTGCCACGGCGCTCAAGCGCCTCGCCGGGCTGGAACGCGGACTGCCGTCCGTGAACGAGGCCATCCCCGTCGTGTTCGATCCCGGCAACGATCAGCCCGCCCGCATCTGGTGGGCGGGCGCGCGGGGCGGCCGGCTCTATGTCACGACCAACGACCTCGCTTTGACCACGCGCCGGCTCGACGCCGCGTCGGTCGCTCTGGGTCTGTCGCCGGCGCAACATCGCATCGTCGGGGCCATCGTCGAGGGCCTGTCGCTGCCGGACGCGGCGCGGCGCGAGGGGGTGCGGCTCAGCACGGCCCGCACGCAGCTGCAGCGGGTGTTCGACAAGGTGGGCGTCCGCGCCCAGCCGAGCCTCGTGCGCGCGCTTCTGAGTGCCGGCGAACGGCCGTGAGGCAGATGCGGCGCGGGCGGGACATGGACTCGTGTGGCGTTTCGTTGCCCAGCGCGAGAAACCGGAAAAATCGCGCTGTTTCCCTTGCCGCCGCGTCCGGTTGACGCGCGCCGCATCTGGGAGCCCAACGCCGTGTCGCGCCGGGAGTTGCGGGGGATTGGTTGACTTCGAGGGCTTCGCCGCTATGTTCCGCCGCGTCCCGGCGGGCTCGTCCCGCCGCAGAGCGGGCCGGTAGCTCAGGGGTAGAGCATTCGACTTTTAATCGAATGGTCGCGGGTTCGATTCCCGCCCGGCCTACCACCATTCCCCGACCTCACATCCGGCTGGCGGCAGGTCGATCGCGCGCCGCTTTGCGGTCCTAGCCGGGTGTCGGAGCGAATGTCGCGAGGTCTTCGAGCCACAGGTCGAGGGCCGCAAGTTCCTCGTCCCCGGTGATCCCTTCGGCGCGAAGCCCGCGATAGACCGATCGGAGATTGTCGGCGACGCCGGCATGCCGATCGACCGCAGCCATGGCGACATCGGTGACCTTGCGGGCGCCGAGATACATCGGCACCTCGAGAGCGAAGTCCTTGGCATAGTCATGGGGATTGCGAGCCTGCACCACGGTGGCATCGATGAACCCCAGCCTGTAGCCCGCCGCCCACATGATCGGCTGCGCCACGAGGCCCCGGAGGATGTCGGTGAATCGGAAGGTCACCGAAATCGGCAGGTAGAGGAGGGGGAACAACTCGCGGCGAAACAGGGTGTTCTGGCTGTTGAACGGCGTAACGGTTCCGCTTCCGACAACGACAGGCGCGCGACGGTCAAAGACGCAAGGCGTATCCGACGTCAGCCGGTAGATCGCATCGACGTCCGGATCTCCGTCGGCGAGGCCCTGCCAGATCCCCACCTTTGACGTTGCCGCCAAGAGCTTGGAGTTGAGACCGAAATCGCGCGTGATCAGATCGATGGGGAGACCACGCGGCCAGATCTTCTGCCCCGTGAACAGTTGGTAGATGTTCACGTGACCCAAATCGGCATCGACGGTGTCGAACGAGCCGTCGAAGCTCGGGAAGGACCAGCCGGGCTTGGGGAGGTTGTCGTCATCGGTGTCGACAATCGAGGCTGCACCGGCACGAGCGGCCTGAAGGTAGCCGAGCATCTTGCGGCAGTAGTGATTGTAAGGAAGCCGCGCTGCCAGACGGAAGCCCAGCTCGGCCTGCTCCGCGATGCCGAGAAACTCCACGTCCGGATGCTTCCATCCGGCGGGCGTCTTCTTGTCTCCAACGACGATCGTGGCGCAGCCGGGTTGAGCGGCGAAAGCCGAAACGGCCTCGGTTGGCGGGAATATGCTGGTGATGACGATCGTTCGTGTCATCTCAGCTCGACAGAAAGCTGCGCCACGCGTCCAGCTGGTTGCTTGCGAGCCGTCGATTCTCTGCCCTCATACGGGACGACACATCTGCAAGGTCCAATCCGTAGAGCTTCGCAAGCAGGTCGTCGACGGTGTCGAACCGCACGGCGTTCTCGACCTGGTTGAAGTACATGTGGGACATCCAGAATTTCTGTGCCTCGGGCGACGGGTCGTTGGGGGAGTATGGGTAGCCGCGCGCCCGCCCGGCATCCCTGAATTCGCGATCCAGCCGCTCGACGGCCGCCGCGTCCTGGTAGATCGGGGCCAGCCTGACGTCGTCCATCTTTCCGATCAGCAGGTGATCCGCCGGCACGAAGAACGGAATGTTGAGTTGGTAGATTTCAACCATCGAGATCGAGAACGCCGAGTAAGGCATCATGACGACCGCGGGATGTTGGGCAATGTTCTCGAGCGTCGACGTATCCCGGGGATATACGGTCTTGATGAACTCGAAGCGGTAGGGATCCACCCCGAGGCTCCGGGCGGTGTCGGCGCTTCGCAGATTGAGCGCGTCGAGGGTCGCTATTCCGAAGAGCTCCTCGGTGTTGTGGCTGGGGCCGATTAGGACGGTTCGGTTCGTGGGCGAATAGGCGCGGTCGCGGAGGGCGGCAGGCGCGTGCTCGGCGACGACGGGGAGCCGGAGGACCTCGAGGCCGGTGTAGTAGCGGATGTAGTGGAAGTCGTATTCCGACATCGCGGCCAGGCGGAAGCGGGAATTGTCGCCGAGCGCGGCGAATGTCCGGGTGAAGTCGACGAGCGCGTCCCTTTCGAGATGGATGTGGATGCGGTGCCCGGCGTTGACAACGATCTTTGTCTTGTCCGGCAGCTTGGCAAGCGCGAGCAGGCGCGCCGGGGGAAAACTGCAGAGCGCATGTGTGACGGAGCGCATGCCCGGAATGCCCGCCGTCACAATCCGGACGATCGGCCGCGGCCAATCGGCAAGCACGCGCATGAACAGGCTTTTGCGGACCGTCCCTGCGGGCGCGTAGCGAGCGTGCTGCGACAAGGTGGTCGCGACCACGTCGGCCCCCGCCTTCCGCGCCATCGCCTGTTGCCACATCGTCGTGCCGATGTGCTTGTCGGAAATAAGGATTTTGGGCTTGACGGCCGTGCTCCCGTCGCGGCTTGGGTGTAGTCGGATCGGTCAGTTCGCGCTGATCGGCGCGCCCACATAGGGCACGCTGGCGCAGGCGACGCCGAGCCTCGCCATTCCGCCGCAAAGTTCGCGCGCCGCGGCCTCACTTGGCAAGGGGCCCGCGACGAGGCGCATCTGGCCGGAGCCTTCGAGGGTTCCGAGGATCGGGCTGAGGCCGACCAGCAGCGTTCCGGCTTCGCTCATCATGCCGCGCCAGGCGGCTGGCCCGTCCATCGCGAGGATCGGGGGACCGAGGGCGATGCCGTAACTGCCTGCCGCGGAGTCCGCCGTCGCGACGAGCGGGGCGGGCATGGCCTGGTTCGGTGCGACGGTTGCCTGCCCGGTCGCGAGCGGCGTGGTCGCGATGCGCGTTCCGTCCGCGGCGGGTCCGGGCGCAGCAATCGTGCCGATCGAGCCGGTGACGGTGGCGTCGGCGCCCTGGCGGCGCGCGTCGTTCACCGCCTCCACCACCTTGGGCACGGAGAGCTCGAGTGCGCCCAGCCGCTTGGTGGCGTCGACGCTGGTGCTGGTCAGCAGTGCCACACGCTGCAACAGCTCGGCGTTGTCGGCGCTGAGCTTTGCGGCGCGCGCCTCGAGGTCCGCCACCTGGTCCCTGAGGGCATTGAGGTTGCCGCCGTCGAGGCGGGTGGCGTGGAGGCCGGCGAACAGGCCGGACGGCAGGAGCGGGGTGATGACCCCGCTCACCAGTGCGAAGCCCCAGATGGCAATCGCCACGATGCCCCAGAGGCCCAGGTCGGTCGCCCGCACCATCTTTGCTGCTTTCGCCACTGCCCAGCGCCCCGCAATGCGCTCGAATCGCCGCCCGCCGGGAGTTTACCAATCGGCGCGACATAGTGGTTTGGAAACACGTTACTGCCATAAAATGCGGAGAGATTCTGGGGGCAAACGGGGCGGGCATGGCCGAACTGGTGTCGATCATTCTGGCGGCGGGGGAAGGCACCCGCATGCAATCGGCGACACCAAAGGTCCTCCATCCGGTCGGCGGCCTGCCCATGGTGGGCCACGCGGTGCGGGTGGCCTTGGCGGCCGGTTCCAGCCAGATCGCGGTGGTCGTCGGCCCGGGACACGAGGCGGTGGCGGCCGAGGTGCGGCGGCTGGCGCCCACAGCCCGGATTTTCCTCCAGGCCGAGCGGCTCGGCACCGGTCACGCGGTGCGCATGGCCCGCGACGCCTTTGCGGCGACCGCCGGAAACGTCCTCGTCATCTATGGCGACACGCCGCTGGTTTCGGCCGACACCATCCGCGCGATCGGGGCGCGCCTCGACGCCGGAGCCGATGTGGTGGTGGTGGGGTTCGAGCCGGCCGATCCCACCGGCTACGGCCGGCTGCTGACCGACGGCGATCGGCTTCTCGCGATCCGCGAACACAAGGACGCGTCGGCGGCCGAGCGGGCAATCGGTCTGGTCAATTCCGGGATCATGGGGTTCCGGAGCGGGACGTTGAGCGCGGTGCTCGACCGGATCGGCAACGCCAATGCGCAGAAGCAGTATTACCTGACGGACGCGGTCGAGCTGGCCAATGCCGACCGGCGAAAGGTCGAATACACAGTCGCCGATGCCAGGGAAGTCATCGGCGTCGACGATAGGCGCAAGCTGGCGGAGGCCGAGACGCAGTTCCAGGAGCTGCGGCGCGACGATTTCATGCGCGCGGGCGTGACGCTCAAGGACCCGCAGACAATCCACTTCTCCTATGACACCGAGATCGGCCGCGACGTGACGATCTGGCCGAACGTGGTGTTCGGCCCCGGCGTCAGGATCGCGGACAATGTGGAGATCCGCTCGTTCTGCGACCTCGAGGACGTCACCATCGGCGAGGGGGCGACCATCGGCCCGTTTGCGCGGGTCCGCGGCGGGGCCGAGCTCGGCAAGGGCGTCCACCTGGGCAACTTCGTCGAAGTGAAGAAGTCCAGAGTCGGCGCGGGCACCAAGGCGGGGCACCTGAGCTATCTCGGCGATGCCGTGATCGGCGAGCGGGTCAACATCGGGGCCGGCACCATCACCTGCAACTACGACGGCGTGAACAAGGACGTGACGACGATCGGCGACGACGCCTTCATCGGATCGAATGCGTCGCTCGTGGCGCCGGTGACGATCGGCGCGCGCGCCTACACGGCGTCCGGCAGCGTGATCACCGAGGATGTGCCGGCCGACGCCGTGGCGTTCGGGCGGGCGCGGCAGGAAAACAAGTCCGGCTACGCGCCCAAGCTGCGCGAGCGGGCGCTGGCCAAGAAGGCCGCCAAGACAGCGACGAAGGGGAAAGCCTGATGTGCGGGATCGTCGGGATCATCGGGACGGAGCCGGTTGCGCCGCGCATGGTCGATGCGCTGAAGCGGCTCGAATATCGCGGCTATGACAGCGCCGGCGTGGCCACGCTCGAGCAGGGGGCGATCGCCCGCCGCCGGGCGGAGGGCAAGCTGGGCAACCTCGCCACCAAGCTCAGCATCGAACCGCTCAGCGGCAAGATCGGGATCGGCCACACGCGCTGGGCGACGCACGGGGCACCGACCGAGGGCAATGCCCACCCGCATGCGACCGACAAGGTCGCCGTGGTCCATAACGGCATCATCGAGAATTTTCGTGAGCTCCTCGCCGACCTTGCGAAGGACGGCTACCTGCCCAAGACGCAGACGGATACGGAGTCGGTGGCGCTCTGGGTCACGCGCGAGATCGATCGCGGGCTCGATCCCGAGCAGGCGGCGGGCCGCACGCTCAAGGTGCTGCGGGGTGCCTTCGCGCTCGCCTTCATGTTCAAGGGCCACGACAAGCTGCTGATTGCCGCCCGGCACGGCGCGCCGCTGGCGGTGGGGTATGGCGAGACGGAGATGTATCTGGGCTCCGACGCCATGGCGCTGGCGCCGTTCACGTCGCGGCTCAGCTAT
>CAYRZM010000050.1:0-4852 GCA_964428685.1 uncultured Devosia sp. | reverse complement strand
CGACGGGCTCGACCGCGTCATCGTCGCTGAGGTCAACGAGGTCGCCGTCGGCTGGTGCCAGCGCATCCGCGGCCGCGCCTATATCCCGTTCCTGTTCGTGACCCCGCTGCTGCAGAACCAGGGCGTCGGCTCGGCGCTGCTGCGCCGCATGGAATCGCTGCTCGAGCTCGAAGGCCACGACCGCATCCAGCTCGATACCCTCGCCGACAACGTGCGCGCGGTGAATTTCTACCAGCACCAGGGCTACCAGATCCTGGCGCTCAAATCCGAGGGCCGGCCCGGCCGCGAGACGCAGATGAGCGTCCGCCTCGAAAAGCGCCTCGACCCCTGGCGCGGCCCCATCGACGACATCGAATAGAACGAGCTTTCAGTGACCCTCGTAGACACGCGTAAACCCAACCCCAACAGCTTCATCAAGGGCCAGACGGGCGTCTGGGAAGTCATCATCGGCATGGAGGTCCATGCGCAGGTGACCTCCGAGAGCAAGCTCTTTTCCGGCAGCTCCACCGAGTTCGGCCGCCCCGCCAATTCCAATGTCAGCTTCGTCGATGCCGCCATGCCCGGCATGCTGCCGGTGATCAACGAGGAGTGCGTGCGCCAGGCGGTCCGCACCGGCCTCGGCCTCAAGGCGGCGATCAACAAGCGCTCGATTTTCGATCGCAAGAACTACTTCTATCCCGACCTGCCGCAGGGCTACCAGATTTCGCAGTACAAGGATCCCATCGTCGGCGAGGGCAAGGTGCGGCTCGACATGGGGGAGGGCGCCCCGATCGAGATCGGCATCGAGCGCCTGCATCTCGAGCAGGACGCCGGCAAGTCGATCCACGACCAGCACCCCAGCATGAGCTTCGTCGACCTCAACCGCTCGGGCGTCGCGCTCATGGAGATCGTGTCGAAGCCAGACCTGCGCTCCGTCGACGAAGCCAAGGCGTATCTGAGCAAGCTCCGCACGATCCTGCGCTACCTCGGCACCTGCGACGGCAACATGGAGCAGGGTTCCATGCGCGCTGACGTCAACGTGTCCGTGCGCAAGCCCGGCGGCGCATTCGGCACACGCTGCGAGATCAAGAACGTCAATTCGATCCGCTTCGCCGGCCAGGCCATCGAATACGAGGCGCGCCGCCAGATCGATATTCTGGAAGACGGTGGCAGCATCGACCAGGAGACCCGCCTGTTCGACCCCAGGAATGGCGAGACGCGCTCGATGCGGAGCAAGGAAGAAGCGCACGACTACCGCTACTTCCCCGATCCCGACCTGTTGCCGCTCGAATTCGACCAGGCCTTCATCGACGGCCTCGCCGCGCACCTGCCCGAGCTGCCCGACGAAAAGCAGGCGCGTTTCATCCGCGACTACGGCGTCACGCCCTACGACGCGATGGTGCTGACCCTCGAGCGCGAGACCGCCGACTACTACGAAGCTGCAGTCAAATCCGGCGGCGTCGCGCGCGACGGCAAGGCAGTGGCCAACTGGATCACCGGCGATATCGCCGCCTACGCCAACAGCCAGGGGCTCAGCGCCTGGGAGACCCACATCCAGCCCGCGCAGGTCGCCGGCATCGTCGATCTCGTCGCGGCCGGAACCATCTCGGGCAAGATCGCCAAGGACCTCCTCCAGATCATCATCGCCGAGGAGCCCGAGGGCGATCCCGCCGCCATCGTCGAGCGCCGCGGCATGAAGCAGGTGACCGACACCGGCGCCATCGAGAAGGTCGTCGACGAGATCATCGCCGCCAACCCCGACAAGGTCGTGCAGGCCAAGGCCAAGCCCACCATGATCGGCTGGTTCGTCGGCCAGGCCATGAAGGCTTCGGGCGGCAAGGCCAACCCGCAGGCCCTCAACGACATCTTGAAGCGAAAGCTAGGGGTGTAGCTATGAGCGCTCGCTACTCTCGGGAGGAAGCCCTACGACGCCTCAGTGAAACGCATGGCAAGATCCTCGAGCTCGCTTTGCCGCTCCACGCAAGCATAGAGGGGAGCCCGAAAGAGCGGGGCAGGCTGGTCGTGAAGGCCGGCTATCACCTAGATAGTTACCTTCCCTACAAATCCCTCAAGCGGGATGCGGTTTCTCTCGGAATCCTGCAAGGACCGAGTGATGAACCGGTCGTGACGGTTCACCGACGTCAGCTAATAGACGGCAAGATGACAACGGTGGGCGTCGATAAACTCCCACTTGAGGACTATCCTGTGGCGGAGGCTTACTTCCTCGCGGTCGCGCGGCTGATTGCTCGCCCCTCTCATGGCTGGCAGTCCCGCCATCCGTCCGATGAGGTCTAGCTAGGCCGCCGCCGGCAGCCACCGCCGCACCAGCCGTCCGTCGATCACGATGAGCCCGAGGAAGATCACCACAATGCCGGCGATCTGCACCGGCACGAGCCCCTCGTGCAGCACCAGCACGCCCAGAATGATCGCCGAGATCGGGGTGATGAAGGTATTGAGCGAGAGGTTCGTCGCCCCCACGCGCGGCAGCAGCCAGTAGAGCAGCAGGAAGCTGAAGCTCGTCGAAAAGATCGCGATGCCGAAGAGCGAGGCCCAGGTCTCGGCATGGGTGATCACCGGCACGCCCGAAAAGACCAGCGCGATCGGGATCGTCACCAGCGCGGCGCCGCTCAGCGAGACCGAGGCGACGGTCGCGGAATCGAGGCCCTTGAAGCGCCGCGCATAGTTGAGGGTCAGCGCGTAGCAGACGGTTGCGACCAGCGCCGCCAGCAGCGCGATGATCTCGGTCGAGCCGCTGCCGAATGAGGGCGAGGCAAGCAGCACCGCGCCCGCCAGCCCGATGATCACGCCCGCGACCTTGTTCCGCGTCGCCTTTTCGCCGCCGGGCCAGAGCTGGCTCACGATCACCGTGGTGATCGGCGTCATGCCGTTGATGACCCCGATGATCGAGCTCGCCACGTGCTCCTCGGCGTAGGGGAACAGCGCAAAGGGGATGGCGTAGTTGAAGATGCCCAGCACCAGCAGTTGTGCATACACCCAGGGATCGCGGGGCAGGCTGCGCCGCGTCGCGACGAAGTACACCCAGCAGATCAGCGCGCCGATGGTCACCCGCCCGGCCGAAACCCACAGCGGGCTGATTTCGCGGATCAGCACCGCGTTGAACAGGAACGAGCAGCCCCACACGGCCCCAAGGCCGATGATCAGCGCCCAGTAGCGGATGGGCATAATGTTCTCCCTTTGTGCCCATGCTATGGGGTCGCCGGAGTCGCGTCGAACCGATTTTGACGATGACGACAATCAATTCTGGTGATGAAGAGCGGCGGCTCGGCTAGTCAGGGGGCCGCAGGACGAAGGGACCATGCCGCCGCAACTGATGAATCTGTTTTGGTCTGCCGCCGGAATCTATCCGGGCGAAGCCGGCGGCATCAGTCCGTTCGATTTCGCGCGCCGGGCGAAGTCCGCCGCGGCCGCCGGCTTTGCCGGCATGAGTTTTTGGCACACCGACCTCGCGCACATTCTCCGCTCGCGCACGCTCGGCGACGTGAAGCGCATCCTCGACGACAACGGCCTTTCGGCCTTCGAGGTGGAGTTCGTCGAAGACTGGTTCGTCGACGGCGATCGCCGGGCCGCCTCCGATCGCCGCCGCCGCGAGCTGTTCGAGGCGTCGGCCGTCCTCGGCGCCCACCACGTCAAGGTCGGCGACTTCCAGAACACCCCGGTGACGATGCCGCGCCTGATCGACGCGTTCGCCGCGCTCTGCGCCGATGCGGCGCGCCACGGCGCGACCATTGGCTTCGAGTTCATGGCCTCCGCCATGATCCACCGCCTCGACGACTGCCTCGCCATGGTCACCGGCGCCGGCGCCCCCAATGGCGGCCTCATCGTCGACATCGCCCACACCAACGCGCTCGGCATCCCCAACGCCGATGTGGCCCGCATCCCCGCCCGCCACCTGGTCAGCGTCGAGCTCAACGACAACCTCCGCCGCGACACGCCCGGCTACGACCCCGCCCAGCGCCGCTGGTGCGGCGAGGGCGAGCTCGACCTCAAAGCCTTCATCGCCGCCGCAAAGTCAGCCGGCTACCGCGGCCCCTGGGCCGTCGAAGTCTTCAACCGCGACCTTTCCGGCTGGCCCGTCGAGGGGCTCGATCAGGTGGCGTACGAAACCACGGCGCCGTTCCTCGCCTGAACGCCGCAACCGGCAATGTCATTTCCCCTCCATCCGCCGTTCCGCGCCATCGGCTCTGCTCCTCCCCATGCCCAGCATGGGGAGGGGGACCATGCGAAGCATGGTGGAGGGGCAGCCCGAACACCGGCCCTCCCTCCCCCGCGTGGGGAGGGTAGCGCAGCTTAGGCGAAGCCTTAGCGGAGCTGGGTGGGGGGACTCGAAGTCAGCAGAGGGTGTTCGGACATTCCCCCCACCCCGGCTTGCTAGCTCGCTGATGCTCACAAGCGCGCCGCCCTCCCCACGCGGGGGAGGGAGACCGCGGGCACAAGGGTATCTCCACACGCGCCCACCCACCGGGCATCATCCCGGCGAAAGCCGGGACCCAACTCTCCACACGCGCAAGCATCGACCTGGATTCCCGCCTGCGCGGGAATGACACCGTGAGGAGGCCCATCCATCTGCACCCAACCACCCCCCCCTCCGCCGTCATGGCCGGGCGAAGACCCGGCCATGACGACTGAGAGGCAGGTGTGGGGGCCAGCCCCTGATCTCACGGCTCCTGCTGCTCCTCCCCATGCGAACGCATGGGAAGGGGGGACCATGCGCAGCATGGTGGAGGGGCAGCCCGTGCCACCGCGCCATCCCCGCTCACCCCAGCCGTCGCGGCCCTCTCCGCGATTTCCGCCACCACTTATCCATGTGGTTTCCGGTGCGACTATTATGCCTCCACCTCGTCCGCACGGACGG
>CAYRZM010000049.1:0-8246 GCA_964428685.1 uncultured Devosia sp. | reverse complement strand
GCCTCGAGATTAACACCCAGCCAGGTATGACCGGGACTTCTTTGGTTCCCGAGCAGGCCCGCGTCGCGGGTCACTCGTTCGAGGAGCTGGTCACCTGGATGGTGGAGGACGCGAGTTGCAACAGGTAGGCACACAGGGCTTTGCCGATGCCCAGCTTGTCGACCCGCGCCAGCTTCCGGTTCCTCTCCAAAATCTCACCCGCCGCACCCGCGTCGGGTTCTCGCGTGCCTGGATCCTGCACCGCAAGGCGATCGTGCGCGGAGCTGTGGTCGGCGTTCTTTGCGTCGGCGGCCTTGGCCTCTACGAAGCACGCGATGCGTTGAGCGCGGGCACGGCAACGCTCGCCAGTGTCGCGCAAGGGCAGTTTGCGCGTGCCGGCTTCGGGATTTCGCGCATCGATATTTCGGGGCAGACGCTCACCAGCGAGTCCGAGATCGTGAAGGCGCTGGCGATCGGTCCCAACGTCACCACGCTCAATTTCGATGCCGATGCGGCGCTGCAGCGGATCGAGGCCATTCCCTCGATCAAGTCGGCATCGATCCGCAAGGTCTATCCGGCGGGGCTGCAGGTCAACGTCGTCGAGAAGGAGCCGATGGCGCGCTGGAAGATCGGCGACAAGACCTGGGTGGTCGACGAGGACGGCAGCCCGATCGTTGCGGACGACGGAAGCTTTCGCGCGCTGCCGCTGGTGGTGGGCGAGGGGGCGGCGAACGATGCGCAGTTGATGATCCATGCGCTCGACAAGTATCCGGCGCTGACCGAAGACCTTGCCGCGCTGAGCCGCATCGGCGACCGCCGCTGGGACCTGATCTTCTATTCGGGCCTTCGCGTCGAGCTGCCCGAGAACGGCGTCGCGCAGGCGCTCGACCAGCTCAACATGTACCAGCAGCAGGACCAGCTGCTCGATCGCGACGTGACCGTCATCGACATGCGCGTTTCCGGCATGCTGTCGCTGACCCCCGGCGATCTCGCCGCGCAGGCCTGGGCGACCCAGAAGAAGCAGAACAAGCACGTCACCAAAGGTGGTGACGCCGACTATGAGACCGCGGCCGAGCGCGCGGCGGAGAGCAAAGCCCAATGATGATCGAAACGATGACGGCCCGGCTGAAGCCGGTGCAGCCCGGCCGCGCCTCGCTGATCTCGGTGCTCGACATCGGATCGACCAAGATCTGCTGCGTCATCGCACGGCTGATGCCCCGCCCCGAGGGCAAGTCGCTGCCCGGCCGCACCCACACGGTCGAGGTGGTCGGCTTCGGCTATGGCGCATCCGCGGGCATCAAGAGCGGCGTCGTGACCGATCTGCCGCAGGCCGAGCAGGCGATCCGCACCGTCGTCGGCATGGCCGAGCGCGGGGCGGGGCTCACCGTGCAATCGGTGGTGGTCAATGTCACCGCAGGCCGGCTCGGTTCGGAGACGTTCTCGGCGACCGTCAACCTCGGCGGGCAGGAAGTCGAGCGGGCCGACGTGCAGCGCGTGCTGCGCGCGGTGAACGACCGCTCGGTGCGCCCTGAGCGCTCCATCGTCCACGCGCTCCCAATCGGCTATGCGATCGACGGACAAAAGGGCGTGCGCGATCCCCGCGGGCTCGTCGGCGAAGCGCTGTCGGTCGATGTGGCCGTGATGAGCGCCGAGACCCTGGCGATGCGCAACATCGAACTCGTGCTCAACCGCTGCCACCTGCAGATCGAGGCACTGGTGGCGACGCCCTACGCTTCGGGACTGTCGACGCTTGTCGATGACGAGGGGCAGCTGGGCGTGGCGGTGCTCGACTTCGGGGGCGCCACGACCACAGTCGCGGTGTTTGCCGATGGGCATCCGGTCTATTGCGACGCGATCGCGATCGGTGGCCATCACCTCACCCTCGACATCGCGCGCCAGCTTTCGGTTTCGGTTGCCGACGCCGAACGGCTGAAGACCGTCTACGGCTCAGTGTTGCCCGGCCAGGCCGACGAGCGCGAACTGATCTCGATCGTCCCCGTCGGAGCCGGGGCGGACGAAGCGCCCGGAATGATCCCGCGCTCGACGCTCACCCGTATCCTCAGGCCGCGGGTGGAGGAAATCCTCACGGCCGTTCGCGACCGCATGCAGGCCACGGGCATGATGGACGTCTGCGGCCGCCGGTTCGTGCTCACAGGCGGCGGCAGCGAGCTGACCGGCCTGCCCGAAGTGGCGCGCCGGATTCTTGGCCGCAACGTGCGCAACGGCAGGCCCATGGGAATCGCGGGGCTTCCCGAAATGGCACGGGGCGCCGGGTTTGCGACCGTCGGAGGGATGCTGATCTATCCGCAGGTTTGCGGGCAGGAATTCGCCGATCCCGCCCCGACGGTCAAACTGACCGGCACCGATGGCTATTTCGCCAGAGTCGGCAACTGGTTGCGGCAAAGTTTCTGACGTTCTGAGTCCGCCGGGACCACCGCGGAGGTCCGGGGTCGTGGCCGACTTGCAATTTGCATTGCGCGTTAACGGATTGGACCGAATTGTTAGGGCCCGGTTAACGAATTGGCGACTAACAATTGCCCCATCCGACCTCCCATGGGGCCCCCAATGACCATCAACCTCGCCATCCCCGACATCCAGGAATTGAAGCCGCGCATCACGGTTTTCGGCGTCGGCGGCGCGGGCGGCAACGCCGTCAACAACATGATCGGGCAGGGGCTGGACGGCGTCGATTTCGTCTGTGCCAACACCGACGCGCAGGCGCTGGCGTTAAGCAAATCGCCGCGCATCATTCAGCTCGGCGTATCGGTCACGGAAGGCCTGGGGGCGGGCTCGCATCCGGAAGTGGGCCGGGCGGCGGCGGAAGAGAGTTTCGACGAGATCAACGATCACCTCAGCGGCTCTCACATGGTGTTCATCACCGCGGGGATGGGCGGCGGCACCGGCACGGGTGCGGCACCGGTGATCGCGCGCGCGGCGCGCGAGCAGGGCATCCTGACCGTCGGCGTGGTCACCAAGCCGTTCACCTTCGAGGGCAACCGCCGCATGCGGCTCGCCGAGGACGGGATCGACGAACTGCACCGCCACGTCGACACGCTGATCGTCATCCCGAACCAGAATCTCTTCCGCGTCGCCAACGAGAAGACCACCTTCGCCGATGCCTTCAAGATGGCCGACCAGGTGCTGTATTCGGGCGTCTCCTGCATCACCGATCTCATGGTGAAAGAGGGGCTCATCAATCTCGATTTCGCCGACGTGCGCGCGGTCATGCGCGGCATGGGCAAGGCGATGATGGGCACCGGCGAGGCCTCGGGAGAGGACCGCGCCCGCCATGCGGCCGAAGCGGCGATCGCCAACCCGCTGCTCGACGATGTGTCGATGCACGGCGCACGCGGCCTGCTCATCTCGATCACCGGCGGTCCCGACCTCACCCTCTACGAAGTCGACGAGGCGGCGAGCCGCATCCGCGAGGAAGTGGATTCCGACGCGAACATCATCCTCGGCGCGACCTTCGATCCGGAGATGACCGGCACCATCCGAGTGGCGGTTGTCGCGACCGGCACCGACGCGACCATGGTGCAGGCGCTCGAGCCGATGAAGTCGAGCCCGGCGCGCGCGCCGCTGCAGGCCTCCTCGGTTCGGCGCCCGATCGAACAGGCGCAGGCTCCCGCGCCGGTGCACCAAACCCCGCAGTTCGAGGCCGACGTGCGGCAGGCGGTGGCCGAGGCGATCACGCAGCACCAGCCGCTCCAGCCGGCGTATCAGATGGACGACGGCGTAACGGTCGAGCCGTATATTCCGATCTCGCATCTCGATCCGATCGAGGAGCCGATTCGGGCCCCCGAGCAGCCCCTTCCGAGCGTCTATGTGCCCTCCTACGCTGAGCGGCCTGACGGGCAGCGGCGGATGCCCCGCACGGAGGAGCTTCCGGCTGTTGCGCGGAAGACACTGGCGGCCGAAGAAAGACACGATCCGGAGCCCCGAAATGCCCGCGCTTTGTTCAAGCGGCTGGCTTCGAATGTGGGTCTTGGACTGCGCGCTCCGCACCATCCGGGGCTCGACGAAACCCACTATACGCGCGAGGACGACGCGGCGGCGCGGAGTGCCATCGAGGCCGGTGCGGCCCGGAATTCCGGGGCTTCGCAGGCGGCGGAAGGGGCGGCGGGCAAGCTCGACGCCCATGGCCGGCCGGTCGCTCAGCGGGATCACATCGAAATCCCATCCTTCCTGCGGAAGCACGGCTAGGACGTCTTCGATCAGGAGTTGAAAGCACAGACCGGCGCGCTTCCGCGCCGGTTTCTTTTTGGTTAAGACTGAAACGGTCTAGGGTCGGAGACGTAGTGTTGATGCAGAACCTGTCGGCGCGGCAGCGCACCGTTGGCGGTGCGCTCGAGTTCAGTGGGTTCGGCGTACATTCCGGCCTCCCCGTCACTCTCACGATCGAGCCCGCTCCGGCGGACAGCGGCTACAAGATCCAGCGGCGATTCGAAGACGGAACGATCGTCGGCCCGGTGCCGGTTCACTTCGCCCGCGTCACGCGAACCACCCTCTGCACCACGATCGATCTGGGTGAGTCGGTTTCGGTCGCGACCGTCGAGCATGTGGTCTCGGCTCTCTCCGGACTTGGCGTCGACAACGCGCTGCTGACCGTCACCGGTCCCGAGTGTCCGATCATCGACGGGAGCGCGGCGCCGTTTGCGGAAGCGATCATGCGGGTCGGGCTCGAAATCCAGAGCAAGTCGCGGCGCTACCTCAAGATCATGCGCCAAGTGCTGGTCCGAAACAATGAGGCGTCGGCGGCGCTAGAGCCCTACAACGGGCGGCTGCTCGACCTCGAGATCGACTTCGACAGCAAGGTCATCGGCCGGCAGCGGATGATCTTCGACTGGACGCCACGCAAATATTTCAACGACGTCGCCCGCGCGCGCACCTTCGGCTTCGTGCGCGACGCCAAGATCCTCCGCCAGGCCGGTTATGCGCTCGGCTCGTCGATGGACAACTCGATCACCGTCCACGAGGACCGCATCCTCAATCCGGGTGGCCTGCGCTACGAGGACGAGTTCGTGCGGCACAAGCTGCTCGATGCCATCGGCGACCTCGCGCTCTGCGGCCTGCCGATCTACGGCCGCTTCCGGTCGTACAAGGGTGGCCATGCGCTCAACGCGCTGGTCCTTCACGGCCTGTTCGCCAGCGAGGCGAACTACGAGGTGGTGCACGCCGAGGACCTGCCGCTCGGATACGACGCCCTCAACGACATGCCGGACGGGCTCGAAGTGCGGCCCTACATCCGCGCCGTCGGCTAATCCCGTCACAGTTTTGATGGATTTGATGCTTAGGCCGCGAAGCGGTGCTAAACTGCTGCAAACATTAGGCGGGGCGTTTTCGTGACCAGGAGCGGTATGGCAGCGTGGGCCCGGCAGGGCGCCCGGGTCGCGGCGGTTGCAGGCGTGGCTGCCCTGCTGGCGGCCTGCTCGATGTTCGGCCCGACCAAGATCAAAGAAGAAGAGATCATTCCGCCCGACACGCTCTATCAGTCGGCGCTCAAGGACATGGACGCGCAGCGCTACAACTCCGCCGTCGATGACCTCAAGAAGCTTGAGCGGCAGCACCCCTACTCGGACTACAATGAGAAGGCGAAGCTGATGGAGACCTATGCGAACTACCGCATGGGCAAGTTCGACGAGGCGATCCTCGCCGCCGACCGCTACCTCGCGCTGTTCCCCTCATCCGACCAGACCCCGTATGTGCTGTTCCTCAAGGGCACGTCGTATTTCGCCCAGATCGCCGACATTACGCGCGACCAGGGGATCACGCAGAACGCGATCGACACCTACACCTTGCTGATCACCAACTATCCGCAGTCCGACTACGCCAAGGACGCACGGGACAAGATGGCGATCGCCGTCGACCAGCTGGCCGGCAAGGAGATGTCGGTCGGCCGCTATTACGAGGGCAACGGCCAGTACGCCGCCGCGATCAACCGCTTCCGCAACGTGGTCGACCACTTCCAGACCTCGAGCCACATCGAGGAGGCGCTGTTCCGCCTGACGGAGTGCAACCTGGCGCTCGGCCTGACCGCCGAAGCCCAGACGGCCGCGGCGGTGCTGGGGCACAACTACCCGTCGAGCCCCTGGTACAAGGAAGCCTACGACCTGCTGCAGAAGCAGGGTCTCGAGCCAAAGGTCAACGCGCAGAGCCCGCTCGCAACCGCGCTGACGCCGGACAAGCCGAAGGCCTAGGTTACGCGCGCAGGCCTAGCCAAAACGGCTGGCGGTTGCTATTTTGTTCTTCGGGCGATTTCCGGAGCTTTGGCGCCGTGCTGAACGCGCTTTCCGTGCGCAACATCGTGCTGATCGATCAGCTCGACATCGGCCTCGAGGGCGGCCTCAGCGCGCTCACGGGTGAAACCGGCGCGGGCAAGTCGATCCTTCTCGACGCGCTGACATTGGCCTTGGGCGGCCGCGGCGACGCGGCGCTGGTGCGCAACGGGGCCGAGAGCGGCCAGGTGGTCGCCGTCCTGCAGCTTCCCGTTGATCACCCGGCCCGTGTGGCGCTCCGCGAGAACGAGATCGCGGACGATGCCGAACTGATCATGCGGCGCGTGCAGTACGCCGACGGGCGGACCCGAGCGTTCATCAACGACCAGCCGGTTGGCGCTGGTTTGATGCAGACCATCGGACGCAAGCTCGTCGAAATCCACGGCCAGCACGACGATCGCGCTTTGGTGGACGCGGCGACGCACCGGGCCCTGCTCGATGCCTATGGCGGGCTCGACGCGGAAGCGGGGACGGTGCGTGACGCAGCGGCGAGTCTCTCGGAGGCTGAAGGCGCGGTCGCAGCACAGAAGCAGATGATCGCGGAGGCGGCGGCGCGCGAGGACTACGCGCGGCATGTCGTCGAGGAGCTCGCCGAACTCGCTCCCGAAGCGGGCGAGGAGGATGCACTGGCCGACCGCCGGCAGCGGCTGATGCAGCTCGAGAAGGCGGCCGACGAGGTGCGGGACGCCGAGGAAATCCTGACGGGTCCCGCCGCCCCAGGTCCGGCGCTCGCCGGACTGATGCGGCGGCTGATGCGAAAGGTCGATTCCGGCATGGGCGTGTTCGGCCCGCTGGTCGAGGCGCTGGACGCGACGCTGACGACGCTGGATACGGCGGAGGAGTCGGTCGAAGCGCTGAAGCGCGACATGGCGTTCGACCCGGTGGAGCTCGAGCAGGTCGAGTCGCGGCTGTTCGCATTGCGCGGTGCCGCACGGAAGCATCACGTGATCGTCGACGAGCTTGTCGCGGTGCTGGCGAAGTATCGTGCCGAACTTGCCGCGCTCGAGACGGGGGAAGCTGCCCTCAAGGGCCTCGAAGCCGCGGCGACGGCCGCCAGGGATGCCTATCTCAAAGCTGCGCGCAAGCTGAGCGCAGCACGCGCGAAAGCTGCCAAGGCCCTGAGCAAGGCCGTCGAGGCCGAATTGCCGGACCTCAAGCTCGGTGCGGCGAAGTTCATCGTCGACCTGCAGGTCGATGACGGTCGCGTCTCGCCGGCCGGTTTCGATCAGGTGGCGTTTCACGTGCAGACCAATCCCGGCACGCTGCCCGGGCCGCTGATGAAAGTGGCGTCGGGCGGCGAACTGTCGCGGTTCCTGCTTGCGCTCAAGGTCGTGCTGGCCGACCGCGGCTCGGCTCCGGTGCTGATCTTCGATGAAATCGACACCGGCGTCGGCGGCGCGGTGGCGGATGCCATCGGACGCCGGCTGAAACGGCTTTCCACGAAAGTACAGGTGCTGACTGTCACGCACGCTCCACAGGTTGCCGCACGGGCGGATGCACATCTGTTCATCGAGAAGCAGGCCATCGCGGAAGGGGCGTTCGTGCGCACTCACGTGCGGCGCCTCGATGGAGCCGCCCGGAAAGAAGAGATTGCGCGGATGCTGGCCGGCGCTACGATCACGGCGGAAGCCCGCGCGGCCGCGGGCAAGCTGCTGTCGGACGTGGCATGAGCGCAGCCGGGCGGGATGTCGAGGAGCTCTCCGAGACGGAGGCGCGGGCGGAGCTCGGCCGCCTGCATGACGCGCTCAGCGCGGCCGACCGCGCCTATTTCGAGCAGGATGCGCCGGAGATCACCGACGCCGCCTATGACGTCCTCAAGCGACGCTACCAGGCCATCGAGCGCGCCTTTCCCGAGCTTAAGCGGGCGGACAGCCTCAGCGATCGGGTGGCCGGCGCGGCGGTGGAGGGCTTTGCCAAGGTGCGGCACGAAGTGCCGATGCTTTCGCTGGCCAAGGCCTACACCGAGCAGGACGTCGTCGATTTCGCCGAACG
>CAYRZM010000048.1:0-6447 GCA_964428685.1 uncultured Devosia sp. | reverse complement strand
ACCAACCAGACCCCGATCTTTTCCGACGAGATCGAGGACATCGTCGTCAACCCTTACTGGAACGTGCCGCCCTCGATCGCCACCAAGGAGATCCTGCCGGCGCTGCTCAAGGACCCCAATTACCTCGACAGCCAGAACATGGAGATGCTGGCCGGCAGCAAGGTCGTGAACGCCGCCGCCATCGACTGGACCTCGACCAACATCAACAATTACCACATCCGCCAGAAGCCCGGCGGCCTCAATGCCCTGGGGCAGATCAAGTTCCTGTTCCCCAACGACCAAGACATCTACCTCCACGACACGCCGTCCAAGTCGCTCTTCGCCCGCTCCTACCGCGCCTATTCGCACGGCTGCGTGCGCGTGCAGAACCCGATGGATTTCGCCGGCGCCCTGCTCGCGACCAATCCCTCGATCACCGAGGATTCGCTGCGCGCCCTGTTCGGCGACACCGAAAAGTGGGTGCAGCTCAAGAACCACATCCCGGTGCACCTCATGTACTTCACCCTGCGCGCCGACGAGGATGGCACGCTGCGCTCCTACGGCGACGTCTACGGCCAGAACAAGAAGCTGATCGAGCTCCTCGACGGCGACACCGCCTGAGTCCGTGGCGGGAAATCGCTCCGCCGCGTTTTCCCCCGTGTTTACCGTGCCTTAAGACATCAGCCTTGGTTCAGCCGCGATTTCTGCCTAGAAATTGCTCGGGTTGGCGGCGCTCGCCTTTTTCGGGCGCGCCAGCGGGTGGCCGGGCGGTCGTAAGGTGGCGTTAGCGTTAACGGTCTCTTCCCGGGTCCGGCGCTAGGCTTCCCGCTCTTTCCGGCCGGTCGGAAACGGGCATCGGGGCAAGTTGGGGAAACCGCAACTCAGCTGGGGCAAGTGGATCCTGCGCGGCGTCGCCGCCGCGGCGGGCCTCGCGCTTCTGCTGCTCCACGGTGCCGGCACGGTGACCGCGAGCTCCTCCGACCGCACGCTCTGGCTCTACCACACCCACACCCACGAAGAGGCGCACTTCACCTTCTGGCACAACGGCCAGTACGACCAGGCCGTCCTCGCCCAGATGAACATCTTCCTGGCCGACTGGCGCAACCACAAGCCCACGCATATGGACCCCCACCTCTTCGACCTCCTGTGGGAGGTCTATCAGGAGGTGGGCGCAACCCAGCCCTACAACATCGTCTCGGCCTACCGCACGCCCGAGACCAACGCCTACCTCCGCTCGCGCTCCTCGCTGGTCGCCGAGCACTCCCAGCACATGCTCGGCCACGCCATGGACGTCTTCATCCCCGGCGTGAACCTCGAGAAGCTGCGCGAAACCGCGCTCAAGCATCAGGTCGGTGGCGTCGGCTATTACCCGACCTCCGGCAGCCCCTTCGTCCACATGGACACCGGCTCCGTGCGCGCCTGGCCGCGCCTCACTCGCGCCCAGCTGATCCGCGTCTTTCCCGACGGCCGCACGCTGCACCTGCCGGTCGATGGAACGCCGCTCTCCAACGATGGCCGCCTCTATGCCCAGGCCGAGTGGAACAAGTGCCACATGGTGCCCTGCAACGGCGACGTGATCCCGGCGCCGCCC
This sequence comes from uncultured Devosia sp., assembly GCA_964428685.1. Taxonomy (GTDB): domain Bacteria; phylum Pseudomonadota; class Alphaproteobacteria; order Rhizobiales; family Devosiaceae; genus Devosia_A. The sequence goes on along the minus strand of CAYRZM010000048.1, from coordinate 4,877 downwards.
GATGGCGGCGACGTCCAGCTCGCCTCCCTCGATCCGCGTGAACGGAGCGTGTCGACCATCAACATCGTCGCCCCCGTCCCGATGATGCGCCCGTCTGCCGACGTGCCCGGCCCCGACGACGAGGAAACCGCCGATCTCGCCGACGACCAGGCCGTGGTCCCCTACTCCAAGACGCCCACCATGATGGTCGCGACCCGCGACACGCTCGGCCCCGGCGACACCGCGCTCGGCGCGATTTCGACCATCGAGCAGGCGCAGCCCGTCGATCTCATGGGCGGCGGCGACCAGATGCTCACCGCCTATGCGCCGGAGGGCCGCACCGATCCCGGCGCCGAGCAGGCGCTCCGCATGATCATCGAGCGCGAGACCACCGCCACCTCCCCCGCGCCCGCGACCGTCCCCCTGCCGCTGCCCGGCCCGGCGACACCGGTCGTCGATGCCGGCATCCGCACCGCCTCGCTCGGCGGCACCAACGGCCTCAATGTCGCCAGCAACATCTTCGACATGACCTGGACCGCGGTGAGCGAAGCCGGCGGCGGCAGCGCCATCGCCTCGACCCTCACCAACACGACCATCGACCGCGACCCGATGGTCGGTCTCAAGGAACGCAACGTCGATCTCGTCGCCCCCGAGCTCGACCACGTCAATGAGACGCTGGCGACCCCGATGCCGATGACCGACATCCACTATGCCGAGCTCTACGAGCCCGAAGGCTACCTCGACAACGCCGCCGAGCTCGGCCCCATGGCCAACCGCATCCACCTCGAATCCGACCTCACCGCCCCCCCGCGCTACGACCGCTTCATCGTCCGCTCCCCGATGCTCATCGCCTCGCGCGGCTGAAATCCGCAGTCGGTCTCCCTCCCCCGGGTGGGGAGGGTAGCGAAGCTTGGCCGCAGGCCTAGCGAAGCTGGGTGGGGGACTCTCAGTCGGCAGGTCCAGCCACACCGCCTGCACAATAGCTGCGGTTGCATCCCCGTCGCGCCGCGCCTAAACCATTGCGACCCTTGGTAACCGCAGCAGACGCCCGCTTGGCCGACCGCCCGCAGACCCCGCTTCTCGACACGATAAATTCGCCCGCCGATGTGCGCTCGCTCGATCGTTCGCAGCTCCGCCAGCTCGCCGATGAGCTGCGGGCCGAGGTGATCGACGCCGTCTCGGTCACCGGCGGCCACCTCGGCGCCGGTCTCGGCGTCGTCGAGCTCACCGTCGCGCTCCACGCCGTCTTCAACACCCCCGAGGATCGTCTCGTCTGGGACGTCGGCCACCAGGCCTATCCGCACAAGGTGCTGACCGGCCGCCGCGACCGCATCCGCACGCTCCGCCAGAAGGGCGGCCTCTCGGGCTTCACCCGCCGGGCCGAGAGCGAATACGACCCGTTCGGCGCCGGCCATTCCTCCACCTCGATCTCGGCGGGCCTCGGCATGACCGTCGCCGCCGCCCTCAAGGGCGAAACCCGCAACGTCGTCGCCGTCATCGGCGACGGCGCCATGTCGGCCGGCATGGCCTACGAGGCGATGAACAACGCCGGCGGCATGAACGCGCGGCTGATCGTCGTGCTCAACGACAACGACATGTCGATCGCCCCGCCTACCGGCGCCATGTCGGCCTATCTCGCCCGTCTCGTCTCCGGCCCCGCCTATCGCGGCCTCCGCAACGTCGGCAAGCAGCTCGCCAACCTCCTGCCGCCTTTCCTCAAGGAACAGGCCCGCAAGACCGAGGAATTCGCGCGCGGCTGGTGGACGGGTGGAACGCTGTTCGAGGAACTCGGCTTCTACTATGTCGGCCCGATCGACGGCCACAACCTCGACCACCTGTTGCCGGTGCTGCAGAACGTCCGCGACGCCGAGAACGGGCCGATCCTCGTCCACGTCGTCACCAAGAAGGGCAAGGGCTACGAGCCCGCCGAAAGCAGCGCTGACAAATATCACGGCGTCGGCAAGTTCAACGTCATCACCGGCGCCCAGGCCAAGGCCGCGTCCAACGCGCCGTCCTACACCTCCGTCTTCGCCGACAGCCTGATCGACGAGGCCCGCCGCAACGATCGCATCGTCGCCATCACCGCCGCCATGCCCTCGGGCACCGGCCTCGACACATTCGCCGAGATCTTCCCCTCCCGCACCTTCGATGTCGGGATCGCCGAGCAGCACGCCGTGACCTTCGCCGCCGGCCTCGCGACCGAAGGCATGAAGCCGTTCGTCGCCATTTACTCGACCTTCCTGCAGCGCGCCTACGACCAGCTCATCCACGACGTCGCCGTGCAGAACCTGCCCGTCCGCTTCGCCATCGACCGCGCCGGCTATGTCGGCGCCGACGGCCCCACCCACGCCGGCAACTACGACTCGGCCTATCTCGGCGCCATCCCCAACATGGTCGTCATGGCCGCCGCCGACGAGGCCGAGCTCCGCCACATGGTGGCGACCGCCGCCGCCCACGATTCCGGCCCCATCGCCTTCCGCTATCCGCGCGGCGACGGTGTGGGTGTCGAGCTGCCGGAACATGGGTCCATCCTGCCCATCGGCAAGGGCCGCGTCCTCCGCGAAGGCACGGGCGTTGCGCTCCTGAGCTTCGGTACGCGCCTCAGCGAAGCGCTTGCTGCGGCCGAAAAGCTCCAGGCCTACGGCCTCAACCCCACGGTCGCCGACGCCCGCTTCCTCAAGCCCCTCGATGCCGAACTCGTCACCCGCCTCGCGAGCACCCACGACGTGCTCATAACGCTCGAGGAAAGCGGCATCGGCGGCTTCGGCAGCCACGTCGCGACCTTCCTCGCCGAACGCGGCCTGCTCGACGGCAAGGTCAAATTCCGCCCGCTGATGATCCCCGACAGCTTCACCGAGCAGGCGAGCCAGCCCGACATGTACGCCTCCGCCGGCCTCGACCGCGCCGGCATCGTCAAGACCGTGCTCGACACGCTCGGCATCCCGCAATCGGGAAACCTCCCCCGCGCCGCTGGGGAGGGCGACCGCCGCTAGGCGGTGGAGAGGCGACCCGAGTCTCCCACCGACCGGTAGCCCTCTTGGTGAGCCGATCGGCAATCAGTAGGCCTCATGGTGAGCCTGTCGAACCACGAAGGCGTGGCACCGTGCCCGTCAGCCCTTACCGCCCCACCACCCGCATCCTGAGCCCACCCTCCGGCTGCACCGTGATCTTCTGCACCGGCTGCGGCGCCTTTTCCCCGGCATATTCGAACCGCAGCTTCCGGCACAGCGCCGCCAGCGCGATCACGCCTTCCTGCATCGCAAAATACTGCCCGATGCAGACCCGCGGTCCGGCCCCGAACGGCAGGTACTGGTAGCGCTCGATCCGCTCGCGCGCGCCCGGCAGGAATCGCGCCGGCTGGAAGTCGCCGGCATTGTCCCAGAGCGCCCGGTGCCGGTGGACGATCCACGGCATCACCAGCACCGTTGCCCCCTTCGGAATCTTGACCCCCGCAACCTCGTCGTCGCCGAGCGCCTGCCGGTTGAGCGACGGCGCCGGCGGATAGAGCCGCATCGCCTCCTCGAACACCGCCCGCGTCATCGGCAGCGTCTCCGTCCAGCCATAGGGATTGGGATCGCTGAAATCGTGCGCGTCGAGCTCCGCCTCGAGCCTGGCCTGTTCCTCCGGCGCCTGGCTCAGCAGGTACAGCGCCCAGCCCAGCGCCCGCGCCGTCGTCTCGTGCCCGGCGCCGATGAAGGTGATGATGTTGTCCTCGACCTCGCTGCGGCTCAGCCCCTCGGCCTCGAGCAGCAGCGTCAGCAGGTCGCGCGGCGCCGCTCCGGGCGCTTTCGCCAGCAGCGCCTGCCGTCGGTCGATGGTCGCCGCGATCAGCCTGCGGAAATAGCCGAGCGAGCGCTGCCCCAGCACCCGCGTCATCCGCGGCACATAGGTCGGCGCATCGAGCACGTCCATCGGGTCGACCCGGCCCATCGTCTTGAGCAGCCCCGCTACCGCCTGCGCGAATTCGGTCGGCTCGCCGGCGATGTCGCCCGAAAACAGCGTCGCCTGGAGGATGTCGAAGGTGAGGAGCGTCATCTGCTCGGCCATGTCGACGACCGCGCCGGCCCGCCGTGCGAGGCCCTCGGCAAACAGCGTGCTCCGCTCCAGCATCGTCACCGCGAACGGCGCCGTGTTTTTGGGCGAAAAGATCGGCGCCAGCGACTTGCGCGCCTTGCGCCAGAGCTCGCCCTCGGCCGTGAGCAGCCCGTCGCGGAGGATCGGCCGCAGCACGCGTTGCCGCAGCGGCTGCATGCCGTAGTTCCTGGCGTTCTCGACCATCACATGCCGGATCGCCGCCGGGTCGGAGACGATGATCGTCGGCACTCCCAGCCATTCGCTGCGGATCACCGGCTGCGTGAACGCCGCCTCCGACCAGATTTCGAGCGGGTTGCGCGCCATGGTGAGCACGAACTCGACGGCGCCGAGCGGCTTGCTGTGCGGTGTGGGGGCGGGCGCATGAAAGTTCATGTCGCAAGCTTAGCGGCCCGGCCCGCCATGCGCCACCGCCCGCTTGTCACAGCACCGCGACGCCCACCCCCATCACTGAGTCCCCACTCACCGGTTCACCCCACGCACCGCGTCATCCCCGCGGAAGCGGGGATCTCCGTTAGGGACTCGCACTAAGAAGAAGGGGTTTGCTTCGCGGCGAATGATCTAGTGAAGACTTGGCGACCACGACGCCAGTAGAACGTTATTCTACGACGCCCTACTCGTCGTCTTCCTGCGCCGGCGCCATCGCCATGCCCAGCGCTGCCATATAGAGCTCGAGCAGCGCCTCCTGCTCGGCCCGCTCGCTCGCATCCTGCTTGCGGATGCGCACGATCTGCCGCAGCACCTTGGTGTCGAAGCCGTTGCCCTTGGCCTCGGCGTAGATCTCCTTGATGTCGTCGGCGATCGCC
>CAYRZM010000047.1:0-3284 GCA_964428685.1 uncultured Devosia sp. | reverse complement strand
GAACCCCACTCCGAAATCCTGCCGCCCGCGAGGCATTGCGCCTCATAAATATCCCAAGGGGCGCACGTGCCTCGCGGGCGCCGTCCAACTCGGCGGCGGAGACTTCACGGAGACGGTCCGGGCCACCGGATGCGAAGTCACACCTGTCCAGAGATAGAACATCGTTCAAGACGAGCGACGCGATCTCCGCATCGGAGCGACCACATGGCATCCACACAAAACAAAGCCCGCTCGAAGCGGGCCCTGAGTTTCGATACAGCGCGCGATCGGTCGCTATTCGTCGCGATAGACCTTCTCGCGGCGCTCATGCATCTCCTGCGCCTCGAGGCTCAGCGTCGCGATGGGCCGCGCATCGAGCCGGGCGATGCCGATGGGATCGCCGGTCTCTTCGCAATAACCGTAGGTGCCGTCGTCGATGCGCTTGAGCGCGGCGTCGATCTTGGCAATCAGCTTGCGCTGCCGGTCGCGGGTCCTGAGTTCGAGGGCCCGATCGCTCTCCGACGACGCGCGGTCGGCCATGTCGGAATGGTTCTGGCTTTCTTCCTGGAGGTTTTCGAGGGTCTCCCGGCTCTCGCGCAGGATGTCCTCTTTCCAGTTCTCCAGCTTCCGCCGGAAGTACTCCCGCTGCCGCGGGTTCATGAAGGGTTCGTTTTCGGTCGGCCGGTATTCAGCGGTCGCTACTGCACTTCGCACCATGAGGACTCAACTCACCTTCCCCTTGAGTTGGCGGCCTTATAGTGGGCGGCAGACTCCCCGGCAAGCACCTTGGCAGAGCGTGATAAATTCGTGAAACCGTCACATTCGCGGGGGTTTCAGGCGCCGGGATACCGCCCGAACTTGGCGAGCTCGACACGCGCCCTGAGCTCGATATCGTCGAGCAGCCCGTCGAGCTCGGGCAGGTTGCGCTCGCGCGCCTGGGTCACCACCGCCATCAGCTGGTTGAGGCGGCCCTCGCTCACCTGCCCCACGAGCAGGTCGGCCTTCATCGCCTCGAGCGTATCGAGCAGCGAATTGCCGCGCCGGACCGCCTTCCGCTTGGCGAACAGCGGATCCTCGACCGCCTGCAGCGCCAGCAGCGCATCGATCCCCGCCGCGCCCACCACAGGATCGGCATTGGCGACGTGCGCCGCCGTCGCCTCCTCGGTGACGAAGAAGCCGCCGGCGCTCGCGGTTCGCCCGATGCCGGCGCGGCCGGCGATCCCGGCGGAACGAACGGTGCTGTCGATGCGCACGGACGCGACTCCTTCTGGCGGGTCCTCGCTTGCCCGGCAAAATCTGCCGCCAATGGTTGCCAAAACCTTAACGCGCCCGGCAATTGCTGCTCTGTCCCGTTGCGGCGCGGATTTTTCCTCTGTGCCGTCAATCCCTTACCAACTGGCACGATCCTCGCATTGCATCTGTCGAGACGGCGGGCCGTGGGGACGGACCGCAATCCGGGGACGTGAGATGCACAACGGATCGATCAGTCGGGCGATCATGGCGGCGCTGCTGGCGCTGAGCCTCGTGACGCCCGCAGCGCCGGCGCAGGCCGCCACGGCGCGCATCAAGGACATCGTCAACATCGAGGGCGTGCGCGACAACCAGCTCGTCGGCTACGGCCTCGTGGTCGGCCTCAACGGCACGGGCGACAGCCTCAACAACTCGCCCTTCACCAAGCAGAGCCTGCAGGCGATGCTGGAGCGGCTGGGCGTCAACACCCGCGGCGAGAACATGCGGACCGGCAACGTCGCCGCCGTGATGGTGACGGCCAACCTCCCCGCCTTCGCCACCCAGGGCTCGCGCCTCGACGTCAATGTCGCCTCGCTCGGCGATGCCTCCTCGCTGCAGGGTGGCACGCTGCTGGTGACGCCGCTGCTCGGCGCCGATGGCGAAGTTTACGCCATCGCCCAGGGCGACGTGACCATCAACGGCTTCAAGGCCTCGGGCGACGCCGCGACGGTGATTTCGGGCGTTCCGACCACTGGCCGCATTTCCTCTGGCGGCCTGATCGAGCGCGAGATCGCCTTCCAGCTCGGCGCCCAGCGCACGCTCCGGCTGGCGCTCAAGAACCCCGACTTCACCACCTCGCGCCGCGTGGCGCTGTCGATCAACGATTTCATCGGCACACCTTGTGCGGTGCCCGAAGACTCAGCGACGGTGCGGATCACCCTGCCGCAGAACTTCAACGGCAACATCGTCGACCTGATCACCGACGTCGAACAGCTGGTGGTCGAAACCGACCAGCCGGCCAAGATCGTCATCGACGAAAACTCCGGCATCATCGTCATGGGCAAGGACGTGCGGGTTTCGACCGTGGCCGTAGCGCAGTCGAACCTGACCGTCTCGATCGCCGAGACCCCAGTCGCCTCCCAGCCCGCGCCGCTGAGCAACGGCACCACCACCGTGCTTCCCCGCACCGATCTCAACGTCAACGAGGTCAACTCCGACCTCGCCCTCGTCAAGGAGTCGGTGAGCCTCCAGCAGCTGGTGGATGGGCTCAATGCGCTGGGCATCTCGCCGCGCGACCTCATCGCCATCCTCCAGGCCATCAAGGCGTCGGGCGCGCTGCAGGCCGACATCGAGGTGCTGTGATGGTCCCCGCTCCGGCCACGAAGACGATCGATCCGAATTCGCCGGCCTATCAGCGCATCCACCAGCAGGCGCGCGACCTCGAAGGCGTATTCCTCAACACGCTGATGAAGGAAATGTTCGCCTCGATCGGATCGGACGACAACGCCGACAGTGGCGACAGCGACTATGCCCAGAGCACCTGGCGCGACATGCAGGCCGAGCAACTGGCCAATGCCGTGGCCGATCGCGGCGGCGTCGGTCTCGCCGACCAGCTCATGCCCGAACTGCTGCGGCTGCAGGAAGCCGCCCAATCCACAACTGGAACAGGACTCCAATCGTGACCGCAGCCCAGCGCCTCGCCGCCCTCGACGATCTCCCTGCACGCGATCTCATCGCCTTCACCGAGGGGACGTTGCGCGCGCTTGTCGACGTCATGAACCGGGAGACCACGCTGCTGCGGGCCGGCCGCTATCGCGAAGCGAGCGCCCTGTCGGCGGAAAAGACGCGACTCGCACAGGACTATGTGGGCTATTCACGCGCCGTGCAGCGCCAGCTCGACCGCCTTCAAGCTGAAGCACCCGACGATATCGTGATGCTCAGAACCGGCCATGACCGGCTCGCAACGCAGATGGCGGAAAATCTCAAGGTCATCGCCACGGCGCGCGCCATCACGGAGGATCTGTTGACCGATGTCGCGCAGCAGGTGGCTCGCACCAATCGCCCCAAGACCTACG
>CAYRZM010000046.1:0-3749 GCA_964428685.1 uncultured Devosia sp. | reverse complement strand
AGGATCGAGCCGCGGCCGCCGAAGATGTAGGTGCCGCCCAGCATCGCCATCAGCACCATCTGCAGCTCGCCGCCGAGCCCGAGGTCGTAGCGCACGGTGCCGAGCTGCGAGGTGAAGATCATGCCGGCGAAGGCGCTGACGATCCCGAGCGTCACGAACAGCACGGTCTTGATCATGCGCGTGCGGATGCCGGCATGGCGCGCCGCGACCTCGTTCGTGCCGGTCTGGTAGATCTGCCGCCCGAAGATGGTGGCGCCGAGGAGCAGCGCCAGGACGAGGGCGGCGACCGCGACGATCAGATCGGGCACCGGGATGCCGAGGACGGTGACGAGATTGAGCCCCATGTACCATTCGGGGAACTTGATCGAGGCATCGCCCGCAAGAATCTGGGCGAGCCCACGATAGAAGGTGAGCGTGCCAATGGTCGCGATCAGCGAGGGCAGCCGAAGATAGACCACGAGGAGCGCATTGAAGAGGCCGAGCACGAGGCCGAGCCCGAGGCAGATGAGGACGGCGAGGGGGAACGGCACGCCGGCATCCATCACCGCCGCAAAGACGCAGGCGGTGAGCGCCATGCCGGAGGCCGGCGAGAGGTCGATCTCGCCGGCGATGATCACCAGCGTCAGCACCAGCGCCATCAGCGCCAGCGGCGCGGTGAGGGTGAAGGTGCTGAGGATGTATTCGATGTCGAGCGACTGCGGCCAGAAGATGCTGGCGACGATGGGCTCGAGGATGAGCAGCACCACCGTCATCATCACCGGGCGGATGAGGATGACCTGCCAGAGCGGCCGTGCCGGCGCGGCATCGACCGGGCGCGCGGTGGGGGCCATCGGCTCGGTGGTCATGTGCGCACCGCCCGCGCATTCGAGAGCGCCTGGATGCCGCGCTCGCGCACGGTCTGGTCGATGACCAGCGCGATGATGATGACGAGGCCGTAGATGGCGCTCTGCACGGTGCCCGGAATGTTGAGGAGCGGCAGCGCCGAGCTGACGCAGCCGAGGAGCAGCACGCCCAGCACGACGCCGAGCACCGAGCCGACGCCGCCGTTGATCGAAACGCCGCCGATGACCACCGCCGCGATCACCTGGAACTCGAAGCCCCAGCCGGTGTTGGACGGGTTCACGAAGCCCCAGCGGCTCGCATAAAGGATGCCGGCGAGACCCGCGAGCGCCCCCGAGATCGAGAACACGGTCAGCGTCACCGCCGTCACCGAGATGCCGCGGAGCGGCGCCGCGACGGGGTTCGAGCCGAGCGCATAGACCTGGCGGCCGATGCGCGTGTGGTTGGCGAACCAGTAGGTGATGAGCACCACCGCGAGCGCGATGATGAGGATCCACGGCACGGCATAGGTGGGCGAGTTGGCGGACATGGCCTTGAGCGGGCCGGGGATGAACTGCCGGTCGATCTGCTTGGCCCCCGACGCGATGAAGGTGAGGCCGCGATAGAGATAGAGCGTGCCGAGCGTGACGATGATGGCGGGGAGCCGGAACACCACCACGGTGATGCCGTTGAGCAGCCCGAGCACCGCGCCGATGGCCATCGCCACCGGGAAGCCGAGATAGAACGGGATTTCGGGCTGGAGCTTGAACATCAGCGCCGTCATCATGGCGGCAAAGCCGAGGGTCGAGCCGACCGAGAGATCGACGTGCCGGGCGACGATCACCAGCATCTGGCCCATCGCCGCGATCATGATCAGCGGCACCAGCAGCAGCATCACGCGCAGGTTGTCGAGGGTGAGGAAGCGCGGCCGGAGGATGCCGACGACGAGGCAGAACAGAATGATGACGACGAGAATGCCCATCTCGCGCCGGAGTAGGAGGCGGCTCACCGCGTTCATGCGGCCACCCGGGTGCGCGGCACCGCGGCGCTCATGATCGATTCTTGCGACGCCTGGGCGCGCGGAATGTCGGCGGTGAGCCGGCCCTCGGACATCACCAGCACGCGGTCGCAGAGCGCGAGCAGCTCGGGCAGCTCCGACGAGATGAGGAGGATCGCGCGGCCGTCGGCGGCGAGCTCGCCGATCATGTCGTAGAACTCGGCCTTGACGCCGATGTCGATGCCGCGCGTCGGCTCGTCGAGGATGAGGACGGACGGATCGGTCAGGAGCCAGCGGGCGAGGATCGCCTTCTGCTGGTTGCCGCCGGACAGTTCGCCGATCGGCTGGCGCGGCGAGGCGAGGCGGATGCGCAGCTTGCGGATCGACTCCGAGGTAAGCGCCTTTTCGATGGCGCGGCTGATGATGCCCTGCGGGGCGATGCGCTTTGGCACCGCGGCGGTGATGTTTTCCTCGACCGAGAGACTGCGGAAGATGCCGGCCTGCGCCCGGTCTTCGGGCACGAAGGCGAGGCCGAGATCGACCGCCTGCGAGGGCTGGGTGACAGCGACGGCCTTGCCCTTGATGGCGATGGTGCCCGAAGCGGCCGGGGCCACGCCGAAGATGGCGCGCGCCACGTCGGTGCGGCCGGCACCCACAAGCCCACCGAGGCCGACGATCTCGCCGGCCCGCACCTCGAAGCTGATGTCGGTGAAGACGCCGGGCCGCGTGAGGTGGTCGACCTTAAGCACCACGTCGCCGATCGTCGTGCCCTGCTTCTTCATGTACTCGCGCAGCGGCCGGCCGATCATCAGGCGGATGATTTCGGCATCGCTCAAGTTCGTGATCTCGTCGGTCGCGATCTTGTTGCCGTCACGGAAGATGGTGACGCGGTCGCAGAGCGCGCGCACTTCCTCTAGCCGGTGCGAGATGAAAACGATGGTGCGGCCCTCGTCGCGCAGGCGCCGCGCGATGCCGAAGAGCGTGTCGACTTCCTTGGGCGTGAGCGGGGCGGTCGGCTCGTCCATGATGATGAGCCGGCTGTCGGACGCGAGCGCTCGGGCAATCTCGACCATCTGCTGGTCGGCGATCGACAGCCCGCGCATCGCCCGCGTGACGTCGATGCGGACGCCGAGCAGGTCCATCAGCCGGCGCGCCTCGCGCGTCATCTCGGCCCACGGCACGCGCGCCAGCGGCGCTCCGCTGTCCCGGCCAAGCACGAGGTTTTCGGCGACCGTCAGGTCGGGGAAGGAGATCGGCTCCTGGTGGATCAGCGTGATGCCGAGCTTCTGCGCGACGATGGGCGAGGTGACCTCGACCGGCGCGCCGTTGAGCGCGAGCGTGCCGCGTGTCGGGCGGTGCACCCCCGCGAGAATTTTGGCGAAGGTCGACTTGCCGGCGCCGTTCTCGCCCAGCAGCGCATGGATTTCGCCGCGCCTGAGGTCGAGATCGACATCGCGCAGCACCTCGATCGCGGCGAACGACTTGCTGATGCCGCGGGCGGCGATCAGCGGGGTGTCGGATGCGGCGGCCGTCTCGTCCGTCATGCTCAGCGTTCCGCCGGAACCGGGGAGTCGGGATCGATCAGCTTCTGCGCCTTGAGGTCGGCCCAGAAGGCGGCCGGGATGCGCGTGCCCAGATGCGCGATGTTGGCGCGCAGCTCCTCGGGCTTTGCGGCGCCAGGGATGGTCGCGACGACGATCGGATGCGCGAGGACGAACTGCAGCGCCGCCGCGGGGAGGGCGACGTTGTGCGCCTTGCACACGGCTTCGAGCCCGCGGACCTTGGCCTGCACCTCGGGAGGCGCGTGGCCATAGGCGTACTTCTGCGCGCCGGTCGAGCCGGTCGCGAGGATGCCGGAGGCGAGGGGGGCGCCCACCACAACCGAGACGCCGCGCTTGGCGAGGCCCGCCATGCCGCGGTGGAGGCTGCGCTG
>CAYRZM010000045.1:0-9181 GCA_964428685.1 uncultured Devosia sp. | reverse complement strand
GGCGCGACGATCGGAATGACCATGAAGGTCATGAACACCAGAGCCATGATCGACGCCATCTCGCGTCCCGAGTAGCGGTCGCGGATCACCGACATGGCGACGACGCGCGTCGCCGCCGCCCCGATCCCCTGGAACAGGCGGAAGCCGAGCAGCACGTAGAAATTGGGAACGAACGTCGCCGTGAAGGCGCAGATCAGATAGAGCGCGATGCCGAAGAACAGCGGCGCCCGCCGGCCGAAGCGGTCCGTGATTGGGCCGAACACGATCTGCGCCGCCCCGAAGCCGATCATGTAGGCCGAAACCACCAGCTGCCGCTCGTTCTCGTCGGCAACGCCGAGGTCCTGGCCCATATAGGGGAGCGCCGGCAGCATCACGTCGATGGCGATGGCGTTGAGCGCCATGATCGCAGCGGCGAGGCCAATGAACTCGGGACGCGACAGCTTGCGCGTTCCAACGGGCTGATCTGACATGTGAAATCCACGGGGCCTGGGAGTGCGGCCCGCTGCCGACTTAATGAACCTGCGGCGCCGCGGTTGCAAGCGCTTGATCGTCACAAAGCGATGGATCAGGCCGCTTGGGTCCGGAACCGCGCGAACGGCATCTCCTTGATCGGCAGGTGCAGCGCCGCTGAGCCGAGGCCGAGGAGGATGCCCAGGTACCACATGATCGCGTAGGAGCCCGTGCCGTCGTAGACAACCCCGCCCAGCCACGCCCCGAGGAACGAGCCGATCTGGTGGCTGAGGAAGGCGATGCCGTAGAGCATCCCCATGTAGCGCGCGCCGAAGAACAGGCTGACAAGCCCGGCCGTGAGCGGCACGGTCGACAGCCAGAGCAGCCCGATCGCGGCGGAGAAGATGTAGGCGCTGGCGGGCGTCACCGGCAGCAGCATGAAGAGGGCGAATGCCACGGCGCGGCCGAAATAGATCGAGGCCAGCAGCAGCTGCTTGGGCGCCCGGCTGCCGAGATACCCCGAGAGCAGCGAGCCCGCGATGTTGGCGAGCCCGATGATCGCCAGCGACCAGCTGCCCACCGAAGGCGACAGCCCGCACTGCACGAGATAGGCCGGCAGGTGCACCGAGATGAAGGCGAGGTGGAAGCCGCAGACGAAAAAGCCGATGACCAGCAGCCGGTACGAGCCGAAACCCCATGCCCGCGCGATCGCCTGCATGAACGGCAGGTCCGCTTCCCCGCTCGTCGCTTCGGTCCGTCCGCGGAGCGCGAAGGTCAGCGGCAGCACGCAGACCACGATCGCCGCCAGCCACACGAACGCCGACTGCCAGCCGAAAGCGGAGATGAAGCCCTGGCTGATCGGCGCGAACAGGAACTGCCCGAACGACGATGCCGCCGTCGCGATGCCGAACACCGAGCTCCGCTTTTCCATCGGGACGTTGCGCCCGAACGCCGCCATCACGATCGAGAAGCTGCAGGTCGCAAAGCCGGCACCGGCGACGATGCCGGCAGAAAAGTAGAGCGCCGTTCCGGTCGGCGAGATCGACGACAGCACGAGGCCCGCGGCATAGATCACGATGCCGGCCGAGATCACCCGCGCGGTGCCGTAGCGGTCGGCGATGGCGCCCGCGAAGGGCTGCGCCAGCCCCCAGGCGAGGTTCTGGATGGCAATCGCCAGGGCCCAGGTTTCGCGCGAAATCCCCAGTCCCTCGGTCACCGGCAGCGTGAACAGGCCAAAGCTGTTGCGCACGCCGTTGGTCACCGCGGCGACGAGGCAGCCGGCGACGACGAGAACGAGGAGCGGCACCGCGGGCGAGCGCGGCTGGACGGTTGCGGCGAGGGTCATGCTGTGTGCTTACGCTTGCTGGTGGGTCGGGGAAAACGACACTTTGTGATGAGGCTCATCACGCCGGCCCATAGAAAAGGCCGCCCGGAGGCGGCCCGCGTCATCCGTTCGGAGGAGGCCCTCAGGCCGTCTGCTTGGTCGCAACGCCCTTTTCGGCAAGATGCGACTGCAGCTCGCCCGCCTGGAACATCTCGGTCACGATGTCCGCGCCGCCCACGAACTCGCCCTTTACATAGAGCTGCGGGATGGTCGGCCAGTTGGTGTAAGCCTTGATGCCCTCGCGCAGGTCCTGGTTCTCGAGCACATTGGCCGACTGGTAGTCGACGCCGAGGTAATCGAGGATTTGCACCACGCGGCTCGAAAAGCCGCACATCGGGAAGTCGGGCGTGCCCTTCATGTAGAGGAACACGTCGTTTCCCTTCACCTGGCTGTCGATCAGCGCGTTGATGTCGCTCATGGCAAAATACCTTTCGGTCCGGGAGGCGGACGATTTCCGGTTTACATAAGCCCAGTTGGCCTGGGTGTCGAGCCGTTCATCGGGAAGTGACGATGAAGGCTACTTCGGAGGAACCGCGGTCTGGATCGCCAAAGAATGGAGGGTCGTGCCCATGTCGGCGCCGAAGGCGGCGTTGACCATCTGGTGCTGCTGCACACGCGATTTGCCCCGGAACGCTTCCGACGTGATGGTCGCCGCCCAGTGATTGTCGTCGCCCGCGAGGTCGCGCAATTCGACCACGGCATCGGGCAGCGCGGCCTTGATCCGGCGTTCGATTTCGGCGGCACTCATCGGCATGGCAGCTTCCCTTCGACCCGAGCATGCCACGATTGGCGCCGGCGGTTCAACGCGCCCCTAGGCGGCGATTTCGCCGGCCATGTAGCGGGGGAACCACCCCTCATGCGCGGCGCGCAGTTCGCTCACCGGAATGCCGCGGGCATTGCCCAGCTTGAGCAGTGTGCCCCCGGTGGTTCCGATCCACGGGATGAAGAGCCCCGCATAGGGATAGATCTGGTCGAAGAACGCATCGAGGAAATCGCGGCGGATGGTGACGAGATACCGCCCCTGGTCCTCGCCGAAGAACTGCGGGATCGGATCACCGCCCTCGAGCTGGTTGACCTTGGCGCCGATGCCGGAGGCCATCGCCATTTCGGCCAGCCCCACCGCGAGGCCGCCGTCCGAGAGATCGTGCACGGCAGTTGCGTGCCCATCGCGGATGAGGATGCGGACGAGGTCGCCGGCCTTGCGTTCGGCGGCAAGATCGACGCGCGGCGCCGGCCCGTCTTTGCGGTTGTGCAGCTCGCGCATATAGAGCGATTGGCCCAGATGGGTGCCCCACCAGTCGGGCGCCCCCACCAAAAGGATCGGCTCGTTCTCACCGGCAAAGCCGATCCGGGTCATCTTCGACCAGTCGGGCAAGAGGCCGACGCCGCCGATGGTGGGCGTCGGCAGGATGCCGCGCCCGTTGGTCTCGTTGTAGAGCGACACGTTTCCCGAAACGATGGGGAAGTCGAGCGCGCGGCAGGCCTCGGAGATGCCGCGCACCGCCTCGACGAGCTGCCCCATGATCTCGGGCCGTTCCGGGTTGCCGAAGTTGAGGTTGTCGGTTGCGGCGATCGGGTCGGCGCCCACGGCGGTGAGATTGCGCCAGCACTCCGCGACCGCCTGCTTGCCGCCCTCGAACGGATCGGCCTCGCAGTACCGGGGCGTGACGTCCGACGAGAAGGCGAGGGCCTTCTTGCCGTTAGGCCCATCGACGCGGATCACGCCCGCGTCGCCGCCAGGCCGCTGCAGCGAGTTGCCCTGGATCCAGGTGTCGTACTGCTCATAGACCCAGCGCCGCGACGACGCGGACGAAGAGCCGAGCAGCCCGAGCAGGGCGTCGGCCACATCCATCTGCGGAATGTCGCCCGCCGCCAGCGGCTTCGCCGGCTTGGGCGCCGTCCATGGCCGGTCGTATTCGGGCGCCGCGTCGCCCAGCTCCTTGATCGGCAGGTCGGCCACGACCTTGCCCTTCCACTTGACCCGGAAGCGGAGGTCGTTGGTGGTGACGCCCACCGTCGCGAAATCGAGCTCCCATTTCTGGAACACCGCTCTGGCCGCCGCTTCCTTGGCGGGGCGCAGCACCATGAGCATCCGCTCCTGGCTTTCGCTCAGCATCATCTCGTACGGCGACATGTCGCTCTCGCGCACCGGCACGCGGTCGAGGTCGAGCGCGATGCCGAGGTCGCCCTTGGCCCCCATCTCCACGGCCGAGCAGGTGAGCCCCGCCGCCCCCATGTCCTGGATCGCGACCACCGCGCCCGTCGTCATCAGCTCGAGGCAGGCCTCGAGCAGCCGCTTCTCGGTGAACGGGTCGCCGACCTGGACCGTCGGCCGCTTCTCGTCGATCCTGTCGTCGAACTCGGCCGACGCCATCGTCGCGCCGCCCACCCCGTCACGCCCCGTCTTGGCGCCGAGATAGACCACCGGCAGCCCGACGCCCTCGGCCTTGGAATAGAAGATCTTGTCGATGTCGGCGATGCCGGCGGCGAAGGCATTGACGAGGATGTTGCCGTTGTAGCGCTCGTCGAACTCGACCTCGCCGCCCACCGTGGGCACGCCGAACGAGTTGCCGTAGCCGCCCACCCCGGCGACCACGCCCGAAACGAGGTGGCGGGTCTTCTCGTGCCCCGGCGCGCCGAAGCGCAGCGCATTCATCGCCGCGATCGGCCGCGCCCCCATCGTGAACACATCGCGCAGGATGCCGCCCACCCCCGTCGCCGCGCCCTGGTAGGGCTCGATGTAGGACGGGTGGTTGTGCGACTCCATCTTGAAGATCAGCGCCTGGCCGTCGCCGATATCGACCACGCCGGCATTTTCGCCCGGCCCCTGGATGACGCGCGGCCCCTTCGTCGGCAGGGTCCGCAGCCACTTCTTCGAGGATTTGTACGAGCAATGCTCGTTCCACATCGCCGAGAAGATGCCGAGCTCGGTGAAGGTGGGCGGCCGCCCGATCAGCGAGAGGATCTTGTTGTACTCGTCCGGCTTCAGTCCGTGCTCGGCGACGAGTTGCGGAGTGATCTCGCGGTTGTTGTCGAAGGCCATGGCACCGCTTCGGAGGGGGTTATCGTGGGCGTCTTAGCCCAACCCGGCCCGCGGACATAGGGGCCGGGGCGGTTTGTCACCGTTCGCGGCTCAGCTGAGGTCGAGCGCATAGGCCTTGAGCGTCTTGAGATCGGCGTAGGCGAGCACGGCCTCATGCGTGGCAAGGAGGACGATCCGCGGCGCAACACCAGCTTCGAGAGCCTCCACCCAGCGCGGCGCCACGAGGCACCAGCGATCGCCCGGCTTGAGGCCCGGAAACGCCATCTCCGGACGCGGCGTCGACAGGTCGTTGCCCCGCGACTTCGAGAACGCCAGAAACGCCGCCGTCATCTCCGCGCACACGGTGTGCCGGCCGATATCGTCCGGGCCCGTCACGCAGGATCCGGTGCGGAAGAAGCCGGTCAGCGGGTTGTCGGAGCAGGGCTGCAACGGCTCGCCGAGGACGTTGCGCTCGTCCACGTTCAGGCCGCGAGCAGCCCGGCGAACAGTCCGCGCCCGTCGGTGCCGCCCTGCGCGCTCTCGATCAGGTTCTCAGGATGCGGCATCAGGCCCAGCACGTTCCTCTGGGCGTTGAACACGCCGGCAATGTCGTTGACCGAGCCGTTCGGGTTGGTGCCCTCGGCGTAGCGGAACGCGACCTGGCCATTGTCTTCGATCGCGCGGATCGTGCCGGCGTCGGCAAAGTAGTTGCCGTCGTGATGGGCGACGGGGGCGCGGATCACCTGGCCCTTGAGGTAGCCCTTGGTGAAGGGGCTGTCCGCCGTCTCGACCTTGAGCTTCACCTCGCGGCACACGAAGCGGAGCGACGAATTGCGCATCAGCGCGCCGGGCAGCAGCCCCGCTTCCGTCAGCACCTGGAAGCCGTTGCAGACCCCCAGCACATAGGCGCCCTTGGCGGCACGGTCGCGCACGGCCCCCATGATCGGCGACCGCGCGGCGATGGCGCCCGAGCGCAGATAATCGCCATACGAGAATCCGCCCGGAATGACGATGAGGTCGGCGTCGGGCAGCGCCGTGTCCTTGTGCCAGACAATCGTCGGCGGCTGGCCGCCGATCTTGGTCAGCGCCGCGATCATGTCGCGGTCGCGGTTGGACCCGGGGAAAACGACGATGGCGGATTTCATGCGCCGACTCTTTGGCGAGTCGGCGCCCCGATTGCAAGCCTACTCGGCAGGCACCGTCTGCGCGGCGTAGCCGCGGCTGCCCTTCGTGCCCGGAATGTGCGCCCAGGCGGGCCGCTCGAACAGGAATTTGGCCCGGCCCGTCTTCTGCACCAGAAGATAGAGCCCGACCGAAATCGCGATCGACCCCACGATCACAATGAAGCTCGAAAGCGTCACGTCATGGATGAGGCCGAGCTTGCCGAGCCCGATGCGGAGGAACGACATCGGCAGCACGAAGACGAGATAGACGACGATCGAATGCTCGCCCAGCCAGGTGAGCCAGTGCGTGAAGCGGAGGCCGGTGATGAGCCCGGCCGCGGTGCAGAGCGCGAGCGCGCCGGCGATGGCGAGCAGCAGCCGCACCCCGGGCAGGCCGCCGTAGCCGAGCTGGATTTCCGCCGGCAGCACCGCAAAGCCCGGCGAAAAGACGAGGGCGAAGTTGACGACCGCATAGATGCCGAGGCCCAGCGGCGCGATGCGCTTGTTCGCCGTGGCAAACGCCACCATCCGGAAGATCAGGGGCGCAAAGATGTAGCCGGAATAGAAGTAGACGAAGTACGCGCAGAACTGGTCGACGAGATACGAGCCGGTCTGGATATGCGCCATCTGGAACGCGGCGCCGAAGGCCCACACCGCCCAGCGCGGCGCTTTGAGGTCGTAGGCGAGCTTCGTCACGGCGCTGAACGCCGCCAGCAGGTAGATGAACCAGAGGACGCCATAGGGCTCGACGATCGCCCAGAGCAGATCGACGGCGGCCTCCTTCGGCGCGGCCGAGAGGATGCCGATCTTGAGCACGATGTGGATCACCGCCCAGATCGCGTAGAAGTAAAGGTAGTGGACGACGCGGCGGTCGGCATAGGCGCGCCACGTCCGGCTCAGCACCTGGTCGAGGAACAGCCCCGAGATCAGGAAGAACTCGGGCATCCGGAACGGCGTCGCAAAGCCGATGACGTAGTGGAAGAGCCCGACGCCCGAGGCATCCTGCCCGACGTTGAACACGGAATACATCATCACCACGAGGATGATGGAAATCCCCTTGGCCGTATCGACCCAGTTGAGGCGCGAATTCTGACCTGACATGCCGCAGACTCCAGGTTGGAGACGGCGGCATAGGGCAAACGCGGCGTTAACGCTCGCCCTCGCGGGAGAGACGGTGAACCCGGATGCTTAATGCAGAAAATTGTCGCGGGCTCAGATGCCGGTCGGCACCGACGCATAGGCGGCGAACATCACGCCGAGCGCGAGGAAGAACAGCACGGAGAGGGAGAAGGTCTTGAGCATCTTGGGCGGCATGATCTGGCGCTTCGTTGCGGCGCCGGTGGTTATAGGAGGGACTCGTTAATCGAGCATTGTGGCGTTTAGGTTAAGCGGCCGGTAACGACAATCTCGGCCGCCGCATGGCCCCAATGCGCCGCCGGCGCTGAACGCGCGCTGAACGTCACCGCACCATCGCCTCGATCTGGTTGGCCGCTTCGGCATACCCGCCGCCGTTGCGCAGGGATTCGCCGAGGGCGAGCGCCCGCCCGCGGTATCCGGCGAGGTCCCCCATCACGGTGTCCACCGCCTGCCGGAGCTCGGCCGGCGTCACCTTGCCCCCGAACGCCTCGCGGTCGAGCGCGACACCCGCGCCGCCGCGCGCCATCGCCTCGGCATTGTGCAGTTGCTCGAAGTGCTGTGGCACCGCCACCATCGGCACGCCATACCACAGCGCTTCATGGAGACTGTTGAGTCCCGTCGGCGTGACGAAGATCGACGCCCGCTCCAGCACCTCGAGCTGCGGGAAGCTTTGGGCCACGATGAAGTTGGCCGGCGCATGCGCAAACCGCGTGAGATCCGTGCCGCGGCCGGCCGACAGCAGCACCTGCCCGTCGAAATCCGCCAGCGCCTCCATACAGCGCTCGTAGAAGTCCGACTTGGCGAAGATCAGCGTCCCCAGCGACACATAGATCAGCGGCCGCCCGTCGAGCCGCGAGAAGTCGAACCGGTCGCTGCGTGTCTTGGGGTCGATCATGGCGCCGGTGAAGGCCCAGCGCCTGTCCCGGAAGATCGGCGAGGGCGGGTGCAGCTCGCGGCTCGTCAGCATCAGCGTTCGGTTGCCGCGCACCGGCAGCAGCGGCCAGTGCAGCGGCATCAGCCACACGCCGTTGAGCGCGACGGCGATCCAGTCGATGACCAGCTGCGGCAGCAGCCGGAGGAATTGCCCGAGGTTGCGCGAGAACTCGCCCGGCGCGGCATTGCGGCCGATCTCGTAGGCAAAGAACGGGCTGGTGACCACCGTCGGCACGCCCAGCCGCCGTCCCACCATCTCGCCCCAGAGCGCGATGCCGTCGACCACCACCACGTCCGGCAGCCTGTTCCCGAGCTGCGCCACGCAATAGCGGTAGAGCTTGGTGGTGACCCTGAGGAACAGGTGGAACGTCGCCATCAGGTTGCCGTCCATCAGCACCGCCGACATGTCCTCCATGCTCAGCGCCGGCGGATAGGCGGCAAAGGTCGCGCCCGTCGCCTCGATGACCGGCAGGAACGGCGGTTCGTCATAGACGGTGACGTTGTGTCCGCGTCGAACCAGCTCGGCAATGATGGGGAGGACGGGATTGAGGTGGCCGTAGGCCGGGACGCTCAGGAAGACGATGTTCGCCATGCGGTGAACCTGGCGCGGCGCCGGCGGCGCCGCAGAAAAGCGTAAGGCGGCCGATCAGGTTGGGACGGTCGCGTAGGCGGCGACCAAGAGACCGAGAGCCAGGATGAAGAGAAGGGAGAGGGAAACCGTTTTGAGCATGGCGACACGAGAGGATTACGCGGGTGACGCCCTTGCTCTATCGGATTCGCCCCCGGGCGCGACGTCGATCGGAGCGATTTTACGTGGATTGCGCCAAGGTGTGACTCGAACGCCGCACTGCCCGTCAAAGGAGCTCGATCGCGTAGTTCTCGATGACCGTGTTGGCGAGCAGTTTCTCGCACATGGCGGCGAGGGTCAGCCGGGCCGCCGTGGCATCGGTCTCCCCGATATCGATGTCGAACACCTTGCCCTGCCGCACGCCGGACACGCCGGCAAAGCCGAGGCTCTTGAGCGAGCCGGTGATGGCCTGGCCCTGCGGGTCGAGGACCCCGGCCTTGAGGGTGACGGTGACGCGCGCGCGC
>CAYRZM010000044.1:0-15356 GCA_964428685.1 uncultured Devosia sp. | reverse complement strand
GCGGCTACAGCAAGCGGCAGAGCTCTGCGGCTCCCGCAGCGGGTGATGCCAGCGCCGCTCCAGCGGCATCGGCTCCGGCTGCATCCGCCGCGGCCGCGTCCACTCCCGCATCGGGCGGCAGCGGGCCGGCCTGCTTGCCGTCCCCCGGCGTCGCGCCAGCTGCGCCGCCGGCGCCCGCACCGGCATCGAGCAGCCGCACCGTGGCGCCCTCGCTCAGCTGCAGGACACCCTGCGTGACAATCGAGTCGCCGGGCTTCACGTCACCCTTGACCAGCACGCCGTCGGTGTTGCGCTGGATGATCTCGACCATGCCCTTGTGCACCTTGCCATCGGCGATCTTCCAGACATAGGCGCCCTGGTTGGACCACTGGATGGCGAGCGGATCGACGGCGGGGAAAGTCTCGCCAGGGAAGGTCATGTCGACCGAGAACGACATCCCGGATTTGATCTGGCCATCCTCGTTGGGCAGCGTCGCCTGGAGCTGCAGCGTCCGGCTGTCCGGATCGATCTTGTTGTCGACCGCGCTGATGGTGCCGGAAAAGCTCTTGCCCGGCAGCGCGGCGGATTGGGCGGTCACCGCCTGGCCGACGCTGATCTGGCTGGAATAGCGTTCCGGCACCCAGAAGTTGATGAGGATTTCCGACGAATCCTCGATGGTCGTCACCACCGTCTGCGCATTGATGAGGTTGCCCGGGGTCACCTGGATGATGCCGACCGTGCCGGCGATGGGCGTGGTGATGGTGCGCTGGTCGAGGGCGATCTGTGCGGCCGAGAGCGCGAGCTTGGCATTATCGGCGGCGAGCTGCGCGGCGTCGAGCTGGGTCTGCGGCACGGCGTTGGTCTTGGCGAGGGACTGCGTGCGTACGAGGGTCGCCTGCGCATCCCGCGCGGCGAGCGTCGCGCGGTCGTAGGCATTCTGCTGGGTGTCGGAATCGAGGATGGCGAGCTTGTCGCCGGCGTTCACGTGGTCGCCCGGCTTGACGTAGACGGCGACCAGCGTGCCGCCCGAGGCGGAATTGACCGTGACCGAGTGGAGCGCACTGCTCTCGCCGATGGCGCCGAGCTCGTTGTTGATGATGCCTGTGGTGGCGGGAACCGCGACCACCACCGCAATGCGGTTGGCCCCGAAGCCGCCCGGACGGTTGCCGGCGCCGGCGCCCTGGCCGTTGCCGCCCGGCGCGCCCTGCCCGCCGGCACGCTGGCCGGTCTGCGCCTGGCCTTGGGCTTGCGCGCCCTGCCGCTGGCCCTGACCGCCGGCTGCGGGTGCTGCGGCGGAATCGTCGGAGGCGCCGGTCAGGAGCGGCAGCGCGACACCCACCTGCCTCAGCATGGTGTTGGCGCTCGGCAGCACGAGGCCGGCGATGGCCGCCGCCGCAATGATGACGATCAGCGACAGGAGCAGCTGCAGCCAGAGCGGCGCGCCTTTGCGCGCAACGGGACGAGAGACCGCCGCGCCATCGGTTACGGGAGTGGCGCGCGCCACGTCGATCTTGTCCTGGTCCAATGCCTTACCCGCTCCGAGCCGCGCGAAAACCTATGCGGAGCAGAGAAGTTGGACAAATGAAAGAAGTGTAAGGTGCGGGGGCGCTCGCAACCTTGTGATCGGCGGAGCGCCCGGATTTCAAGGGCTTATCGCCGGGCCCCGCGCCGCCCGATCCCGCCGGGGCGGACGGCCGGCATGCGCCGGCCGCAGAACTGCGATCCAATTGCGGCGGCTAGTGCCGGGTTTCGTCGAAATCGCCCGGGCGGAAGTGGTAGTCGGCGGAGCAGAATTCGCAAACGACTTCGATCTCGCCGTCGACCGCCATCTCTTCGCGCTCTTCGGCGGAAAAGTTGTCGCGCAGCATCGCCTCGATCCGTTCGGCCGAGCAGGTGCAGCGCTCCTCGAGCGGCATCGGCTCGAAGACGCGGACGCCGGTCTCGTGAAAGAGCCGGAACAGCAGGCGTTCGGGCGACACGTCGGGGTCGGCCAGCTCGTCGTCTGCAACGGTGCCGAGCAGCGAGCGGGTCGTCGTCCAGCGGTCGTTCTCGGTGAAGGTCGGATCGGCGGTCTCGGGATTGGAGAAATCGCCGTCGCCGGGCAGGTCCGGCATGGTGCGCATGCCGTGCGGCGGCAGGTGCTGCACGAGCACGCCCCCGGCGCGCCAGTGCGGGCCGCGCTCGCCGCGCCGCGAGAGCTGCGCCACCGCCAGCCGGACCAGCGTCGGCACCTGCTCGGACTGCTGGAAATAGGTGTGGGCCACATCCTCGAGGCTGCCGCCTTCGAGCGCGACGATCCCCTGATACCGCTCGGTGTGCGGCCCCTGGTCGACCGTCATGGCGAGATGCCCGCGGCCGAGCAGTTGGCCGGGCGCGGTCGCCCCGGTCTCGATCGCCTTCTGCACGGCGTCGGCATCGAAGCGCGCGTAGCCGCGGAGGCCGTCCGGCGCGTCGAGATCGACGACGATCAGGTTGACCGGGCCGTCGGTCTGGGTCTGGAGAATGAACTTGCCCTCGAACTTGAGCGACGAGCCGATGAGCGCGGCCAGGACGACCGCTTCGCCCAGGAGACGGGCAACGGGCGCGGGATAATTGTGCCGCGTCAGGATGGCGTCGAGCGCCGGGCCGAGCCGGACCACGCGGCCGCGGCTCTCGAGCTCCTCGAGGGTGAAGGGCACGACCACGTCATCGCCGGATTCGGGCCGGTCGAGGCCATAGTCGGTCAGCTGCAGTTCTGCCAATTCAGACCGTATCGATCCCGAAGCACCAGCACAGGATCGCCTTTTGCGCGTGGAGACGGTTTTCGGCTTCATCGAAAACCACCGATTTCGGCCCGTCGATGACCTCGTCGGTCACTTCGTCGCCGCGATGGGCCGGCAGGCAGTGCATGAAGAGCGCATCCTTGTCGGCCAGCCCCATCAGATTGGTGTCGACGCGATAGGGTTTCAAGACCTTGCGGCGGTCGGAGACGTCGGTGTCGCCCATCGACACCCACGTGTCGGTGACGATGAGGTCGGCGTCCTTCACCGCCGCGTGCGGGTCTTCGCCGAGGGTGACGTTGGCGCCCGCTTCCTTGATGTCGGCGAGCAGGCCCTGATCGGGCCCGTATTCATCGGGGCAGGCGATGGCGAATTTGTTGCCGAAGATCTTGCTGGCATGGACCCAGCTCGCGAGCACGTTGTTGGCGTCGCCGACCCAGGCGACCTTGGCGCCCTTGATCGAGCCGCGATGCTCCTCGAAGGTCTGGATGTCGGCCATCACCTGGCACGGGTGCGCGCGGCGGGTGAGGCCGTTGATCACCGGCACCGACGAGGCGCCCGCAAGATCGAGCAGGTCGTCGTGGTCGAGGATGCGGATCATGATCGCGTCGACGTAGCGGCTCATCACGCGCGCTGTGTCGGCGAGCGTCTCCTCGCGGGCGAGCTGCATTTCGCTGCCCGAGAGGAACATCGTCTCGCCGCCGAGCTGGCGCATGCCGACGTCGAAGCTCACGCGGGTGCGGGTCGACTGGCGCTCGAAGATCATGGCGAGCATCTTGTCGGGCAGGAGCCGCGGCCGGTCGCCGGCCTTGAGGCGCGTCTTCAGCGTCTCGGCGACCGCGAGCATGGTGCGGAGCTGGTCCTCGGTGAAGTCCTCGAGGGTCAGGAAATGGCGCGGGCTGCTCATGCGGTCACGTGCTCCCGTGCGGTTTCGGCCTCGATCGCCTCGAACACCGCGGCGAGCTTGCCCACGGCCTCCTCGATGTCGGCTTCGGTCACGATCAGCGGCGGCAACAGTCGCAGCACGTTCTCGTTGGCGGTCATGGCCAGCATGTGCTCGTCATCGCGGAGCCGCGCCACCACGTCGCGGACCGGGCTCTTGATGCGGATGCCGGCGAGCAGCCCCTTGCCGCGGAGCTCGAGCACCTGTTGCGGAAAGCGCTGGGCGAGCTGCTGCAGATGCCACTTGAGCCGCTGGCCCATCTTGTCGACGTGCTCGAAGAAGCCGGGCTCCAGCATGCGGTCCAGCACGGCGTTGCCGATGGCCGAGGCCAGCGGGTTGCCGCCATAGGTCGAGCCGTGGGTACCCGGGATCATCGAAGCGGCGACTTGCTTGGTGGCCAGGCACGCCCCGAGCGGGAAGCCGGCGCCGATGCCCTTGGCGACGGCCATGATGTCGGGTGTAATGCCGCTCCATTCATGCGCGAAGAACTTGCCGGTCCGGCCGTAGCCGCACTGCACTTCGTCGAGGATCAGCAGCATGCCGTGGTCGTCGCAGAGCTTGCGCAGCCCGCGCATGAACTCGGCGGTCATGGCGGTGACGCCGCCCTCGCCCTGCACGGGTTCGATCAGGATCGCGCAGGTCTTGGGCGTGATCGCCGCTTCGACGGCCTTGAGGTCGCCGGGCGCAAGATGAACGAAACCGGGAAGCGGCGGGCCGAAGCCTTCGAGGTAATGCTCGTTGCCGGAGGCGGCGACCATCGCCAGGGTGCGGCCGTGGAACGAGCCGGTGAAGGCGATCACCTCGTAGCGGTCGGTCTCGCCCTTGGCCCAGAAATAGTGCCGCGCCGTCTTGATGGCGCACTCCACCGCCTCGGTGCCCGAGTTGGTGAAAAAGCACGCGTCGGCGAAGGTATGGTCGACGAGCCGCTGGCCGAGCCGCTCCTGCTCGGGGATCGTGAAGGTGTTGGCCGTGTGCCAGACTTTCTCGGCCGCCTCCTTGAGCGCCGCGACCATGTGCGGGTCGCTGTGGCCGAGCGCGTTCACCGCAACGCCGCCGTGAAAATCGAGGTATCGGGTTCCGTCCTGGCTGATCAGGCGCACGCCCTCGCCCCGCTCGAAAGCGAGTGGCGATCTGGCGTAGGTGCCGTACAGCGCGGACATGATGTTCCCCTTTGGGTGGTGCCGGTGGTGGTGTTGCAAACGCCCCACAAAAATCAAAAACGCGCGTCCGTTCGGCGCGCGCTGGAGCGCTCGGACATATGCCCGCGAGGTCCTCCAAAGTCAACTTTTCGGGGCCGCGTCACCGATTTGACTCGATGCGTTGCGAGAGGATTCCGCGCCGGGGTTTTCCCCGGTGAAAAACGGGAGCGACTCTTGATCCCGGATTCGTGGCCTGTGTAGTATCGCAAGCGTTGGGACACGATATTTCGTGTGGCGGACCCTTCCGACCTACGATGAGTAGTGTTTGCAGCCACTTGCGCCTCTCGCGGTGGCCTCGGTGAAGGATTCCGTCTCGAAGGCGGCTAGGAGACGATGCTTATGGGCTGGACCGAGGAACGCGTCGAGCTTCTCAAGAAACTTTGGCTCGAGGGTCTGAGCGCGAGCCAGATCGCCGGCGTCCTGGGCGAAGGTGTCACGCGCAACGCCGTGATCGGCAAGGTCCACCGCCTGAAGCTCACCGGCCGTGCCAAGCCGGCGAACGCCACGCCGCGGGCCCGCACCGCGCCGCGCGCGCCCGGCGTGCGGCGTGTCGGGCCGGGCCTCAGCCGTCCCTCCTCCGGCATCGCGAGCATGATGAAATCGCGCAGCCTGGCGCCGGCGCCGATGCACGGGGCGACCGCGCTCAAGATCGATGCGGACCTCGAAACCGAGGCCTATGTCGCGCCCCAGGTGCAGGAGCTGTTCATCCCGGTCGAGCAGCGGCTCACGCTGCTGCAGCTCAGCGAAGTCACCTGCAAGTGGCCGATCGGCGATCCGTTGACCCCCGACTTCTACTTTTGCGGCAACCACGCCGAAGAGGGAAAGCCCTACTGCGAATTCCATTCGCGCCGGGCCTATCACCAGATCGAGAAAAAGAAGCGGTAGTTGAACCGTCAGCGGTGCGGGCGCATATTCCAATCATGGAACGCGCGCCCACCCGACACCGCTCTGCGAAACGCGACACCGCTTTTGGCGTCACCAGCGACGGCGTGCGCATTCCGCGGCCGCCGCGCGGTCGAGGCAATTTGTCCGCCGCACAGATCCGCACGATCGTCGACGGATTGGTGAAGGCCACCAAGCCCGTACTGCAGGCGTCCGAGGAACGGCGGCAAAGGCTGCTGGACCGCCTCGAGCCGCAGGACCGGCAGGCGCTTCTGGACGTGGCCGACGGCATTCCCGACGCCGAGATCGCCCGCCGACTCGGCATGAGCGCGGCGGAGCTCGACCGGCGGCTCAAGCGTGCGATGGCGCATGTGGGGGCTCACGACCGGGGCGAGCTCGTTTCGCTTCTGTTCAGCCGCGCCGGCGCCGCCGAGTAGACATGGCGGACGAGCAGCTCGACGTCTTCGTCAACTGTCCGTTCGATCTCGCCTTCCGGCCTCTCTTCGACGCCATCGTATTTGCGGTCGTCCGTTGCGGATACCGCCCACGCACGGCGCTCGAGACCGATGACGCCTCCGAAAACCGCTTTGCCAAGATCATGCAGCTGATCGAGGAGTGCGCCTTCGGCATCCATGACATCTCGCGTACCGAGGCAGACGGTGTGCCGCCGCTGCCGCGCTTCAACATGCCGCTCGAGCTCGGTGTGTTTCTCGGCGCCAAGCGCTTCGGCGGGGCGGCGCAGAAGCGCAAGCGCGTGCTCGTCCTCGATGTCGAGCCCTACCGCTACCAGCGGTTCATGTCCGACATCGCCGGCCAGGATATTCACGCCCACGGCGGTGTGCCCGAACGCGCGATCAGCGAGGTGGTCAACTGGCTGCGCTCGGCCAGCGAGCGGACCAACATTCCGGGTGGCAAGAAAGTCGCTGAGGCCTATGGCGCGTTCCGGGAAGTGCTGCCCACTCTGCTCGAGGCCAGCGGCCTCCACGCCTCTGACGTCACCTTCCGCGACTATCGCGCGATCGTTTCGAGCTACGTCGAGGCGCTGTGACGCCCTTAATCCGCGCGTTCCCAGCCGCCGCGGCGGCTAGTTCAGCGCCGCAAAGCGCTCGTCGAACGCATATCCGGCGCCGCGGACGGTGCGGATGGGGTCCTGCTCGCGGCCGCGGTTGATGGCCTTGCGGAGGCGCCCGACAGGGACGTCGACCGTGCGCTCGTCGACGTAGACGTCGTTGCCCCAGACGCCGTCGAGCAGCTGCTCGCGCGAATAGACGCGGCCGGGGTGGCGCATCAGGTATTCGAGCAGCCGGTATTCGGTCGGGCCGAGATGGAGGTCGCGGCCGGCGCGGCGCACGCGGTGGCTCTGGCGGTCGAGCTCGAGATCGCCGGCCTTGAGCACATTGGAGACCAGCTGCGGGCTCGAGCGGCGGAGCAGCGCCTGGATGCGCGCCACCAGCTCGGGCATCGAGAAGGGTTTGACGATATAGTCGTCGGCGCCGGTGGCGAGGCCGCGCACGCGCTCTTCTTCCTCGCCGCGGGCGGTGACCATGATGATCGGCACGCGCGCCGTCTCGTCGCGGCTGCGCCAGCGGCGCGTCAGCTCGATGCCGCTCAGCCCGGGCAGCATCCAGTCGAGCAGGATCAGGTCCGGCACGCCGTCGCGGATGCGCTCGACCGCCTCGTCGCCGGATTCCGCGGCGACCACGCGGAAGCCCTCGGCTTCGAGGTTGTAGCGCATCAGCTCGCTGAGATCGGCTTCGTCCTCGACGATCAGAATGGTCGCCGGCATGGCGGTGGCTATTCCTTGATCTGGGTGCGGTGGAGCTCGTCACGCTCTTCCGACATCTGCCGGCCGGTGACGAGATAGAACGCCGATTCAGCGATGTTGGTGGCGTGGTCGCCGACGCGCTCGAGGCTCTTGGAGCAGAACAGCAGATGCGTGCACTGAGTGATGTTGCGCGGGTCTTCCATCATGTAGGTCAGGAGCTCGCGGAACAGCGAGGTGTAGAGCGCATCGATCTCCTCGTCGGAGTTGCAGACCTCGACCGCCGCGGCCCCGTTGCGGGTGGCGTAGGCATCGAGCGCGGCCTTGAGCTGGCGGAGGATCAGGTCGGCCATGTGTTTCACGCCGTTGTAGAATTTCGGCGTGAGGCTCAGGCCCTCGATCTGCAGCGTGCGGCGGGCGATGGTCTTGGCCATGTCGCCGACGCGCTCGAGGTCGCCGGCGACGTGGATGGCGGTGATGATGGCGCGCAGGTCGACCGCCATCGGCTGCCGGCGGGCGATCATCGACACCGCCATGTCGTCGATCTCGCGATGCATGCGGTCGATCTGCTTGTCGTTGGCGATGGTGTCGCGCGCCAGCGTGTGGTCGAGCTTCAACAGCGCGCGGGTCGAGTCGGCGACGGCCGCCTCGGCCATGCCGCCCATCTCGGAGATGAGGGTTGCGAGCCGGGTGAGCTCCTCGTCGTAGGAGGCGACGGTGTGATCGGTCATGGCCATGGGTGGTCTCCTCCGCAGGGGCTCAGCCGAAGCGGCCGGTGATATAGTCGTGGGTCCGCGGCTGGGTGGGCGCGGTGAAGATGGTCTCGGTCTTGCCGAACTCGACCAGCTCGCCGAGATACATGAAGGCAGTGAACTGGCTGGCGCGCGCCGCCTGCTGCATGTTGTGGGTGACGATGGCGATGCAGAAGTCGGCGCTCAGCTCTTCGATCAGCTCCTCGATCTTGGCGGTCGAGATCGGATCGAGCGCTGAGGCCGGCTCATCGAGCAGCAGCACTTCGGGGCGCACGGCCACGGCGCGCGCGATGCAGAGGCGCTGCTGCTGCCCGCCGCTGAGGCCGAGGCCCGACTGGTGGATCTTGTCCTTGACCTCGGTCCACAGCGCCGCCTTGCGCAGCGCCGCCTCGACGCGGCCGTCGAGCTCGGACTTGGAGACCTTCTCGTAGAGGCGGATGCCGAAGGCGATGTTGTCGTAGATCGACATCGGGAACGGCGTCGGCTTCTGGAACACCATGCCGACCTTGGAGCGGAGCAGGTTGAGGTCTTCGCTCTTGCTCAGGATGTTGCGGCCGTCGAGCAGCACCTCGCCGGTGACCTTCTGGCCGGGATAGAGGTCGTAGATGCGGTTGAGGATGCGCAGCAGCGTGGACTTGCCGCAGCCCGAGGGGCCGATGAAAGCAGTGACCGTCTTGTCGCGCAGTTGCAGGTTGATGCCCTTCAGCGCCTCGAAGCCGTTGGCATAGTAGAAGCGCAGGTCCTTGACCTCGAGCTTGACCGGCTGTGGCACGGCCGGTGCGGGAGCGGTGACAGCGCCCATCGCCGTGGCGTGGGTGGGAGTGTTCTGCGCGTCCATGGCTGCCATTTCCTTTGACTACTGCAGGTTGGATTTCGCGCCGGCAAGCCAGCGGGCGACGATGTTGAGCACGAGGATGGTCACGGTGATGAGCAGCGCGCCGCCCCAGGCGAGCTTCTGCCAGTCGTCGTAGGGGCTGGTCGCGAACTGGAAGATCACCACCGGCAGGTTGGCCAGCGGCTGGCTGAGGTCGGTCGAGAAAAACTGGTTGCTGAGCGCGGTGAAGAGCAGCGGCGCGGTTTCGCCGGTGACGCGCGCGATGGCCAGCAGCACGCCGGTGAGGATGCCCGAGAGCGCGGCCCGATAGATCACCGACAGCATCGACTTCCAGCGCGGCGTGCCGAGCGCGGCGGTGGCCTCGCGCAGTGCATTGGGCACGAGGGCCAGCATGTCCTGCGTCGTGCGATTGATCACCGGCAGGGCGATGAGGCCGAGTGAGGCCGCGCCGGCCCAGGCCGAGAAGTGCCCCGAGGGCACGACCACCACGGTGTAGACGAAGAGGCCGATGATGATCGAGGGCGCCGAGAGCAGGATGTCGTTGATGAACTTGGCGACCTCGCCCAGCCAGTGGCCGCGCGAATATTCGGAGAGGTAGGTGCCGGCGAGGATGCCGAGGGGGGTCGCGACGACGATGGCGATCACCGTCATGGCGACCGAGCCGAAGATGGCGTTGAGCAGGCCGCCGTCGTCACCGGGCGGCGGGGTCGATTCGAGGAACATGCGCGGCGAGATCGCGGTCAGGCCCTTGTAGAGCAGGGTGACGAGGATCGCGAAGAGGAAGAACAGCCCGACCACGGTCGCGACCCAGCAAAGGGCCATCGCGACGGTGTTGCGGGTGCGGCGGGCGCGGTAGCTGGCCATCGTCGCCTCCTTACTTCACCGCCGTGCGGACGAGCAGCCACTTGGCGATCGCCAGCACGGTAAAGGTGATGAAGAACAGGATGAGGCCGAGCGCGATCAGGC
The DNA here is from genome assembly GCA_964428685.1 of uncultured Devosia sp. Classification (GTDB taxonomy): domain Bacteria; phylum Pseudomonadota; class Alphaproteobacteria; order Rhizobiales; family Devosiaceae; genus Devosia_A. The sequence continues at coordinate 5,279 of CAYRZM010000044.1, read as the reverse complement.
TCGAGGTGTAGAGATCGCCGGTGGCCTCGGTGAATTCGTTGGCGATGGTCGCCGAGATGGTGGTCGCCGGCGCCAGCAGCGATGCCGAGATGTTGTGCGAATTGCCGATGACGAAGGTGACCGCCATGGTTTCGCCGAGCGCGCGGCCAAGGCCGAGCATGACGCCGCCGACGAGGCCCACCCGCGTGTAGGGGATGATGATCGACTTGGCGACTTCCCAGGTGGTCATGCCCATGCCGTAGGCGCTCTCGCGCAGCAGGGTCGGCACCGTGAGGAACACGTCGCGCGTGATCGAGGTGATGAAGGGCAGCACCATGATGGCGAGGATGATGCCCGCCGTGAGGAGCCCGATGCCGTAGGGCGCGCCGCCGAACAGGATGCCGATGCCCGGAATCTTGCCGAGGCTGCCGATGAGATAGGGCTGCACGAATTTCTGCAGGAACGGCGCGAGGAAGAAGAAGCCCCAGAGGCCGTAGATGATCGAGGGGATGCCGGCGAGGAGCTCGATGGCGATGCCGATGGGGCGGCGCAGCGGCTGCGGGCAGAGCTCGGTCAGAAAGATCGCGATGCCGAAGCTCACGGGGATGCCGATGATCATGGCGATCAGCGACGTGATGATGGTGCCGTAGATGGGCGCCAGCGCGCCGAAGATCTCCTTTACCGGGCTCCAGCGCTGTTCCCAGATGAAGCCGATGCCGAAGGTCGAGATGGCTGGCCACGCGCCGACGAAAAGCGACACCATGACGCCGAGCAGGAGGATGACCACGAAGGCCGCCGAGCCAAGCGTCAGGTAGAAGAACAGGCGATCCTGGACCACGGCGTTGCGCGCCTTGCCCAGCGCCACCGCATCCACGCCGCCCGTCATTGCCGCGCCTGCCACGACCGCCATATCAAAACCCCCAACCGAACTTGGGGAACGGGCGCCGGGGCGCCCGTTCCGAAGACGAACTCACGCTTACTGCGCGGCAAACACCGGCTTGCCGCCGGCCTGGATGGCCGACCAAGACTTCTCGACGAGAGCGACCACCGAGTCCGGGATCGCGACATAGTCGAGGCCCGTCGCCTGGTCCTTGCCGTTCTTGTAGGCCCAGTCGAAGAACTTGAGAGCCTCGCCAGCCGCCGCCGCGTCGTCGGGCGCGGTGTGGATGAGCACCCAGGTCGAGGCCGCGATCGGCCACGAATTGTCGCCCGGCTGGTTGGTGATGATGAGGTTGAAGTTCTTGGCGCTGGCGAAGTCGGCGTTCGATGCCGCCGCCGCGAAGGTGTCGAGCGACGGGGCAACGGTCTTGCCGGCGGCATTGACCATCTTGGCGTAGCTCAGGCTGTTCTGCTTGGCGTAGGCATATTCGACATAGCCGATGGCACCGGCGGTCTGCTTGACCGAGTTGGCAACGCCTTCCGAGCCCTTCGCGCCGACGCCGACGGGCCACTCGACGGCGGTGTCGGAACCGACCTTGGACTTCCAGTCATCCGATTCCTTGGAGAGGTAGTCGGTGAAGTTGAAGGTGGTGCCCGAGCCGTCCGAGCGGTGCGCGACCACGATCGGAGCCGAGGGGAGCGTCAGGGACGGGTTGAGCGCCTTGATGGCCGGATCGTCCCAGGAGGCGATGGTGCCGAGGAAGATGCCCGCGAGGGTCTTGCCGTCGAGCACGAGGTCGCCCGGCTTCACGCCGTCGATGTTCACGATCGGCACGATGCCACCCATGATCATCGGGACCTGGATGAGGCCGTTCTTGGCGAGCTCGTCGTCCGAGAGCGGCTTGTCGGTGGCGCCGAACGTCACGGTCTTGGCTTCGACCTGCTTGATGCCGCCGCCCGAGCCGATCGACTGGTAGTTGAGGCCGGTGCCGGTGTTGGTCTTGTAGGTGTCCGCCCACTTGGCGAAGATCGGATAGATGAAGGTCGAGCCGGCGCCCGAGATGTCGGCCGCGAGCGAGGCGGTCGCCATGCTGAGGCCGAGCGCAGTCGCGACGACCCCTGCGAAAATTGCGTGTTTCATGATGGATCCTTTCGGGAAGAGCGGGCGCATCCGCGCCTTGAACCGAGGGCTCCGAACATTCGGCCGGGTGCCCCATGGCGGGGCAACCTAGGGGCCTCAGACTCATGTTTTATGTCAGTTGGGAGACGGGTTTGTGACAGGCTAAACCGATGATCCAGATTGGATTTCCGCCGAACACGTGAAGCTGGGACGATCGCACGGCCCTCACCCGGCGCTGGGCGCCACCCTCTCCCCTCCCCCTATGTTGTCCCTGCAAAGGCGGCGACCTATGCGCTCCACCTCCCCTCGACGGGGGAGGCAAGCGAAGCTTGGGAGCGAAGCGAGCTAGCGCAGCTCGGAGGGGGTGCGAGGCCCGCTCAATGCTGACTGCTCCCCCCACCCCAGCTTCGCTACGAGGCTCACGCCTCGAGCTGCGCTACCCTCCCCGCGATGGGGGAGGGTGGCCGAGAGTCCAGCGCCCCTACCTGTTCAGCAGCACCTCCACCCGCGTCCCCTCGCCCGGCTTCGAGCGGATGGTCAGCAGGCCCCGGTGGCGGTTGACGATGTGCTTGACGATGGCGAGGCCGAGGCCCGTCCCTTTCTTCTTGCGGCTCGATTCAGCGTCGACGCGATAGAAGCGTTCGGTGAGGCGCGGCACGTGCTCGGCGGCGATGCCGGCGCCGTGGTCGATGACGTTGACGGCGTAGTCGTAGCCGGCACGACCGTGCCCGACGGTCACGTCGATGCGGCCGCCATCGCCGCCGTATTTGATGGCGTTGTCGATGAGATTCTCGAACACCTCGTAGAGTTCGTTGGCGTCGGCGGTGACCACCGCCGGCTCGGCGGCGATCTCGATCGTGACCCCCGCTTCCCGCGCCTGCGTCTCGAGGCCGTCGCGCACCTCCGCCACGAGCCGTGCCAGATCGACCGAGCCGGTGGGGCGAAGGTGCTGGCGAAGCTCGATGCGGCTCAGCGACAGGAGGTCGTCGATGAGCGCCGACATGCGGCCCGCCTGCTGGCGCATGATGTTGAGGAACCGCGCGCGCGCCGCGTCGTCGGCCGCGGCGGGTCCGAGCAGCGTGTCGATGAAGCCGACGAGCGAGGTGAGCGGGGTGCGCAGTTCGTGGCTTGCATTGGCGATGAAATCGGACCGCAGCTGCTCGAGGCGCTTCTGGTCGGTGAGATTCTGGAGGGTCAGGGCGAGCTGCCCCTCCCCGCCCGGCAGCGGCGCGACGGTCGCCCGGTGCCAGGTTTCGTTGGGCACCGTCTGGTGCAGCTCCACCGCCTGCGGCGTCCCCGTGCGGCGCACCGCCTCGATCGCATTGAGGAGGGCGGGGCTCCGCAGCGCCAGCGTCAGCACGTTGCCCTGCCCGACTGCGGGGAACTCGCGGGCCGCCGCCGGATTGACGTGTTCGACCACCGAACGGCGGTCGAGGATCAGGCAGGGATCGGACAGCGCGTCGGCAAATCCGCCCAGAAGATCGAGGCGCTGCGCGGCGGTGACCGTGTCGGCCATGAGATCCTGCTTGCTGCTCGGTAACACAATCGGCAGGCCGCACTTGCCACAAAAGCGGCGGCTATGCACCCTCGCCGGAGGAGGAAGCCCATGTCCGACGCACAGGAAAAGTTCGATCTCGACGATCCGGTCCTGCCCAAATGGATCAAAAAGGGCGCGCTCAAATCGGGCGGCTACCCCTATGACGAGCGGCTGAGCGAGGATGCCTATCTCAAGGAGCTGCGCCGGCTGCAGCTCGAGCTGGTCAAGCTCCAGGCGCATCTGCTCAAAACAGGGGGGCGGATGGTCATCCTGTTCGAGGGCCGCGACGCGGCCGGCAAGGGCGGCGCCATCGACACGTTCCGCGAGCACCTCAACGGCCGCTACTGGCTCGACGTGGCGCTGCCCCGGCCGTCGGACCGCGAGCGGAGCCAGTGGTATTTCCAGCGCTATGTCGACTGGCTGCCGGCGGCCGGCGAGACGGCGCTGTTCGACCGCTCCTGGTACAACCGCGCCGGCGTCGAGCCGGTGATGGGGTTCTGCACACCCGAACAGACCGAGGCTTTCCTCGAGGAGGCGCCGCGGTTCGAGCGCATGCTCGTGCGCGACGACATCCACCTGTTCAAGTTCTGGCTGGCGATCGGGCGGGAGATGCAGCTCAAGCGCTTCCACTCGCGCCGGCACGACCCCCTCAAGCAGTGGAAGATCTCGGACATCGACATCGCGGCGCTCGGCAAATGGGACAGCTACACCGACGCCGCTCACCGGATGCTGCGCGCCACCCACTCCGAACAGGCGCCCTGGCGCGTGGTGCTGGCCAACGACAAGCTGCGCGCGCGCCTCGAAATCATCCGCTCGGTGCTGGAAGCCATCGACTATGAGGGACGCGACGAGCCATCGCTGGGCGAGGTCGACGAAAAGATCGTGGTCGATCCCGAACGGTTCATTGCGCACCACAGCGAGAGCTAGAGACATCCAAAGCCTCAGTCGGTCTCCCTCCCCCGCGTGGGGAGGGTAGCGAAGCTTGGCCGAAGGCCTAGCGGAGCTGGGTGGGGGGACCACCAGTCGCCACCGCGAGTCCCCCCACCCCGGCGCTTGCTACGGCCTCGCTGCGCTCGACCAAGCGCGACGCCCTCCCCACGCGGGGGAGGGAGAGGAGAGTGGTGTGCCTCTTGCTCCCCGGAGCGAAACAAGCTTGCGAACCTGCGGGACAGCACCCTCCGCGGCGTTCGGAACACATTTCCACACGGGACCGCGCCGGCAACATGACACTCGTTTGACAGTGTCAAAAAAAGCGAATCAATTGCTCGGATGACCGGCTGGCGGGGGTTTCCGAGGCTGGTGCGGGCCGGGAGCGTCTCCGGTCCGGTTCGGGGGTCGATATGGGCACCGCAGCGGCGCCGCGTTCCGACGCGGACCTAGTTGCGCCGGTTCGCACCGTCAATGCGCAGGGCCAAAGCCCTTTCGCAATCGTCTGCGATCACGCCTCGAACCGCTTTCCGGCGCGCTACGGCGATCTCGGCCTGCCGCCGTCCGAGCGCATCCGTCACATCGCCTGGGACCCCGGCGCGCTTGCCGTGTCGATGCGCCTCACCGAGCTGCTCGATGCGCCGCTCGTTCATTCGACGGTGTCGCGGCTCGTCATCGACTGCAACCGGTTCACCGATGCCGAGACGCTGATCGCGCCGGTGTCGGAATTCACGGAAATCCCCGGCAACGCCGCCGTGACCGCGGCCGACAAGGCCGAGCGGATCGCCCGGTACCACGGGCCCTATCACGATGCCGTCGACCGGCTGCTCGCGGCGC
>CAYRZM010000043.1:0-28444 GCA_964428685.1 uncultured Devosia sp. | reverse complement strand
ACATCGACCGGGGAGGGGTCGAGAATGTCGAGCCGCCGCCCCGAGAGCATGCGCTGCCAGGCCCTGGTGGATGCCTTCGCCATGGTGTCCCCAAACGGGCAAGAGGCTACTCAGCCGGCGCCGATTCCCCAAGCTTGTAGGTCGCCCATGCAGGGAGCGCGACGGCGACGGGCGCGCCCCCAACCGTGACCGGGCTACCGTCGAAGCGGTCGAGCCGGACGATGGCCACGGCGTGGCCGTCTGCGACCTGGCCGATCGTCCCAGCTTCGCGTCCCCCCGCCAACACGGACGTGCCTGCGGACGCCGTGATGCCGGCGACGATCACCGGGCGCCGGCGGGCGGTGCCGCGGTGCTCCATGCGGCTCACGACTTCCTGACCGATGTAGCAGCCCTTCTTGAAATCGACCCCGCCGAGGAGGTCCATGCCGACGTCGTGGGGGAACATCGTGTCCGCCGCGAAATCGGGACCGAGCTCGGCGATGCCGGCCGCGATCCGTGCAGCGTCGTATGAACTGCCGGGCGCAGACCACTGCGCCGACTCGGCTTTTGTGCCGATCACCCGTGTGTGCGGCGCGCCCCCGGCCCAGCCGACGGCGTGCGTTTCGCGCAGGTCGGCGATCTCGACCGCCGCGCGCAGGCGATACATCTTCATGCGCTTGAGGAAGGCATCGGCGACGCTCGTATCGACGTCGAGCCAGAACGCGCCGTCGTCGTAGTCGCTGAGCCCCTCGGCCTGGATCTTGCCCTGCGGCGAGAGCAGGGCCCACCAGACCGCCGGGCCGGACTCGGCGACCAGCCGGCCGGTGACCACGTCGAACAGCAGCTTCTGCGCCTCGGCGCCGGAAAAGCGGAAGAGCGCGCGCGACGGGCGGAGGATTGTGGGCATGGCGTCCTCTAGACCCGGACCCGTCCTTCGACAAGCGGGGGATGAGGTCCTATCCTCCCGCCCGACTCTCGCCCTCCCGGTGAGCCGGTCGAACCGCGAGGGCGCGATGGCGCATTACGACGCGATCTTGAGGAACGGCATTGTCGTCAACCAGGACGGCCGGCACGACACCGATATTGGCGTGATCGGCGGGCGGATCGCGGCGCTCGGGAGCCTTGCGGCCGACACCGCCGACACCGTCACGGACTGCGCCGGGCTCCACATCCTGCCGGGCGTGATCGACACCCAGGTGCACTTCCGCGAGCCGGGGCTCGAGCACAAGGAAGACCTCGCGACCGGTTCGCTCTCGGCGGTGAGGGGCGGGGTCACCGGCGTGTTCGAGATGCCCAACACCAATCCGCTGACCACGACGCGCGAGACCTTTGCCGACAAGATCGCCCGCGCCACGGGCCGCATGCACTGCGACTTTGCCTTCTTCATCGGCGGCACGCACGACAATGTCGCCCAGCTGCCGGTGCTCGAACGGCTGCCGGGCTGCGCGGGGGTCAAGGTCTTCATGGGCTCCTCGACCGGGAGCCTGCTGGTGCCCGACGATGAGGGCGTCGGCGCCATCATCAAGGCGATCTCCCGCCGCGCCAGCTTCCACTCCGAGGACGAGTACCGGCTCGAGGAGCGGAAGCCGTTGCGCGTTGCCGGCGACGTGCGCTCGCACCCGGTCTGGCGCGACCCCGAGGCAGCGCTGCGCTCGACGCGGCGGCTCGTGGGCCTCGCGCACAAATACGGCAAGCGCATCCACGTCCTCCACATCTCGACCGCCGAGGAGATGGTGTTCCTGGCCGATCACAAGGACGTGGCGACGGTGGAGGTGACGCCGCACCACCTGACGCTCGACGAAACCGCCTATCAGCGGATCGGCACGCTGGCGCAGATGAACCCGCCGGTTCGCGACAAGGCGCACCGCGCCGGCATCTGGGCGGGCGTCGCCAACGGCGTCGTCGACGTGCTCGGCTCCGACCACGCGCCGCACACGCGCGAGGAAAAGGCGAAGCCGTACCCCAATTCGCCGTCGGGCATGACGGGCGTCCAGACGCTGGTGCCGATCATGCTGGATCACGGGAACGCCGGGCGCCTGAGCCTTGAACGCTTTGTGGATTTGTCGAGTGCGGGACCGGGACGCATCTTCAACATCGCCCGCAAGGGCCGCATCGCCACCGGCTACGACGCCGATTTCACCATTGTCGACCTCAAGCGCCGCGAGACCATCACCAATGGCTGGATCGCGAGCAAGGCCGGGTGGACCCCGTATGATGGGGTCGGCGTCACCGGCTGGCCGGTCGGCACGATCCTCCGCGGACGGACGGTGATGTGGCAGGGGGAACTCATGACCCCGGCGTCGGGCCGGCCGATCGAATTCCTGGAAACGCTGCAGCCGGCTTAGTGCCTCTGGCGCTCGAGGTTGTATTCGCCGCCGCGGATGCGCTCGGGGAGGCCGGCGACCAGCAGGGCGGTCGCTTCCTCGCCATGCGCGCGGACCAGCGTCGCGATCGCGGCGAACAACGAGGCGTGCGCGAGGGCGAGGCTCTCGACGCCATCGTCTTCGGCGGTGTTCCACGCTTCGGCCAGATATTCGAGCGCGAGCTGCCGCGCTTCGCGGTGCTCGTCCTTGGTGGCATCGGTGGAAAAGCTGGGGATTGAGGGTTTGCCCTGACGCATGCGTTCCCCCTAACACGCGACCTGTGGCGAAGGCGGGGCGCCTCGCCGCACGGTTAATGCCGGGGCTCGGCGCATGCTTAACGGGCGGGCGCCTATTCGGCGTAGTGCGTGTGGATGTCGCGGGCGCTTGCTTCGGCTTCGATCAGGAGCCGCGCCAGAGCTTCCTGCGCCGACGGCGTGCAGGTGCGATAGAGCCGCGAGTAGGCGGAGTAGCCGGCATTGAACGCCCCATTGAGGCGCTGCTGGCGGTCGTCGTCGGGCTGGTCGAGCCGGATCAGGTCGGCCATCTGCTGCCGCCAGTCGGTGGCGCCGGGGGTGCAGAGCGGATTGAGGAAATAGAGGCTGCCCAGCATCTCGGCGAGATGCTCCATCTCGGCCTCATAGGGCGGATCGACCGCCCGCGCCGGACCGGGCAGGGCGGCGGCGAGAACGATCAAGAGGATTGCGAGCGGGCGCATGGCCCTTCCTAATCGCGGCACGGTGTCGGCGGCAAGGCGCCGTCATGTCCGGTCGAAGATGCGGAAGGCGGCTTCGACGACGTTGCCGAGCCCCGGCGTCGTGGGCAGGCCGCGCATCTGTGCCGGCCGCACCCAGCGCCAGGCGCGCACTTCCGACGGATCGGGGACGACGTCGCCCTCGAACGCCTGGGTCGCGAAGGTCTGGAGCCGGAACTGGCCGTGCCGCAGGACGATCAGCGGACGGAGGGCGAAAACGGCAAGGCCCAGCTCTTCCCGGATCTCGCGGACGGCGCAGGCTTCGGCGCTTTCGCCCGGTTCCAGCCGGCCGCCGGGCAGCGTCCACAGCCCCTTGGACGGCGCCCGGTTGCGCTGGATCAGCAGCAGGTCGTCGCGCCGGACGAGGGCCACGCTGGCGGCGAGGAGGGTGTCGGCCATACGGCCCGCATCGCAGTTTGCGCGAAGCCGGGCAAGCACCTACCTTGCCGGCAAGGAGATCGCCATGTGCGGCCGTTACGCTTTCATGCTGCCCCACGAGGCCTGGCAGGGTCTGTTCAAGATCCTCAACGAGTTCGTCTATCCGCCGCGCTACAACATCAGCCCGACGCAGCCGATCGTGACCATCCTCGAGCGCGAGGGACGGCGCAGCGCCGAACTCTTCCGCTGGGGGTTCGTGCCGGGCTGGGTGAAAGACCCGCGCGAGTTTCCGCTGCTGATCAATGCCCGCGCCGAGACGATGGCCGAAAAGCCGGCGTTCCGCGACGCGGTGCGCAACTGCCGCTGCGTCGTCCCTGCCTCCGGCTATTACGAGTGGATGAAGGCGCCGGGCGGCCAGCGGAGGCCCTACTACATCACCTCGGCCGAGACCGAGACGATGGCCTTCGCCGGGCTCTATTCGACCTGGGCCGGACCGAACGGCGAGGAGGTCGACACGGTCTGCATCGTCACCGTCGAGCCCAACCTCGAAATCTCGGGCGTCTACGACCGCATGCCGGCGATCCTCCGCGGCGAGGCGGCGATCGAGGCCTGGCTCAACACGCGCGAGGTCGACGTGAAGGAGGCGGTGGGGCTGGCCGCGCCGCCACCGGCCGGCACGATGAAGTACCACCCGGTCGGCCGCGGGATCGGCAAGGCGACGGCCGAAGGGCCGGAGCTGATCGTGCCCATCGACCCCGATGCCGAAGACGATGCGCCGCCCGCCAAGCCGCGGAAGAAGGCCGCCAACAGCGGGCAGCTGGACCTGTTCTAGGCGATGCCGAAGTAGCCGAGCGCGTCGCCGATCTGCTCTTCCTCGTAGCCGAGATGCGAGGTCAGCACGCGCTCGAGCGCCTCGTAGATCTCCCGCGCTTCGGCGAAGGTCGTCGCGCCGGGCGTCGTGACCATCGCGTTGAGCGCATCGATCTGCCGCAGCAGCAGCTCGTGGACGATCACGTGTTCGGCCGCGAGCCGCTCGGTCACGCGCGCGTAGCCGTCGGATTGCGCGGCGAGCGCCGGAAAAACGTGCGCGTCTTCGATGGAGTGGTGCGCGTTGACGATCTGGCAGTGCTGGCCGCAGAGGTTTCCGAACCGGCGGAAGTTGGCGACCATCGTGAGGTTCTCGGCCGCCGCGACCTCGGACGTTGTGGCGAGGCCCTCCGCGGCGCGTTCCATGAGCGCACGGATGGCGCGCATGTTCTCGCGCAGATGATCGTGGATTTCCTTGAGGTGTTCGCCGGCCTGTTTCTGCCGCGCGGTCAGGCCTTCGAGCCGGGGCACGGTGGGACGGGTGGCGTCGTCGAGAAAGGCGATGTCGAGCAGCATGGCCCTGAGATGGCATCCAGGGCGGCGGCGTCAAGGCGGCACATCGATGTGCGTCAGGGCAGAACCTTGCCGGGATTGAGGATGCCGTTGGGATCGAGCGCCCGCTTGACCGCGCGCATCATCTCGAGCGCCACCGGGTCCTTCACGCGCTGGAGCAGCCCGGTCTTGAGCTGGCCGATGCCGTGCTCGGCCGAGACCGAGCCGCCGAGCTTCGCCACGACCTCGTAGACCGCGGCGTTGACCGCCGGCTCCTGCGCCATGAACGCCCTGCCGTCGGCGCCCTCGGGCTGGCTGAAGTTGAAGTGGATATTGCCGTCGCCCATGTGCCCGAAGGGGCACGGCCGGATGCCGGGCACCGCCCGCACGGCCGCGGCGCTGCCTTCGGCGATCAGCCGCGGCACCTCGGCAATGGGGACGGAGACGTCGTGCTTGATCGAGGCGCCCTCGCGGGACTGCACTTCGCTCATCTGCTCGCGCGCGCTCCACACCAGGGTGCGGTCGGTTTCCGACTGGGCCACCGAGGCATCGGTGATGAGACCGCGCTGGAGCGCCTCCTCCAGCGCGCTCTCGAGCAGACCCGGCGTGCCGCGCATGCGGTTGACCTCGACGAGCGCGTACCAGGGCGATGCGCTGGCAGCCGGATCGCGGCCGAGCATGCCGTGCCTGAGCTGGAGATCGAGGCCGAAGCGCGGCATCAGCTCGAACGCGGTGAGCCGCGACCCCGCCCGTTCGCGCATCTGGTAGAACAGGGCGAGCGCCGCGGCGGGGCTCGGGACCGAGCAGAACGCCGTTTCATGCCCGTTCGGCAGCGGGAAGAGTTTCAGCGTCGCCGCGGTGATGATGCCGAGCGTGCCTTCGGCGCCGATCAGGAGGTCCTTGAGATCGTAGCCGGTATTGTCCTTCTTGAGGGCATTGAGGCCGCGATAGAGCCGCCCGTCGGCCAGCACCGCCTCGACCCCGAGGCAGAGCTCGCGCGCGTTGCCGAACGCGAGGACCTGCACGCCGCCCGCGTTGCTCGAGAGCACGCCGCCGATCCGTGCCGAGCCCTGGCTTGCGATCCAGAGCGGGAACATCGCCCCGGCGGCCTCGGCGACCTGATGTGCATGTTCGAGAATCACGCCGGCCTCAAGCGTCATATGCCCGGCGCCGGCATCGACCGCGCGCACTTTGTCGAGCCGCTGCAGCGAGACGATCACTTCGTCGCCGCGGAGGGGGACCTGCGCCCCCACGAGCCCGGTGTTGCCGCCCTGCGGGATGAGCGGCACGCGGTTGTCGTTGGCCCAGCGGCAGAGCGCCTGGACCTGCGCCACATCGGCCGGTCGCGCGACCGCGACGGCCGGCACATGGAAGCGCTTCCGCGGCTCGTTGAGGAAGGCCGGCATCTGCGCGGCATCGGCGATCACGGCGCTTTCGCCCAGAAGCGCCGTCAGCTCGCCGATGACCCGGGACTTGTCCATGCCGCACCCCCTATGGCACAAGCCTGCCGAACCGGAAAGCGGAAGGAAAATCCCATGGCCGACGGACTGATGGCCGGCAAGCGCGGGCTCATCATGGGGGTCGCGAACAACCGCTCGATCGCCTGGGGCATCACCAGGGCGCTGGCCGGGCAGGGCGCCGAGCTCGCCTTCTCCTATCAGGGCGAGGCGCTCAAGAAGCGCGTGGAGCCGCTGGCCGCCGAAGTCGGCTCGAATTTCCTCGTCGAGTGCGACGTCACCAACGACGCGGCAATGGATGAGACCTTCCGTCAGGTCAAGGACAAGTGGGGCCACCTCGATTTCCTCGTCCACGCCATCGCCTTCTCCGACAAGGACGAGCTCGACGGCCGTTACATCGACACCACCGCCGCCAATTTCCGCCAGACCATGGACGTGTCGGTCTATTCCTTCACCGCGATCGCCAAGCGCGCTGAGCCGCTGATGCGGCCGGGCGCCGCGCTCCTGACGCTCACCTACTACGGCGCCCAGCGCTATATCCCCAACTACAACGTGATGGGTGTCGCCAAGGCGGCGCTCGAAGCCTCGGTGCGCTATCTTGCCGTCGACATGGGCAAGAACGGCATTCGGGTGAACGCGATTTCCGCCGGTGCCATCAAGACGCTGGCGGCGTCGGGCATCACGGGCCTCCGCGACATGCTGCACTGGCAGGAATCGAACGCCGCGCTCCGCCGCAACGTGGACATCGACGACGTCGGCCGTGCCGGGCTCTATCTTCTCTCGGACCTCGCATCGGGCGTCACCGGTGAGATCCATTACGTGGACGCCGGCTTCAACGTCGTCGGCATGAAGCTGATGGACGCCGACGCCCCCGCCGAGACCGCGCCCACGGCCTGAGGACGGCCATGGCCGAGCTCAACTGGCCGGAGCTCTATTTCGTCCGGCACGGCGAGACCGACTGGAACGCCGAAGGCCGCTACCAGGGCAGCCGCGACATTCCGCTCAACGCGCGCGGCCGGGCGCAGGCCGAGCTCAACGGCGGCCTGCTGAGCCAGCTGCTCGCGCGATCGGGCCGCGCTCCCACCGATTTCGGCTGGTACGTGTCGCCGCTGAGCCGGACGCGCGAGACGATGGACCGCATCCGCGCCCGGCTGGGCGAGCCTCTGCCCGATGTGACGATCGACCCGCGGCTGGTCGAGGTCTCGTTCGGCGACTACGAGGGGTTCCTTCACACCGAGCTGGCGTCGGGCGCCATGGCGATTGCCGGCGAGCGCGACGCGAGCTTTTGGGATTTCCGCCCGCCGCGCGGCGAGAGCTACGCCGACGTGGCGGTGCGCGTGCTGGACTTTGGCGCCGGCCTCGCCGGGCCGTCGGTCATCGTCGCCCACGGCGGCATCCTGCGCGTGCTGCGCGCGCTCATCGAGGGCTTTCCGCACGAGCGGGCCGTCAACTGGTTCCCGCCGCAGGATTCGGTCGTGCACTTTGCCAATGGCCGGTCGGTGGTGTATCCGGCGGGACAGAGCTGGGACGACTAGACCCGGCGGGAAGCAGCCATGTCGTTCAACACCTTCGGCCATCTGTTCCGCTTCACCACCTGGGGTGAAAGCCATGGGCCGGCCATCGGCGTGGTGGTCGACGGCTGCCCGCCCGGCATTGCGCTGACCGCCGAAATGATCCAGCGCGACCTCGAACGGCGGAAGCCGGGGCAGTCCCGCTTCACCACGCAGCGGCGCGAGGAAGACCTGGTGACGATCCTCTCGGGCGTTTTCGAGGACAAGACGGATGGCCTGCTCAAGACCACCGGCACGCCGATCTCGCTCCTGATCGAGAACACCGACCAGCGCTCGAAGGACTATTCCGAGATCAAGGACAAGTTCCGCCCCGGCCACGCCGACTTCACCTACCAGCAGAAATACGGCATCCGCGACTACAAGGGATCGGGCCGCGCCTCGGCGCGCGAGACGGCCTGCCGCGTCGCTGCCGGGGCGGTGGCGCGCGCGGTGATGCCCCATGTGCGCGTGCGCGGCTCACTGGTGCAGATGGGGCCGCACAAAATCGACCGCGCCAATTTCGATTGGGATGAGGTCGATAGAAACCCGTTCTTCTGCGCCGACGCCAAGGCCGCGGCGGCGTGGGAGCCCTACCTCGACGGCATCCGCAAGGACGGCAATTCCGTGGGCGCCGTGATCGAAATCGTGGCCGAAGGCGTGCCGCCCGGCTGGGGCGCGCCGATCTACGGCAAGCTCAGCGCCGACCTCGCCTCGGCGATGATGTCGATCAACGCCGTCAAGGGCGTCGAGATCGGCGAGGGCATGGCCGCAGCGAGCCTCATGGGCACCGAGAACGCCGACGAGATGCGCGCGGGCAACGCCGGCCCGGTGTTCAGGTCCAACCACGCCGGCGGCATCCTGGGCGGCATCTCGACCGGCGACCCGATCGTCGTCCGCTTCGCGGTCAAGCCGACCTCATCTATCCTCACGCCGCGCGAGACGGTGACGACGCACAACGAGAACACCGAGGTCTCGACCAAGGGCCGGCACGACCCCTGCGTGGGCATCCGCGCGGTGCCCATCGGCGAAGCCATGATGGCCTGCGTCCTCGCCGACCATTTCCTGCGCCACCGCGGCCAGACCGGCCGCGAGGGGGGCATCGGCTTTTGACCACCGCCACGGCGTTGCTGCGGACCGGGCTCGCCGCGCACCAGGCTGGCCGTCTGGCCGAAGCCGCGGCAGCCTACCGCGAGGTGATCGCGCTGGCGCCCGACAATGCGGCGGCCCACTACAATCTGGGTCGCGCCATCCTGCAGCGCGGGCACGTCGAGGAGGCGCTCGCCGAGCTGGGGGAGGCGGTGCGCCTGAACCCCGACGATGCGGTGTTCAACTTCGCACTGTCGGAGGCCCTGCGGCGGGCAGGGCGTCTCGAGGAGGCGCGAAAAAGTGCGCGTCGCGCGATCGCGCTGCAGCCGCTCAGTGCCGACATGCACGCGGGCCTCGGGACGGTGCTGGTCGATCTCAGTCGATATGGCGAGGCCGAGAAGGCCTTCGACGAAGCGCTGAGATACCATGCGAAGAATACTGCCGCGCTGGCCGGGCTCGCCCGCCTGCACATGCGCCGCCGGAATTTCGCCGAGGCGCGACGGTTGCTCGCTGACGCCATTCGCAGCCACCCGGCCGACGCCCGCCTGCTCGTTCTGCTGGGCGATTGCTTTGCGGACGAGGGGCGGCTGACCAGCGCCGCAGAGGCCTATCGGCGCGCCCGGACGCTCGATCACGCCAATGCCGAAGCGGCGGAAAAGTACGATCGTGCGATCTTTCGGATCGGCGGCATTGCGGAGGCCCGCGCCGCGCTGGAGCGCGCGGTCGCGCAATCGCCCAACTCGGCGTTTGCGCATCGGGTGCTGGGCGATTTCCTCAGCGGCCACGGCTTCATCGAGGCGGCGGCGGCCACATACCGCACCGCGCTCGCGATCGAGCCGGCAAACAAAGAAGCGCGCGCCTCGCTCGCGCATGACATGAAATTCCGTGACCGCGATGGTCCGGAATTCATGGCACTCCAGCAGTCCCATGCGACGATGAAGCCAGACGACCCGGCCCGGGATCGCATGGCCTACGCCATGGGCAAGGCGCTCGACGATCTGGGTGAGTACACTGAAGGTTTCGCGTGTTTCGCCGCGGCCAACGCAATCCGCGCGGGGGCACGCCCTTACGACCTGGCCGTGGACGCCAAACGGTTTGCTGCCGTAAAGGAGACGTTCACCGCCGATTTACTCAGGCGGCATCGTGCCGACAGCGATTCGAAAGCGGCGCCGATCTTCATCGTAGGGATGCCGCGTTCCGGTACGACACTCACGGAGACGGTGCTTTCGGGCAGCAGCGCGGTCTATGCCTGCGGCGAGCTCGAGTTCCTGCGCCTTGCGACGACGACCGCGACCGGTGCCGATCCCTTCGCGGAGGCCCCGCGCGCCGCGCACGACCTCAATCGCGAAAGCCTGCGGCGCATCGCCGGCGCTTACCTCGGGTTTCTCCCCGAAGTGGCGCGATCAGCTGCCCACACGACCGATAAGCTGCCGCACAATTTCCGCCTGATCGGACTCATCCGGCTGGTCTTCCCGCGCGCGCACATCGTCCACGTCAGGCGGAACCCGCTCGACAACTGCCTGTCGATGTTCAAGACGCCGTTCCGCGCCGAGGGGCTCGATTTCACCCACGACCTGACGGACCTCGGCCGCTACTACAACCTCTACCGCGACCTCATGCGGCACTGGCACGCGGTGCTGCCGGGCGAAATCTTCGACCTCAGCTACGAGGATCTCGTCGGCGATCCCGAGGCGACGGCGCGGCGCCTCTATGCCCACTGCGAGCTCGAATGGACCCCTGCGGCGATCGAGGTGCAGGGCCGGCAGCGCGAGGTACTGACGGCCAGCTTCGCCCAGGTGCGCCGGCCGATCTACAAAGACTCGGTCGACCTCGCGGCGCGCTATGGGGACCGGCTCGATCCGCTGCGCGCCGCGCTGGCCGAATGGGACGATCACCAGCCCTGATGCGGGCCTGCCGGGCGGTTGCCGAGGATGTCGTCGATGCGCTTGAGGACGTCGGGCGTCACCTTGTCCTTGTGCTTGAGCGCTTCGAGGTTGTCGAGCAGCTGGCTCTTGCGGCTGGCGCCGAGGATCACGGTCGAGACGCGCGGATTGGCGTTGCACCAGAGCAGTGCCAGGTGGTGGATCGGCAGGCCGATGTCCTTGGCGAGCTTGGCGACCGCCTTGACCTTCTCGACGCGGGCGCGGCCCTCGGGGGATTCGAGGCGCGTCTTCAGCCACTCGTAGCCGGGCAGGTTGGCGCGGCTGTCGGCGGGGATGCCGTCGTTGTATTTGCCGGTCAAAAGGCCTGAGGCGAGCGGCGACCAGATCGTCGTTCCAAGCCCGAAAAGCTCATAGATCGGCAGGTAGTCGGCCTCGACCTTGCGCCGCTCGAACATGTTGTATTCGGGCTGCTCCATCGTCGGCGGGGTCAGGTTGTACTGGCGCGCGACGGCGTAGGCCTCGGTCAGCTGTTGGGCGTTCCACTCGGACGTGCCCCAGTAGAGCACCTTGCCCTGCGTGACGAGGTTGTGCATCGCCCACACGGTCTCTTCGATCGGCGTCTCGTGGTCGGGCCGGTGGCAGAAGTAGAGGTCGAGGTAGTCGACGCGCAGCCGCTTGAGCGCGCCATGCGCGCCGTCGGTGACGTGCTTGCGGCTGAGGCCGTGGTCCATCACACCCTTGTTGGTGCCGCCATAGACTTTCGAGCTCACCGCATAGCTCTCGCGCGGCCATTTGAGGCGGCTGAGGGCTTCGCCCATCACCAACTCGGCGTTGCCGCGCTCATAGGCCTCGGCGTTATCGAAGAAGTTGATACCGTTGTCGTAGGCGGCGGCCATGATCGAGGCCGCGTCGTCCTCGCCGACCTGCTTGCCGAACGTCACCCAGGCGCCGAACGAAAATTCACTGACCTTGAGGCCGGAGCGGCCCAGGCGGCGGTATTCCATCGCAAAATCCCTTTGTTCAGTCGTGTCTGCGACGTGGGCGCCGGAGTGCCGCGAGCCGGCCGGGAGGCGGCTTCATCGTCGTGTGCCGATGCTAGCGGTCGCGGCGGAACAGCGCCACAACTTCTTTGTTTCCGTCGCCGCCGGCGATGGGGGAGGGAATGGAGGTGCGGTGGGTCCAGCCCTGTTCAGCCATGAACTGCACGACAGCATCGACGGCGGTCGCGATCGCCGACTCATCCGTGACGATGCCGCCTTTGCCGACGGCCGCGCGGCCGACCTCGAACTGCGGCTTGACCAGGATGACGGCGTCGGCGCCGATCCGGCAGAGGGCGAGCGGCGCCGCGAGCACCTTGGTCACCGAGACGAAGCTCACATCGGAAACGAGGAGGTCGATGGGATCGGGGATCAGCACGCGCGTGAGCTCGCGCGCATCGACCCCTTCGAGGCTCACGACGACCGGCAGCGTGCGCATGATCGGGTGCAGTTGGCCGTGCCCGACGTCGACCGCGTAGATCTTTGCAGCACCGCGCTCGGCGAGCACCTGGGTGAAACCGCCGGTCGACGCCCCGATGTCGAGGCAGGTTTTGCCGACCGCGGCGATGCGGCCGGCATCGAGTCCGGCAATGAGCTTCAGCGCGGCACGGGAGACATAGTGTCCGGCGGGATCGTCGGTCTCGACGCGGTCGGTTTCGGCAACCAGCTGGCCGGGCTTGGTTGCCGGCGCGCCGTTGATGCGGACCGTTCCCCGCAGCACCGCGTCGCGGGCGCGCGACCGGCTCCGCGCGAGGCCCCGCTGCTCGAGCGCGACGTCGAGGCGGATGCGCTCCGCCATCGGCTCAGCCCGCCACCAGCCGCTTGATCTTGGCGAGCGCCGCGGCCGTGTCCTCGCCGAAACCGATGGTGCCTTCGTATTCGCCGTTACGGCCGATGAGGAACACGTCGGCGGTGTGGTTCACGGCGTAATTGCCCTGCGCGTCCGGAGTGCCATTCTCAGAATAGACGCCGAACGACGCCTTGGCCGCCGAGGTCTGTGCGTCGGTGCCGTAGAGCCCGATGATCGCCGGATCGAACGAGCCGAGATAGGCGCTGAGCGCCTGCGGCGTGTCCCGCCTGGGATCGACCGTGACGAAGATCGTCCGCAGCTGATCGGGCTTGAGGCCGAGCTGCGACTTCCAGCCGACGATGTCGGCCATCGTCGTCGGGCACACGTCGGGACAGAAGGTGTAGCCGAAGAAGACGAGGCTCGGCGTGCCCTTGAGGTCGGCCCCGGTGAAGGTGCCGCCCGCCGTCGAGCTCATGGCGAAGGGCGAGCCGGTGACGCCAACGGGCGCCGGCGGGGGGCGCAGCACGAACAGCGCCGTGGCGCCGATGGCGGCGACGACGACGAGGGTCCAGAGGATCAGTCGGAAGCGATTGAGGGCGGGCGAGGTGGCCATGGCGAAGCCTTACGGGTCGAGCGGCTCGGTCCCCACGGGCTTGCCGTTCCTGAGCGTGATCTTTTCGATCCGCGCTTCTGCCGCCTTGAGCAGGCTCTCGCAATGCGACTTAAGCGCCTCGCCGCGTTCGTAGATGGCGATGGACTCGGCGAGCGGCGCCTTGCCGCCCTCGAGGCGCGACACGATGCTTTCGAGCTCGGCCAACGCCGCCTCGAACGTCATCGCCTTCACATCGTCGCTCGCGGCCTCAGCCACCGGTGATCCCCATCAGCGCGGACACGTGGGCGGCGGCACCTGTCGCGAGCCCGGCCCGGTCATAGCCGCCTTCGAGCAGCGAAACAATGCGACCGCCGCAGCGGCGGTCGGCCACTTCCATCAGCCGGTGCGTCACCCAGGCGAAATCGTCGGGCCGCCAGTCGAGCTGGGCGAGGGGATCGCGGTAGTCGGCGTCAAAGCCTGCCGAGATCAGGAGGAAATCCGGATGGAACGCCTCGAGCGCCGGCAGCACGCGCTGGTCATAGGCGGCGCGCATCTCGTCGGTGCCGGTGCGCGGTGCAAGCGGGGCGTTGACGATGTTGCCCACGCCGGTTTCGCTCGGCGCTCCAGTGCCGGGATAGAGCGGCATCTGGTGCGTCGAGCCGTAGAATACGGTCGGATCGTCGCGAAAGATGTCTTGGGTGCCGTTGCCGTGATGCACGTCGAAATCGATGATCGCCACACGCTCGGCGCCGAACTTGCGCTGCGCCTCGCGCGCCACCACCGCGACGGTGTAGACGAGGCAAAAGCCCATCGGCCGGTCGCGTTCGGCATGATGGCCGGGCGGGCGCACGGCGCAGAAGGCGTTGGCGGCTTCCCCGAGCGCCACCGCTTCGAGCGCCGCAAGGCCGCCGCCGAGCGCGGTCGCCACGGCGTCGAGCGAGCCGGAGGAAATGAAGGTGTCCTCGTCGATGCGCGCAATGCCCTCCGCGGGCCGGGCCGCGGCGAGCGCCGCGAGATAGCCCGGCGCATGCACCAGTTCCGCCAGCGTGAGGTCGCCCGAGGGAGCATCCTTGCGGAG
This sequence comes from uncultured Devosia sp., assembly GCA_964428685.1. Classification (GTDB taxonomy): domain Bacteria; phylum Pseudomonadota; class Alphaproteobacteria; order Rhizobiales; family Devosiaceae; genus Devosia_A. The sequence goes on along the minus strand of CAYRZM010000043.1, from coordinate 14,141 downwards.
GAGGGCGCGGAACACCTCCGCCTCGAGCGCCGCTTCGATCACCCGGATTCGGTCCGCCCGTTCGGGATGTCCCGATGGCGTCACATGGCTCTCGAAATTGCGCTGGGAGACGAGAAGGGTGGCCATGAAACCCGAAAAATCCGCCGCGAATGGATGTGTTGACGCCCGCGGTGCTGCTTGTCAAACCAGCCCGCCATGACCGGACCGGCCGCGAGCCCCGCCGACATCGACCATTTTGCCGCCATTCTCCGGGATGGAGGGATTGTCGGCATGCCGACCGAGACGGTCTATGGCCTCGCGGCGGACGCCGGAAATTTCGCCGCGGTGCTGCGCATCTACGAGACCAAAGGCCGCCCGCGGTTCAACCCGCTCATCGTCCATGTCGCGGACCTTGCGATGGCGCGCGGGCTGGTTGTGCTGCCGCCGGTGGCCGAGCGGCTCGCGGCGGCTTTCTGGCCGGGGCCGTTGACGATGGTCCTGCCAAAGCGGCCGGACGCCGTGCTGAGCGATCTCGTGACGGCGGGTCTCGGCACGGTCGGCATCCGCATGCCGGATCATCCGCTGGCGCTGGCGCTGATCCGCGCCGCAGGCCGGCCCCTCGCCGCGCCGTCGGCCAATCCGTCCGGACGCTTGTCGCCCACGACGGCAGGGCAGGTGCGGCGCGCGCTGCCCGACGTTCCGGTGCTCGATGGGGGCCCAAGCCACGCGGGCGTCGAGTCGACCATCCTCGCGGTCGCCGGCGATACCGTCACGCAGTTGCGGGCCGGGGCATTGGCGCGGGAGGAGATCGAAGCGGTGCTGGGCGGCCCGGTCGCGGTGGCGAAGGCCGGCGAGAAGATCGCGGCACCGGGCATGCTCGCAAGCCACTACGCCCCGAACGCGCATCTGCGCCTCGACGCCACCGCGCCCCGCGACGGCGAGGCGTACCTGGCCTTCGGGCCGTATGCCGGCACTCGCAACCTCTCGCCTTCAGGCGATCTGCGCGAAGCGGCGCGCAACCTCTTCGCGATGCTGCACGAACTGGACGCAGAGGCGACGGCGATTGCCGTCGCGCCGATCCCGCACCATGGCCTCGGCGAGGCGATCAACGATCGTTTGAAGCGCGCGGCGGCGCCGCGAACTGATGCAGCGGCGAACCGGCGCGGCTAGAGTGGCCCCATGCCGGCCATCACCGTCGTCATCAACAATCGCAACCTCCTGACCTGGCCGCGTGCCATGGTTGAGCGCATCGAACAGTTCTCCTCGCTCGGCGACATCCTCATCATCGACAACGGCTCGACCTATGTGCCGCTGCTCGACTGGTACGCGACCATTCCGCACCGCGTCATCCGGACCTCGAATCTGGGCCACACGGCGCCATGGACGCCCGAGATCAACGCGCAGATCACCACCGATCTCTACGTCGTCACGGACGCGGACCTCGATCTCTCAAGGACGCCGGTCGACTGCCTGGACCACCTCGCGAAATGCCTGTCGATGTTCCCCAGCGCCCGGAAGATCGGGCTGGCCCTCGACTTTTCCGACGTGCCGCGAGCTTTTCCCTACTACGACCACGTCCACAGCTGGGAGCAGCGCTTCTGGGACCTGCCGCTGATCTGGGGCCTCGTCCGGCAGGCGCCCGTGGACACCACCTTCGCCCTCTACAGCAAGCGGCTGATGAACGAGTACCGCGTCATCGGCGGCCGCACCGATGCGCCCTATGTGGCCGGCCACATTCCCTGGACGGTGGTCGAGCCCGACGCCGAATTCGCGCAGTATCTCGCAACGACCAACGGTTCGTCGTCGTACCGGCACTTCATCGGAAAGCCGCGGCGCTAGTCGCGGACCTTGTACGGTTTCTGGTCGCGCCAGAAGCGCATCAGGCTTTCGAGGTCGGGGTCGCCCTTTTCGGGCAGCACGATCCTGAGGCTCGCGTAGAGGTCGCCGCTGCCGTGAAGGCCCTTGCCTTTGAGCCGCAGCGCCTTGGAGGTGTTGATGTTGGCGGGCAGCGTGAGCTCGGCTTCGCCGTCGAGCGTGGGCACGCGCACCTTGCCGCCGAGCACCGCCTCGTAAAGCGTGATCGGAACATCGACCCTGAGGTCGCCGCCGTCGCGGCGGAATTTCGGATGGCGCTCGAACTTGACGGTAACGATGGCGTCACCCGCCTCGCCGCCCCAGGGCGAGACCATGCCCTGGCCCTTGAGACGGATCTGCTGGCCGTCCTCGACTTTGTCGGGCAGCTTGACGTTGACGACCTTGTTGGTCGGGAGCCGCAGCGGCACCGAGCCGCCCTTGTGCGCATCCTCGAGGCTGACCGCGAGCGTCACCGGCGTATCCTCGCCCCGGGCCTGCGGCTGGCGGGCGCCCGCAAAGCCGGCACCGGCGAAGGGATCGAAGCCCTGGCTCGAGGTCCGCGTGGTGCGCGCCTGCGCGCCGCCGAAGCCGCTCATGAACTCCTTGAGGATGTCCTCCGCCGAAAAGCCGCCGGCCTGCGCCGCGCCGCGGCGGGCGCCGGTCCCGGCGCCCGGGAAGCCGGCGAACTTGGGATTGCCGTCGGCATCGATCTCGCCGCGGTCGTAGGCCGCCTTCTTGTCCTTGTCGGTGAGAAAATCGTAGGCGGCCGAAATCTCGGCGAATTTCGCCTGGGCCTTCGGGTCGGACTGGTTCTGGTCGGGGTGATTGGCCTTGGCCAGCTTGCGGTAAGCCGACTTCAGGTCCTTCTCGCTCACAGAACGAGAAACCCCGAGCACGCTGTAGGGATCGCGCATGGGTTCCTTCGATGGACTTTGGTGTGGCGGTTGAAAAGCCGCCCGTTGCCAACCTATATGGCGACGCCCCAAATCCTTGTCCAGACCGCGGGAACCGCTGTCCGATGCCAGAATCGAGCCTATCCGCCCGGCTGTTCGACGACACCGACACCGGCCCGATCGATCCGCTTGCGCTCTTTGAGGAATGGTTCGCCCGCGCCCGCGAAACCGAGCCCAACGACCCGCACGCCATGGCCGTCGCGACCGTCGATGCGGCCGGATTGCCGGACGTGCGCATGGTGCTGATGAATGCCCACGACCGCCGGGGGTTCGTGTTTTTCACCAATTTCGAGAGCCGCAAGGGCGATGAGCTCAAGGCGCATCCGAAGGCCGCGCTGGTGTTCCACTGGAAATCGCAGCGCCGGCAGGTGCGGGCGCGGGGCCGCGTCGAGGTCACCTCGGATGCCGAAGCCGATGCCTACTTCGCCAGCCGCTCGCGCGGCTCGCAGATCGCTTCGAGCGTCTCCCGCCAGTCACGGCCGCTCGACAGCCGGGCGGAAATGATGGGCGCCTTCGAGCGCCTGCAGGCCTCGCTCGGCACCGAGGCCGTGCGCCGGCCGCCGCACTGGTCGGGCTTTCGCATCGTGCCCACCGAAATCGAATTCTGGCAGGACGGCGAATTCCGCCTGCATGACCGCGTCCGCTTCACCCGTGCGGACACGATCGCGCCATGGTCGCGCCAGCGGCTCTACCCCTGAGCTTGCGGGCCGCCCAACCCCATGAAATCGTCAGCGCCGGGTCTCCGGTCGGAATCATGAGCACAGCGGCAGCAGAGGCGAGACAGGGGCGCGTCGAGTTCAGCGGCGCACGGCATGAGCTGCTGCAGATCATGATGCGCGGCTACGCGCTGATGATACCGAGCATCGGCCTCTACCGCTTCTGGCAGGCGACGTGGAAGCGCCGCTTCTACTGGCAGAACACGGTGATCGACGGCGATCCGCTCGAATATACGGGCACGCCGAGCCAGCTGCTGATGGGATTCTTCTTCGCGCTGGCGTTCTTCCTGCCGATCTACCTGGCGCTGTTCTACTTCTCGATGCAGCAGAGCCCGCTGTCCGCGATCGGCTATCTGGCGGCCGGCGCGGTGCTGTGGTTCCTCGCCGGCTACGGCATCTACCGCGCCCGCGACTTCCGCCTGTCGCGCACGCTCTGGCGCGGCATCCGCTTCGACCAGAAGGGCAATGCGTGGCTCTATGCGACGCTGCGCTTTGCCTGGTCGATCGCCATGCTCGCCACGGCGGGCCTCATCTATCCATGGATGGGCGCCAACCTCTGGCGCTACCGCTGGCGCCACACCTGGTTCGGCGACCGCAAGTTCGAGATCGGCGGCACCTGGCGCGTGTTCGTCGTGCCTTACTACACCGCCTATGTGCTCAACGTTGCCGCGATCGGCGCGACCATCGTGTGGATCGCCACCGCCAAGGACTTCATGCGCTTCGGTGCCGTCGTCCTGCCGGGCGTTCCCGGCCTCGGCGCGATTGCCGGGTGCATCGTTCTGTTCGCGGTGACCCTCGCCTGGTACCGGACGCGCATCGCCGCGCGCATGCTGTCGACGGTGACCGCCGGCGATGCCGCGCTCTCGGTCAAGCTCGCCTGGACCGCGCTCCTTGGCCAGTATGCCGCCTATGTCGTTGCCGTGGTCGCGATGCTGGCCGTGCTGGCGCTCACGGCGCTGCTGGTCTTTGCTGGCGTCTATGCGACCGCGAGCGCCGCCGGGCGCTCGGCCGAGACGGCTCTGGTGGCCCTGCTGCAATCCGGCGTGGTCAACGGCGTGCTTCTGATCGCGCTCTATCTGGTGGTGCTCAGCGCGCTCGGCCTCAGCGCCGAGCTCATCCTCGCCTTTGGCTGGTGGCGGCTGTTGGCGCGCGGCGCGACCATCGCCAATCCCGACGGCCTGCGCTCGGTCCACGCCATCGCCGAGGACCGCTCGGTCATCGGCCAGGGCCTCGCCGACGCCCTCAACGTCGGGGCCTATTGATGGAGTTTGCCGCCCGCTACCAGGACGGTCTCGTCGCGGACGTACGCGACGTGCACTGCGTCATCGATCTTGCGGCCGAGCCGGTGATGCTGGTGCTGCTCGATCGCGGCAGCCGCGAGATCGTCGACCGCTGGTCGGCCGAGGACGTCTATCTGCTGCACACGCGGGCGCTCGAACTGCGCATCGGCAACGCGCGCAAGCCGCCGGGCGCGCGGCTCGCGGTCAGCGGCATCGCCGACATGAAGGGCGCGCTCGGTGTTCTTCCGGGGCTCGCGAAGGGCCAGCGCACCGACCTCTGGCGGCAGCTCAGGATCATCGTTCCGGCAACGCTCGCACTGGCGGCGGTGATCGTTGCCTATCTCTACGGCATCCCCCTCGTCGCCGACCGGCTGGCGGCGATCGTCCCGCCGAGCTGGGAGGAAAAGGTCGGCGCCGCAGCGGCGGCGCAGATCGAAGCCTCGATGACCGGCGGCAAGGGCTACGAGGTGTGCGACCCCGACCCCGGCAGTGCCGCCAACCGGGCCATCGCGCGCTTCACCGACGCCGCCTTTGCCGGACTGAGCTCGCCGTTCCACCCGACCGTGACGGTGATCCGCTCCGACATCCCCAACGCCTTCGCCCTGCCGGGCGGACAGGTCTATTATCTTTCGGCTCTGATCGACGCGAGCCGGACGCCGGACGAATTCGCCGGTGTCCTCGCGCACGAACTGGGGCATGTCTATTATCGCCACGGCATGCAGTCGCTGATCGCCAATGCGGGCACCGGCCTCCTGGTGGGCTTCGTGCTCGGCGACATGACCGGGCTGTCGGTCGCCGGAGCGGTCGGCTCGGCGCTCATCGACAACCGCTTCTCGCGCCAGTCCGAAGCGCAGGCCGACGCCTTCGCGGCCGACACCGCACACAGGCTCGGCTTCAGCCTCCATGGGCTCGTCGACCTGCTCGAGCGGGTCGCCCAGGATGACCAGTTCACGCGGGCACTGGCGCTGTTTTCCAATCATCCGCTGACCGACGACCGCCGCCGCGCACTCGAGGTGCTCGACGCGTCCGGCGCCGCGACCACGCCGGCCTTCACCGACGCCGAGTGGGCGGCGATCCGCGGCATGTGCGGTCCGCCGCCGGCTCCTGCACCCGCGACGTCGGCCGGGCCCGCGACCCCGAGCCCGGCCGAAGGCGGCGCGTCCGGCGAGCCTGCGCCCGCGCCATCAAGCGCGCCGGCCACATGGGCCCCGTCCTCCGATCCGGCGTCGCCCTGATGCGCATTCTGGTCCGGACCTCGAAATGGGCGGTGTGGGCGCGGCGCTTCGGTGCCCTGGCGCTGCCGCTGACGGTCATTCCGGTGCTGCTCCATCACCAGCACATCATCACCAGCGACGAATTCGTGGTCATCGAGGCGATCGCGCTCAGCATTGCCGCGCTCGCCCTGGTGATGGCCGTCACCGCGCTGGTCCGGCTCTGGTTTACCGGCGACCAGGGCTGGTGGAAGGCGACGCTGGCGCTGTTCTTCGGGCTGCTCTGCCTCGGCCCGGCCGCGTTCTTCGCCTGGGAGGCGGTGCATTTTCCCGAGGCCGCCGACGTCACCACCGACTTCGTCAATCCGCCCTCGCTGTCGAGCTTTGTGGAGTCGCGTTTCATCGGCCCGGCGGAACGCACGCGCATCGAAGCGGCCTATCCCAATGCCCGCTCGCGCAACTATCCGATTACCGCGCCGCAGATGTTCGACGTGGTGGCCAACCTCGTCGATGCGCGCGACTGGGACGTGCGCGCCAAGCGCGTTCCGGCGACCCAGCTCGACACCGGCCAGCTCAACGCCGTGGTCACGACGCTGCTCGGTTTCCGCGAGGAAGTGTCGATCCGCGTGGCGGGCGGCACCGACGGGACCACCGTCGCCATGCGTTCGACCTCGCTCGCCAATTTCCCGGATTTTGGCGAGAACGGCCAGCGCATAGAAGCGTTCCTGCTCGACCTCGACGAGCAGGTGACCCTCATGCTGCGCGATGCGCCGGCGCAGGCGGCGGCGCCCGACAGCAGCAACTAGGCCGGACTGAGCCGCGTCCCGGTGAGCCCGCGATGCACGCGGACGAGCCCGGCGCCGTCGAGATATTCGACATGCGCCTTGAGCGTGAGGCCGGCCGCAAAGCGCAGCGGACCCTTGAGGGTGGGATAGATCCGGCTGAGCAGTCCATCGGTGTTCCGCGCACCCGCCTTCACCGCCTCGACGATCTGGCTGTTGCGCAGCTTGCGGTGCGCGAGCAGCGCCCGGGCGTAGCCCGGTCCGTCTTCGATTGGTCCGCCATGCGCCGGCAGATAGTGGCGATAGGGAAGGGCGATGGTCTTTTCGAGCGAGGCGAGATAGTCGGACATCGAGCCGTCGGGGACCGCCACAAGCGTCGAGTTCCAGCCCATGACGTGATCGCCGGTGAAGAGCCACTCGGTCCCGGCGAGTCCATAGGCCATGTGGTTGGCGCAGTGGCCCGGCGTGGCGATGGCGACGAGATCGACACCGCCGGCCTGGAACGCCTCGCCGTCGAAGAAGGCGCGATCCGGAACGAGACTCCAGTCGCAATCGCGGGCGAGCACGTTGAGCTCGAACAGCCGCGCCGGCCGGCTCAGCCGGTGCGGACCCGCGAACCAGAGCGGCGCGCCGGTCGCCGCGCTCAGCGCCTTCGCCCCCGCCGAGTGATCCTTGTGCGTGTGGGTGAGAAGGATCGCCTCCACCCGCCGCCCCGCGATCGCCCCGAGCAGGGCGGCGCGGTGGGCCGGATCGTCGGGTCCGGGATCGAGCACCGCGACGCTGTCGTGCCCGATGACGAAGCTGTTGGTGCCGCGGAAGGTGAACGGCCCGGCGTTCGGCGCCGTGAGCCGCACGACCGCCGGCAAGACCGGCTCGGGCGCGTCGGTCTGCGGGCTGAAACTGGTGTCGAAGACGAGGGGCCGCGGGGCGTCCGCCATTGCGCATCCGAGGGCGAAAGACTAGAAACGGGGCGATTTTCCGCGCCACCACAGAAGGTAACGCAATGGCCCTGTCGCTGACCACTCCCAACACGATTTTGGGAGTTCTCGAGCCCAAGACCCAGACCGAGCGCGTGCTCAGCAACATCGCCGTCGTGCTGATCGGCTCGCTGCTGCTCGCCGCCGCCGCCGTCACCAAGGTGCCGCTGCAGCCGGTGCCGGTCAACCTCGCGACCCTCGCGGTGGCCCTGCTGGCGGCCGGGTTCGGCTGGCGCATCGGCGTCGCCACGGTGCTGCTCTACATCGTCGAGGGCCTCGCGGGCCTGCCGTTCTTTGCCAATGGCGGCGGCTGGGCCTACCTGCTGTCGCCGACCTTCGGCTTCATCATCGGCTACCTGCCTATGGCCTATGTCATCGGCCAGGCCGCCGATCGCGGGGCCTCGGGCCGCGTCGGGCTGATGCTGCTGGCGATGCTGATCGGCGATGCGATCGTGTTCGCGTTCGGCTACCTGTGGCTGCTCTCCGCCGCGGGCGTCATCGCCAACGCGGGCGGCGCGCTGCCCGGCTGGCTCCATCCCGATGATCTGCTCGGGACAGCCTACCGCGTCGCCGTCGAGCCGTTCCTCGTCTGGGACGCCCTCAAGATGGTCTTCGCCGCGGTCACGATTTCCGGGCTCTGGACGCTGTTCCGCAAGCGCAGTTGAAACCCCGGGGGGCTCCGTCTATAACGCCCCCGCTTTCGGCCCCAGGCAGTGCCGAACGCCTTATCGGAGTATAGCGCAGCCTGGTAGCGCACCTGCTTCGGGAGCAGGGGGTCGTGTGTTCGAATCACACTACTCCGACCAATAGAAGGGCCGGTCCCCGAGGGGCCGGCCTTTCCTTTTTCGGGGGTCCGCCGTTTTGTTGCCGGGTGGGGGCGAAGCGTGTAGGAACCGCGCCGTTGGGGCGTCGCCAAGTGGTAAGGCAGCGGTTTTTGGTACCGCCATTCCTAGGTTCGAATCCTAGCGCCCCAGCCAGTTTCCCATCGCGCTTGCAGCATCGAGGCGTTCCGGGTCCGGGAAATCGGCGGCATGCCGCAAGCGGACAAGAACCCCATTCCGGGCCTCGCGACGGCTCACACCTAGACGAAGTAGTCCGAGAACTGCGTTCGCAGCGATGCGATGTCCGGGAAGACGGCCTGGAGGTGAACGGTCATGGCGCCCAGCGCGGCGTCCGGGTCGTGCGCCGCGATGGCATCCCGGATTTTTTCGTGCTCGGCGATGACCGGCGTCGTCCGGCCGAGGAAGGGAAGGGTGAGCCAGCGCGCGCGGTCGATATGGACCTTGGCCGGGCGCAGGTAGCTCCACACGCCCGGCAGCTTGGCCACCGAGGCGATGGATTCGTGGAAGGCCTCGTCGGCATGCATGAACCGTTCGATGGCATTGCGATCGCGATGGAAGCGCTGCTCGGCAAGGATGTCGTCGAGAATCGAGACGTCGGCGGGCGTCGCGATTTCCGCCGCGCGGCGCGCGGTCGCGCCTTCCAGCGCCTGCCGGATGACCACCGCTTCGGGGATCAGGGCGATGTCGAGGCGCGAAACGAACGTGCCCTGCTGCGGCCGCACGTCGACCAGCCGCTCTTCGCTCAGCCGGATGATGGCTTCTCGAACCGGCGTGCGGCTCACGCCATAGCGGTCGGCGAGCATCTGCTCGCCCAGCACGGTGCCGGGCCTCAGGGCCATGGTGACGATCTGGCGCTGGAGGTCGCGGTAGATGGCGCTGGCGCTGGTCGAGCGCTCACGGCCGCGTACGCGCCGCGCGGCAGCCTCGTCGACGATGGTCGGCTCGACCACGGTGCTTCCCCCTCAGGTTCGTCTACACCTGCATTTGATGATTGCAACTGTCAACTAGTGCACTAGTATCCAAGCTTGGCGGATGGGACACGCGAGACGCTGCCCCGGGCCACAGGGAGGAAAGCATGATCCGTTTGACTCGCCGGCAGACGCTCGCCGGTCTGGGCGCCATGGTGGCGCTGCCCGCAACCGGGAGCCTCGTTCGCGCCGCAACGCTGCCAAGCAGCCCGGTCGCCCTCAATGTGATCGACGTCGCCGGCAATCTGGCGCTGACGCAAAAGGCGATGGAAGCCTATGCCGCGGCCAATCCCAAGCTGGTCTCGTCGATCACCTTCAACAAGGCGACCTCGCCGGAACTGCCCGGCAAGCTGCAGGCTGAGCAGGCCGCCGGCCGCCTCGACATCGACCTCGTCCTGTCGGGAACCGACGCGATGTCGGCCGGCATCGCCCAGAACCTCTGGATCAATCTGTTGCCAGATCACAAGGCGGACCTGCCCGACCTCGATTCGATCTATCTCGACGGCGCCAAGAACATGCAGGCGCTGAGCCAGGGCTTTGGCGTGGTCGTGACCTACTACCCCTCGGGCCCGCTGCTCGAATACATGCCCGACCAGGTGCCGGACAGCGACGTGCCCAAGAATGCGCAGGGCCTGCTCGACTGGGCGAAGGCCAATCCGAACAAGTTCCTCTATGCCCGGCCGGCCAATTCGGGACCTGGCCGCACCTTCATGATGGGGCTGCCCTATCTCCTCGGCGACAAGGACCCTAAGGATCCGGTCAATGGCTGGGAGAAGACCTGGGCCTATCTCAAGGAGCTGGGCCAGTACATCGAGTACTACCCGACGGGCACCGGCGCCCTGATGAAGGAGCTGGGTGAAGGGACCCGGGCGATGACGGTGACCACCACGGGGTGGGACATCAATCCGCGCGTGCTCGGTACCGTGCCGGCGGAGGCCAAGGTTGCCAAGCTCGACGGCTTCCACTGGGTCTCCGACGCCCATTACATGCTGGTGCCCAAGGGCGTCAGCGACGACAAGCTGGCCGTTCTGCTCGACCTGATGACCTACATGCTGACCCCGGCGGCGCAGGCCTTCACCTACGACCTCGGCTATTTCTACCCGGGTCCGGCGGTCAAGGACGTGCCCCTCAGCATGGCGCCGCAGGAAAGCCAGGATGCCATCAACCAGTTCGGACGGCCGGAATACGCCGACTGGATCGCCAACAATCCGATCGAAACGCCGCTGCTTCCCGCTGCGATGGTTACCGCGTTCGACATCTGGGACAAGCAGGTGGGCGGCGACCAGATCCAGAAGTAACTCTCCCGGAGGGGGTGGGGCGCCCCGGCGCCTCGCCCCATCTGGAGTTGTGCTTTTCCCGCCGTCCCGACAAGGTAGCCGCCGTGGACATGGCCCCGACGTCTTTCAGCGAAATTCGCCTCGATCACGTGAGCCGCGCCTTCGGCAGCTTCAACGCGCTGCGTGAGGTGTCCCTCACGGTCAAGCGCGGCGAGTTCATTGCGCTGCTCGGTCCCTCCGGCTGCGGCAAGTCCACGGCGCTCAACTGCATCGCCGGGCTGCTCGCGACCACCGGCGGGACGATCTACGTCGACGATCGGCGCATCGACCATCTGAAGCCGGAAGATCGCGGTTTCGGAATGGTGTTCCAGAACTATGCGCTCTTCCCGCACATGAATGTGCGGGCCAATGTCGGCTTCGGCCTGCGCATGCGCCATGTGGCGAAAGCAGAGCTGGACCGTCGCGTCGACGCGGCTCTGGCCCTGGTGCGGCTCGGCAACCAGGGCGAGAAGCTGCCGGGGCAACTGTCCGGCGGCCAGCAGCAGCGCGTCGCCATCGCGCGCGCCATCGTCATCGAGCCGCCGCTGGTGCTGATGGACGAGCCGCTCAGCAACCTCGATGCCAAGCTCCGGCTCGAGATGCGCGCCGAAATCCGCCGCATCCACAATCAGCTCGGCTCGACCACGATCTATGTGACGCATGACCAGGATGAGGCGCTGTCGCTTGCCGATCGCATCGTGGTGCTGCGCGATGGCGAGGTCCGCCAGGTGGGAACGCCCGAGGAGCTCTATTCCGCCCCCAATCATCTCGACGTCGCGGAGTTCATGGGCTTTCGCAATCGCGTCCTCGGGACGGTGGAGTCCGTCGCGGACGGCAGCGCGGTGGTGAACGTCAACGGGGTCATGGCCGGCGGCCGGACGTCCGAGGCGCTGCGCAAGGGCGATGCCGTCGTGCTGGTCGCCCGGCCGGACGATCTTGCGATCGGCGACAGCGGCCTGAGCGCGACCGTGGAAAGCGTCGAGTATCGCGGACGCGAATTCGTCGGCATCGCCCGCATGCCGGATGCGACCGAACTGGTGTTTCACGCGCCGTCGCGCGTCGAGGCCGGCAGCGCCGTGCGCCTCTCCGTGGATGCCGGCCACGCCATCGTGTTCAAGGCGCCATCGTGAGCGACGTCGGGGCCGCACCGCTGCCGCTGCGCCGGCGGCTGATGCTCGCCGGCCTCGACGGCACGACGCTCCTGATCCTGCCGGCGCTGATCTTTCTCCTCGCCGTCTTCGTCTATCCCTTCCTCTACGGGCTGTGGCTCAGTTTCGCGCCCAAGGACGGGGGCGTCTTCGGCAATTATGCGAAGTTCTTCTCCGATCCCTACCAGTACGGCACGATCTGGACGACGCTGGTTCTGGCGCTGCCCACGAGCCTCATCAGCCTCGTGGTTGCGGTTCCCATCGCCATGCGGGTGCGACTGCTCAGGCGGCAGCGCCTGCTGACGACGATCCTCGTCCTGCCGGTGACGCTCGGGACCGTGCTCGTCGCCCAGGGTCTGCTCAACTATCTCGGTCCACAGGGCTGGTTCTCGCGAACCCTCCAATATCTTCACCTGATTTCCTCCCCGGTGCGGCTCACCCACAACTATTGGGGCGTCTTCGCCTCGCTTCTCATCACCGTCTTTCCGTTCACGTTCCTGCTGACGCTGAGCTACATCAGCGGCATCGATCCGGCGCTGGAACAGGCCGCCGCCACGCATGGCGCGAGCGCGGCACAGCGCTTCCGCCACGTCTTCCTGCCGCTGCTCGTGCCGGGGCTGGCGGTATCGTTCCTCCTCTCCTTCGTTCAGACCTTCGCCGTGTTTCCCTCGGCGGTGATGGTCGGCGCACCGGCGGGGGCGACGCGGGTGATCTCCATCGCGGCCTACCAGGCGGCTTTCGAGCAGTACGACTACTCGATGGCCTCGGCCGTCGCCATGATCATGGCCGCTGTGCAGCTGGTCGTGGTCGTGATCGTCCTCGCGATCAGAGGGCTGTTCTACAGGGGCTCGACCGGCGGGGCCAAGGGATGATCCGCGACACCACGATCGGCGCCAAGCTCTGGGCCACCGCGATCTGGGTCGTGGTCGGGTTTTTCGTGCTCAACCTCCTGGCGCTGATCGCGACGGTGATCCTCGACTCGTTCGCGACGCGCTGGCTCGGCACCTGGCTCCCTGTGGCGCTGACGAACAAATGGTACGCGTCGGCCTGGAGCGAGTTCCAGCTCTGGCAGGTGCTCCTCGTCACCTTCGAGATCGTTTTTACCGTGGTGATCCTGGCGGGGCTTCTCGGCGTGACCGCCGCCTATGCGATGGCGCGGCGCCAGTTTGCCGGCAAGCGGATCGTCATGCTCCTGTTCCTGTTGCCGCTCCTGGTGCCGCCCATCACTTACGGCATCCCGATGGCGACGGTGCTCTACCAGACCGGCGTCGGCGGCACGTTCTGGGGCGTGGTGCTGGCCAACCTCGTGCCCACCGTGCCGTTTGTCATCCTGGTGATGATCCCCTTCGTCGAGCAAATAGATCCCAAGATCGAGGCGGCGGCGCGGGTGTTCGGTGCCGGCACCTTCCGGCTCTTCCTTCACGTGCTGCTGCCGATGCTGTTGCCGGGGATCCTCGCGGCGCTGCTGCTCGTCCTCGTGCGCACGGTGGCCATGTTCGAGCTGACCTTCCTCGCCGCCGGGCCGACGAGCCAGACGCTGGTGGTCGTTCTCTACTATTCGGTGTTCGCGGCCGGCGTCCGCGCGGTGCAGTCGATCGATGCCATGGCGGTGATCTATATGGTCACCACGCTGATCTGGCTGCTGATCGCCCTGCGCTTCGTCAATCCGACCCAGATCGTCGCTCGCGTCCGGCAACCCTCGGCCTAGCGCCCACGGGGATGCAGACGACCTGTGAGTTGTGCAACCCTTCCTATTGGTGCGGGCGCGCGGACTTGATAGCACCAAGACTCAGATGATCCTGAGGAGAATTCTTTGGCAAACGCATCGAGCAAGAAGGTCTCGGCCAAGCCCGCAAACGGTGTTCGGCCGATCAAGCAGGCGCTGAGCAAGACCGGTCTCATCGACCTGATCGCAGAAGAGAACGGGCTGACCCGCAGCGTCGCCAAAGGGGTGCTCACGACCATCGAAAACGCGATGGCCGGCTCGATCCATCCCAAGGGCGCCGGCGAATTCGTCTTCCCCGGCCACTTCAAGATCGCGCTGCAGAAGGTGCCCGCCCGCAAGGCCGGCACGCTCGTCCGCAACCCCGCGACGGGTGAAATGGTCCGCGGCGC
>CAYRZM010000042.1:0-2836 GCA_964428685.1 uncultured Devosia sp. | reverse complement strand
GGCATCGGATTGGCCTTGCGCCAGATGACATCGTTGAGGAGCCAGAAGTCGAGGTCCTGCAACGCCGCGCCGACGCGGAAGATGTTGTGGTAGCTGCCGATGACCCAGATCGCGCCGTCGGGCTTCAGCACCCGCCGCGCGGCGCTGAGCCAGGCGCGCGTGAACGTGTCGTAGTGCGAAAAGCTCTCGAACTTGTCCCAGTCGTCGTCGACGGCATCGACGCGGCTCTGGTCGGGACGGGTCAGCCCCTCTTCGAGCTGGAGATTGTAGGGCGGGTCCGCAAAGACGAGGTCAACCGAGCCGGCCGGCAAGGCATTCATATGCGCGATGCAGTCGCCGACGAGAATGGTGTCGACGGGCAGCACCGGGCTTTCCGCATCGGCCGACGGGGCCGTACGCGCGGCACGCAACATACTCGTAACCCTAACGCAGCACTAACGGCCCCGTTGTAGGGGGTCAGGGTTAAAAGCGAATTAAGTCAGAGAGTTAGCGAGAGGTTACCGCGCGGGTTGGCGCCTAGGCGGCGAACAGGTCGAGCTGCGGGCGCACGGTTGGTGCCCAGCCGGGCGGCACGAGGGGGCCGATGCCGATGCCGGTGCGTAGCCGCGTTTCGGCCTCGATGCAGGGCGCGAAATCCATCCGGTGGTAGCGGCCCGGGCCATGCGTCTCGAGGGCGCGGAAATGGGCCGCGGCGGAATATCCCTTGTGACTGTCGAAGCCGTAGTGCGGCTCCTCGTAATGCATGATCGCGCACATCCGGTCGCGCGTGACCTTGGCGACGATCGAGGCGGCGGCGATCGAGAGGCAGAGCGCGTCGCCGCCCACCACTGCTTCCGCTTTGCAGGGCATCCCCTTTGGAACGACGTTCCCATCGACCAGCACATGGTCGGGCGCGACGGCGAGGGCGGAGATGGCTCTCGTCATGGCCCAGAGCGAAGCGTGGAGGATATTGATCTCGGCGATGACCGACATCGGCGCGGCGACCACCGAAACGATGGCGCCGCTCTGAAGGATCGCGTCGTAGAGACCCTCGCGCGCGTCGGCGGTGAGCTGCTTGCTGTCGTTGATGCCCTCGGGGATGCGGCGGCGGTTGAGGATCACCGCCGCGACCACCACCGGGCCGGCCAGCGGCCCGCGACCCACCTCGTCGACGCCGGCGACGATGCTCGCGCCGCGGCGGACGGCGCGTTTTTCGAATTTGAGGTCGGGGCCGGAAGAGGGCGAATCGGCAGCGGGCATGGCCGCCAGCATTGCGGTTTCCGCCTCCGCCGCAACGGGGTCCAAAATAATCATTTACGGTCAGGACCTTCGGGCGCATTATGACAGTTTAGTGACATTCAGAGTCGGTTCAGCCGAACCGGCGCTGATGTCCGACGTTGCGGGGCCGAAGGAGATCGACCGCCCAAATGGACTTCACGCTGGCCGTCCTCGGTCTTCTGGGCGCCGTCGCCCTGTTTCTGTGGGGCACGCACATGGCGCAGACCGGCGTGCAGCGGGCGCTGGGCCCGCGCCTGCGCCGGACGCTGGGCACCACGCTCTCGAACCGCACCAAGGCCTTCCTCGCCGGGATCGGCGTGACGCTGCTGCTGCAGTCGAGCACCGCCACCTGCCTGATGGCGGCGAGCTTTGCCGCGCGCGGCGTGGTCGATCTGCTGCCGGCAATGGCAGTGATGCTCGGCGCCAATGTGGGCACCGCGCTGATCGTCCAGGCGCTGGCTTTCGACATTGCGATGCTCTCGCCGCTGCTGATCCTTGCCGGCCTCCTGATGTTCCGCCGCTCGCAGCAGGCGCTTGTGCACGATCTCGGCCGCGCTTTGATCGGCCTCGGCCTGATGCTGCTGGCGCTGCACCAGATGCTGGCGGTGCTGGGCGGCGTTGAAGCCGCGCCGGAATTCCGCGCCGCCATCGGCATCGTCGCGGCGGTGCCGGCGCTCGGCTTCGTGCTGGCGGCCGTGGCCGCCTGGGGCGTCCATTCGAGCGTCGCGGTGGTGCTGCTGATCATCTCGCTCGCGACCCGCGGCGCGCTGCCGCTCGATGCGGCGTTCATCGGCGTGCTCGGCGCCAACCTCGGGACCGCGATCAACCCGCTGCTCGAGGCCGCGACCGCGACACCCGAGGCGCGCCGGCTGCCGGCGGGCAATCTCGTCAATCGCGTGATCGGCATTGTGGTGGCGCTTGCCCTCGTCGGGCCGGCGGCGCACTGGCTCGGCAGCGTCGTGGGACCGGCGCATGCCGTGGCGGCGTTCCATCTCGGCTTCAACCTGATCCTGGCGCTCGCCTTCCTGCCGCTGCTGCGGCCGTTTGAAACGCTGCTCCAGAGGCTGTTGCCCAACAATCCCGTCGCCGATCCCGCGGCGCCGCTCTATCTCGACCGCTCCGCCCGCGAGACGCCGCTGGTGGCGCTCGGCGGGGCGGCGCGCGAGGCGCTGCGGCTGGCCGACGTGCTCGAGGACATGCTGCACGGCGCGCACGACGCGCTGGTCAAATCCGACCGAAAACTGATCGACGAGACGCGCAGCCGGGACGACGTGCTCGACGGCCTCAACACCGCGATCAAGCGCTACCTGACCTCGATCGAGCCCGAGGCGCTGAACGAAGACGACCAGCGCCGGCTCAACCAGATCCTGACCTTTTCGATGAACATCGAGCAGGCCGGCGACGTGATCGACCGCAACCTCTTGCCGCATGTGAGCAAGCGGCTGAAGCGCGGGCTGGTGGGCGCCGACGACCGCGAGCTCGCGGCGCTGATGGACAGGCTGGTGCTCAACCTGCGCACCGCCGCGTCGCTGTTCATGACCGACGACGCCCGCGTCGCCCGGCAGCTGGCCGAGGAAAA
>CAYRZM010000041.1:0-5632 GCA_964428685.1 uncultured Devosia sp. | reverse complement strand
AAAGCTCGCGGGCGTCGCTCCGCCGGTGATGTCGTTTTCGAGCTCGTCGAGAGTGTAGCCGACGGCGAGGCGGGCGGCGACCTTGGCGATGGGAAAGCCGGTGGCCTTGCTGGCGAGCGCCGAGGAGCGCGAGACGCGCGGATTCATCTCGATCACCACCATGCGGCCGTCGGCGGGGTTGACGCCGAACTGCACGTTGGAGCCGCCGGTTTCGACGCCGATCTCGCGCAAGACCGCCAGCGAGGCGTCGCGCATGATCTGGTATTCCTTGTCGGTCAGCGTCAGCGCCGGGGCGACGGTGATCGAGTCGCCGGTATGCACGCCCATCGGATCGACGTTCTCGATCGAGCAGACAATGATGCAGTTGTCGTTCCTGTCGCGGACGACCTCCATCTCGAACTCTTTCCAGCCGAGGACGCTCTCTTCGACCAGCACCTCGCTGGTGGGCGAGGCGTCGACGCCGCGCTCGACGATGTCGAGGAATTCTTCCTTGTTGTAGGCGATGCCGCCGCCGGTGCCGCCGAGCGTGAAGCTCGGGCGGATGATGCAGGGGAGGCCGATGACCTCGAGCGCCTGCAGCGCCTCGATCATGTTGTGGGCGAGCATCGAGCGGGGCGTCTCGAGGCCGATCTTCTTCATGGCGTCGCGGAAGAGCTCGCGGTCCTCGGCCTTGTCGATGGCCTCGGCATCGGCGCCGATCATCTCCACGCCGAACTTGTCGAGGACGCCCATCTTGCGGAGGCTCAGCGCGCAGTTGAGCGCCGTCTGGCCGCCCATGGTGGGGAGCAGCGCCAGCTTGTCGTCGGGCCGCTCGGTGCGCTCCTTCTCGATGATCTTGGCGACCACCTCGGGGGTGATCGGCTCCATGTAGGTGGCGTCGGCCAGGTCCGGATCGGTCATGATCGTCGCGGGATTGGAATTGACCAGGACGATGCGGTAGCCCTCGTCCTTGAGCGCCTTGCACGCCTGGGTGCCCGAGTAATCGAACTCGCAGGCCTGCCCGATGATGATCGGCCCCGCGCCGATGATGAGGATCGATTTGATGTCGGTGCGTTTGGGCATCGGGAGCTCGGGTTCGGGCGCACGGAAAGCCCCGGCTTGCGCGGGCTTTTCAGGCGGACTTGCGGGTTAAGGCGGCTCTCTAGCCGAGGGCGGCGCGGAAGGGAAGGGCGGCCGCGAAGCTTGCTTTCGCGAGAGCGGCAGTGCGAAATCGCCCCGGATCGGATGCAAAGGTCAATCATGTGCCGTAACATCAAGCCGCTGTTCAATTTCGAGCCGCCGGCGACGCGCAACGAGATGCACGAGGCGGCGCTGCAGTTCGTGCGGAAAATCTCGGGCTACAGCCACCCCTCGCAGGCCAACGAGGCGGCGTTCGTGGAGGCCGTCGAGGACATCGAGAAGGTGGTGAAGCGGCTGCTCAGATCGCTGGAGACGGCCGCGCCGCCGCGCGACCGCGAAGTCGAGGCGGAAAAGCGCCGCGCCCGCTCAAGACTTCGTTTCGCGCCGAAGGTGCCGGCCTGATCAGCGCGTGAAGGTGATGGTCGAGGTGGTCTTGTCGCCCTGCTGGTTGATGATCGTGAAGGTGATCACCAGGCTCGAGGGCGAGAGCGCCATGGTCGAATAGGTCCGGCCGGCCAGCGAATTGGACTTGTTGGTGAAAGTCAGCGTGTCGCCGCGGCGCACGCCAACCGTCGTGCCCGAGAGGGAGCGCGATTCGAAGCGTTTGAGCTGGTCGTTGTAGGTGATCGAGCCGTTGAAGGCCTGCGCGGCGGCATCGGGGATGCTGCAGCGGCCCTGATAGCGCGCGTTCTCGCCGCCCGAGGTGATGACGATGCGGCAGGTGACGGGCCCGGACTCGGCGCCGCTCAGCTTGCCGTGGCCGGTCCAGCTGGCATTGAGGCGCTGGAGGAACGCGGTCTCCGACGGACCGGCGAGAGCCGGTGCGGCCGCAGCGGCAAGAAAGAGGGCGACGAAAGCGGAGGTGATCAGGCGGCGCATGGGCAATTCTCGCAAGGGGCGTTGGTCCTGCACCTAGGGACCAAATGTGGCAAGCCGACGTTGGCGGGAAGGTTAAGCGCGATGCGCTGCGAAGCGTTCCGTCACGGACGCGTCAGGCCTCGGGCTCGGTGGTGAAGAGGAGGGGGAAGCCCTCCTTGCGTGCCATTTCGGTGGCGCGGGTGGCCTTGTCCTCCGCGATTTCGCGGGTGAACACCGCGACCACGCAAACGCCTTTGGTGTGCGCGGTGATCATCACCCGGTGCGCCTGGTCCTCGGTCATGCGGAACTCGGCCTTGAGCACGCGGACGACGAAGTCGCGCGGCGTGAAGTCGTCATTGACGAGGATCACTTTGTAGAGCGGCGGCCGCTTGGTCTCAACGCGGGTGCGGGTGCGCGGCTGGGTGTCGAGATCGGGCAAGGGAGCCTCCGATCCTTTGGCGGCAAACTAGAGGCCGGTCGAGTTGAGCGGCGCCTGCTGCGGGGTGGCCGAGCGGCGCGGGGCCGGGCTTGGCCCGCCGGCGCGCTCGGCGGCCATCTGCGGCGACATGGTGTAGGGCATGACGACGTCGCCCTGCGGGGCGGGGCCGTCCGTCGGCGCGGCGGTGCTGTCGGCGGCGGGTGCGGCCGGAGTGCCGCCGTTGGGATCGAGCCCGTTGGTGTCCGGAGGCTCGAAGGCTGTCGGCGTGTCGTCGGCGACGACGACGCCGCCAAGCACCTGGCGCGGTGCCGGCGCGGTCGTGGCGGGCGCCGGAGCGGCCTCAGCAACGCTCACGGCGGGGGCGGCGCTCGAGAGCACGGGGGCGGCGGCGGAGGCCACCGCCTTGGGTGCCGGTTCGACCTTGGCGGCCGCCGGATTGTCGGCCGAGCGAAGGTTCCAGAAGACGAGAATCGCGGCTGCGGCCAGGCCCGCATAGAGGCCGAAGCTCAGCACGCTGCTGACGCCGCGCGCGATCCGGGAGAAGCCGGTTTCTTCGATGTCGTCGTCGGCGGGACGGAACATGGGTTGCTGCCGTGGAGGGGCGGGACGCCGTTTGCCGGGAACCCAGTCTACCGCACCGCGGCCGGGTCCGTCGACCGCCCCCAGACTCGGCTCCCCGGCATTCCCCAACGGCCGGGCGGTGCCGCCCTCGCCAAAAAAGCCGGCGCCCACCGCGACGGGCTGGTTGTCGCCGTAGCCGGAGAGCTCGCCGGGCTCCTCCCGCCGGCTGCGGCTGAAGCGCAGCGGCGGCAGCTTGAGCGGGGCGCCGCCGCGCCGGAGCTGCGCGATGCCAGCCAGGGCCGCTGCGGTCAGCAGCAGCGCGGGCGGGACGATGATCACGAGGTCGGTGCCGTGATGGAGCAGCAGCGCCGCGGCAACCCAGGCGAGGGCGCCGATCACGAAGAGGATGGCGCCCCCCAGCGCCGAGGCCAGCACCAGGCCGGCGCCGAAAACACCCAGGTTGGCGATGACGAAGAGGCCGAAGCGGGTGACCTGAATCTGCCGGTCGGGGGAGAAGCCCGCCGTCGCCGAAACGTCGAGTCCGCCCAGCGCCAGGATCAACGAGGCGATGAGTCCGGCGACGACGCCAAACGCTAAGGCGGCAATGCGCAAATATCCGCTCCGGCTGGGGTTCCCGGAGCTCGCCACTCCAGGAAATGTTCTCCGCACTCAGGCCGTTAGCGGAGAATTCTGGCGCAAAATAGCAGCCAAGCCGGGGAAAACAAGGAAAAGCCCTGTCACGATTTTGTCGCAGCGGCGCAGGGCGATTGAACCTTTCGCGGCGCGCGACTGTTTGGCCCCACAACCCGCATCTCCGAGGAGCCTTCCATGTCGCAGATTCCGATGATCCCGCTCAATGACGGCAACAGCATTCCGCAGCTGGGCATGGGGGTGTGGCAGGTGGACCCCAAGGACACTGCGCGGGTGGTGACCGATGGAATCAAGGCCGGCTTCCGGCTCATCGACACCGCCGAGGGCTACGACAACGAAGAGGGCGTCGGCGACGCCATCCGGAAAGCCGAAGTGCCGCGCGAAGAGCTGTTCATCACCACCAAGCTCCGCAATGGCGCGCATGGCCGCGACGCTGCGCTCAAGGCGTTCGACAAGAGCATGAAGGCGCTCGGCCTCGAGCGCCTCGACCTCTTCTTGATCCACTGGCCCGTGCCGAGCCAGGGCAAGTATGTCGAGGCCTGGAAGACGATGATCGAGCTCCGCGACCAGGGCCGGGTGCGCTCGATCGGCGTGGCCAATTTCGACCCGAACCACCTTGAGCGGATCGTCAAGGAAACCGGGGTGACCCCCGTGCTCGACCAGATCGAGATCCACCCGCATTTCCAGCAGCGCCGCAAGCGCGACGACCTCAGCCGGTGGGACATGAAGATCGAGTCCTATTCCCCGCTCGGCTCGGGCGACGTGCTCAAGGAGCCTTCCCTCGCCGCGATCGGGCGGAAGTACAACAAATCGGTCGCCCAGGTGGTGCTGCGCTGGCACCTGCAGCAGGGCCTGATCGTGATCCCGAAATCGACCCACGCCGAACGGCTGCGCGACAATCTCGACGTGTTCAACTTCGAGCTCGACGACGAGGATTTCAGCCAGATCGGCGACCTCAACAAGCGCGAAGCCGGCCGGACGGGATCGGACCCGCAGACGGCGAGCTTCATTTTCTAGCGGTCCTCCGGGCTACCGAGATCGGGGCCTGCGTCGGGTCAAGATCACCTGAACAGCAGATCGCTCGCGGCCAGCACGGCGCCGGCGGTGATGAGGAGGGCGGCGACCAGGATCGGGGGGGTGAAGGCGGCGTAGCCGACGGCGATCAGCAGGCCGGTCGAGAGCAGCGGGGTGGCGTAGGAGGCGGCACCGATGAGCTGGATGTCACCGTGCTTGACCGCGACGTCCCACAGGTAGAACGCGAGTCCAACCGGGCCGAGACCGAGGCCGATGATGGCGAGCCACTGGCCGGCGTCGGCGGGCCAGATCGTGGGCTCGATGGCGAAATGCACCACCGTCGCGAGCAGCGCCGTGGCGAGGCAGAAGCCGGTGATGGCGCCGCTCGGGACGTGGGCGACGCGCCGCGACAGCACCGAGTAGGCGCCCCAGATGAAGGCGGCGGCGAGCGCGGTGAGGTAGCCGCCGAGATAGGCCGGATCGAGCGCGAGGGCGCGGCCGCCGGTGACGACCACGATGGCGCCGGCGAAGGCAATGAGGGCGCCCACGATGTGCTGCCATTTGAGCCGTTCGCCCGGCAGCAGCGCCGAGAACAGCACGATGAGCAACGGCCAGAGGTAATTGAGGAGGCCCGCCTCAACCACTGGCGCGTGGCGCAGCGCAATGAAGTAGGCCGCGTGGTAGCCGAAGAGGCCGCCGACCCCGAGGAGCCAGACGGGCCACGACTGGACCAACTCGCGGGGACCGGTTGGGCGCACCGTCCAGAGTGCCACGCCCGCGATGCCGCCGATGCCGAAGGTCAATGCGAGGAGCTCGAACGGCGGGACGGCGCCGCTGGCGGCCGTGAGCGTGGCGAGGCCGGCCCAGAGCAGGATGGCTCCGAAGCCCACGAGGGTGGCGGCGCGACGGGAGAGCGGCATGGCGCCGCTGATAGCGGATTTGCAGAGGGTGGGCGAGCACCCTAGATTGAGCCATGCCCTACGATCTGCC
>CAYRZM010000040.1:0-5378 GCA_964428685.1 uncultured Devosia sp. | reverse complement strand
GCCGGGTTGAAATTGTAGGGCTTGTACTGCTCGTCGCGGAAGCCGGGGAAGGTCTGCTTCATCCACTCGAAGTAGCTGACGAGTGCGTCCTTGCCCATGATCAGGCTATCCGCCTTGGCGAGATCGGCGAACGTCTTGTAGCCGGCCTCGGGATGGGCGAGCAGGACCTGCGGGTCCTTCTGGAACATCGAGGCGACGTTGACCACCGGCACGCCTTCCTTGACGTGATCGAGCACCTGCAGGCTGCCGCCCATGTAGAACTGCACCTTGCCCGCGATCAGGAGGGCCTCGTTGGCCGCCTGCGGGCCGCCCTGAACGATCGTCACGTCGAGCCCGTACTTGGCATAGGTGCCGTCGGCCACGGCCTGGTAGAAGCCGCCGTGTTCGGCCTCGGCGAGCCAGTTGGTCCCGAAGGCCACTTTGTCGAGCGCAAAAGCAGGTGCGGTCCCGAGCGCGACGAGCGCGCTTGCGGTCAGCACCGAGCGGATGGATTTCATCGATAGTCTCCCTGTTGACGCGATCCCCGAAACCGGCCCGGAGACGAGGGGAGTGGGCCGGCGATGCCGCGTTCGGCACCTTACGCCGATAGATTCCCCCCGCCCTCGCAAAAGGAAAGGCTAAAAATGCGCCAGTCCTTCAACTGCCCAGTTTTTCGGCAATGCGCCGCGCTTTCGCGCTGGCGTTTGAGGACTTTTGCCGGTTAGCTGAGCATTCACCGAGGCCGTTATGCACAAGCCGATCTCGCCCGATACCATTCACCCGCCTTTTTCCGCATACAGCAACGGCGTCGAAGTGCCCGCCGGGCAGAAGCTGGTGCTCTGCTCCGGGCAGCTCGGTATCGCGCGCGACGGCGCGATTGCTGCCGATGCGGCCAGCCAGGCGGAGCTCTGTTTCGACAACATCGCTGCGATCCTGGAGTCATCCGGGCTCGGCCTGGAGCATGTCGTCCGGATCAACGCCTACGTCTCGGGGCGACAGCATCTGCGACCCTATATGGAGGTGCGCAACCGGCGTTTCTCGCCGCCTTTGCCGGCCTCCACGCTGATGGTCGTCTCAGGCTTTGCGCGGCCCGAATTCCTCGTCGAAGTCGAGGTGATCGCTGCCGGGCCGGCGACGGAGGCGTGAGCATGGTCTCGTTCCGCAAAGTCTGGTGGCAGGATTTTACGGCAGCGGAGTTCGACGGGATCGATCCGATGCGGACGATTGCGGTGCTTCCGACGGCCGCCATCGAGCAGCACGGGCCGCACCTGCCGGTCGGCGTCGATACGTTCCTCAACCGCGGCCCCCTCGACGCGCTGGTCGGGCGGCTTCCGCCGGACCTCGACGTCCGCATCCTGCCGGTGCAGACCATCGGCAAGTCGAATGAGCACATCTGGCAGAAGGGAACGATCAGCAGCACAGCCCACACGCTCATCGACCTCTGGTTCGAGATCGGGCAATCGGTGAGCCGCGCGGGCGTCAAGAAGCTGGTGATCGTCAACAGTCACGGCGGCAACGTGTCGATCATCGACATCGTCGCCCGCGAGCTGCGCGTGCGCGAGAGCATGCTCGTGGTCAAGACCGCCTGGAGCGGCTTTGCGACACCCGACGGCATGGTCGACGAGGTTGAGAAGCGTCACGGCATCCATGCGGGCGATGTTGAAACGTCCGAAATGCTGCATTTCCAGCCCGACCTCGTCGACATGAGCAAGGCCAGCGACTTTGCGTCGATCGCCGCGCGCGATGAGCAGCAGTTCCGCTACCTCCGGCCCACGGGGCAGCACGCCTACGCATGGATCGCGTCCGATCTCAACCCGGCGGGAGCGGTGGGCAATGCGGCCAATGCCACCGCCGAGCGGGGCGCCGCCATTGCCGAGGCCCAAATTGCTGGATTTCTTGAGCTGCTGCGGGAGGTCGAGCGCCTCCGTCTTCCGGCATCGTCCGGCTAAGGTGGAACCTTCTTCGCCTCTGCACGTTGCGTGGTCTGGCCGCGAAAACCGCAGACTCGCGGCGACGTTGGAGGGGCGCATTGGCCAAGGCGAGTAAAGCGCCGGCAGCGGTCGAGACCGATGCCCGGCTTCGCTTTGCCCAGTCCTTCGGCGATCTCGCGCTCTGGGAATTCGATGTTGCCAGCTGGCAGATCACGCCCTCGGTGGAGCTCAACCGGCTTTGCGGCTTTCCCGACGATGCCCGGCCCACTGTCGCCGACTATCTGGCCATCTACGCGCCCGGCGAGGCGGAGCGGGTCAAGCGGCTGAATGAAGACGCCGCGGCGCGAGGGGTCAGCAAGCTCGAATACGAGGTCAAGCACATCCTCCACGACGGCTCCGTCAAATGGCTGCTCATGCGGTCCGAGGCCGCCGCACCGATGCCGGGCCACGGCCCGCGCGTGCTCGGCGTCGCCATCGATATCACCGGCCGCAAGCTCGCCGAGGAAGCCTTGCGGCGAAGCGAGACGCGGTTGCGCCTAGCCCAGCAGGCCGGCGGCATCGCCGCATTCGAGCTCGACATCGCGACAGGTGACATGATCGTCAGCGACAACTTCTGGTCGTTGTGGGGGCTGACGCCGCACACGGACCTCAACATCGACCAGATCCAGGTGCTCGTTCTGCCCGAAAGCCAGCGCGTGATTTCGACAGCGGCCAACCGCCAGGACGGCACGGCCTCCACCAAGATCGAATTCAAGATGCGCCGCGGCGACACCGGCGAGGTCCGCTGGATGTCGCGCGAAGCGGAGTTCGTGCGCGATGAACACGGCGCGCCCGTCACCATGTACGGCGCGATCCGCGACATCACCGCCACGAAGCTCGCCGAAGAACGTCAGGCGCTCCTGACCCACGAGCTGCAGCACCGCATCAAGAACATTCTCGCCACCGTCAGTGCCATCGCCAGCCAGACGCTGCGGACGGGCGACCTCGAGACGTCGCGTGAAAGCTTCATGATGCGCATCAAGGCGCTGTCGGAAGCCCACAATATCCTGACGGCCACTCGCTGGACGGACGCTTCGCTGCGCAGCGTCGTCGAGGCGGCGATCGCGCCGCACGACATGGCGGGACGGATCGCCCTTCATGGCGAGGACCTCAGGCTCAACCCGCGCATGGCCCTGTCGCTGGCACTGGCCGTGAACGAGCTTGCAACGAACGCGATCAAATACGGTGCGCTCTCCAACGGCACCGGCCGTGTCACGGTCGAGTGGCACCTTCACACCAACGGGGCAGGGCCGGAACTGATCTGGACATGGCGGGAAACCGGCGGTCCGCAGGTCGCTCCGCCAAATCGTCGGGGCTTTGGATCGGTGCTGATCGAACGCGTGTTGGGTGCCGACTTCGGGGGAAGCGTCCGCCTCGAATACGCACCAGCGGGTGTCGTCGCGGAACTCAAGGTTCCGGCGGCCAACTTCCCCGAGCGGGAATGAGGCGGACGATGGCAACCTCGATCAAGGCAGATTCCGCGACGGTGCTGGTGGTCGAGGACGAGGCGCTGCTTCTGTTTACGATCGCCGACGATCTGCGGGATGCCGGGTTTCGCGTGTTCGAGGCGACCAATGCGCCGGCTGCCGTCAAGCTTCTCGACACGCTGGGGTCGATCGATGCCCTGTTCACCGACATCGACATGCCCGGCGGGATGAACGGTCTTGAGCTTGCCCAACTGGTGCGGTCGCGATTTCCGGAAGCCGGCGTCGTCGTGACATCGGGCCATGTCCAGCTGAAGGACGCGGACCTGCCGGCCGGGGGCCGGTTCATGCCCAAGCCCTACACGCCGAACGCCGTGATCGGCGCGATCCTGGCGGCCGTGGCCTAGTGCGCCTCTAGAACGGCAGTATAGGGCTGGTGCCGTGCTGCCGGACGCCAGATTAGTTCAGATGTGAACCTATGCTTTGCGAGTGAGCGATTGCGCTCACCTGCAAGTACAAACGGCTTGACAGCGCTATCACTCTTCCTGAGACTGATGAGCGAGCGGGCAGGTCAAATCACGACCAAGTCGTGCGGCCACAGAAGCCGGACCGCCCCAGGGAGTTACGACACATAGCGCAATGGTCGCGGAAACGCGGGCGCGATGTCGCACGAGGGAGGAGGGGAAGCGGGTCGCGCATGCCGGCCCGAACACAGCTTGGTGAATGCTGACTTCCACGGCGGTCCACACGCGACCGCCAAATGACAATTGCCATTGAGGAGGAAATCGCAGCTATGACCACGAAGAAAATCAGCCGAAGGGACGTCCTTCGGGGCGGTGCCGCAAGCGGCCTCGGGTTGTTGGCCGCCGGAAATGCGCTTCCCGCTTTCGCCCAGGCCGCGGCGTCGTCATCGTCCGCAGCGCCCGACGCCCCGCTCCCCGTGAGCACCGCCGGCAAGCTGACAGTGATCCACCGCACCGAGTATTTCGAAGCGGCGCAGACGATCTTCCGCGACACGGTCACCCAGTTCGCCAAGGACAACAACGCTCAACTCGACATCTCGACGACCAATCCGGAGTCGTTCGGCGATTTCCTCGGCAAGATGACGGCCGCGGTGAAGGCGGGCAATCCGCCCGATTTTGCCTACACCAGCAACGTCTCCATTGCGCAGATGCACCTGCTCGACCTGCTCGAGGACGTCTCCGACGTCGTGGCCGAAGCCGTCAAGCGCTACGGCTCCATCATGCCGGGCCTCAATGCCGAGAAGGTGGGGCAGTTCGACGGCAAGTGGGCCGCTGTTCCCTTCATCGGCACGACGACCGGCTATTACATCCGCGGCGACAAGCTCAAGGAAAAGGGCATCGACCCGCAAAGCCTCAAAACCTTCGAGGACCGGCGCAAGGCGGCGCTCGCCATCTCCGATCCAAACGGCAAGTTCTGGGGCTGGGGCCTCACCCCCAACCAGAGCGGCGACGGCTTCGGCTACCTCACGCTCCTGATCCAGAACTTCGGCGGTCACTTCACCGACGAAACCGGCCAGATCGTGCAGTTCAACTCGCCCGAGACGGTTGCCGCCGCTAAGTGGATCAAGGAAACCTACGATCGCAGCGGCACCTATGCAGCCATGCTGCCCCCAGGCATCGAAAGCTGGAACGACACCGGCAACAACGAGGCCTATCTCGCCGGCAGCATCGGCTACACCCACAACGCGTTCTCGATCTATGCGCAGTCGCGGCGCGACAACAACCCGGTTTTCGGCGAGACCGTGCTGCTGCGGGCGCCGGCGGCCAACAACGGCGACAGCCGTGACGGCGGCAACGTCGGCGGCTGGCTCACGATCTTCAAGGGCGCGCCCAACGTCGATCTGGCCAAGAAGCTCGCGCTCGATCTGCTCGACCCCGCCAACTTCGGCAAGATGTCGGCTGCGGGCGGCGCCCTGTTCACGCCGGCTTACGCCAACCTTTGGACTGACGATCTCATCAAGTCCGATCCGAACCTGGCGATC
>CAYRZM010000039.1:0-8831 GCA_964428685.1 uncultured Devosia sp. | reverse complement strand
CACCTTGCCCTTGAGCTCGGTGACCAGCCGCAGCGCCAGCTTCGGCCCCACCCCATTGGCGCGGCCGACCATCGCCTTGTCCTGGAGCGCGATCGCCGTCTGCAATTCGCCCGTGGTGAGCGTCGAGAGCACCGAGAGCGCGACGCGCGCGCCCACGCCCTGCACCGTCATTAGCGTTCCGAACCACGCCTTCTCCTCCGGCGTCGCAAATCCGTAGAGCCGGATCATGTCTTCGCGCACGATCATCTCGATATGGACCACCGCCGCGTGGCCCACCTGCGGCAGCGCCGACATCGTCTTGGACGAGCAGAACGCCTCGTACACCACGCCCTGCACATCGATGTGCACGAAGTCGTCGCCGAACCCGTCGATCAACCCCTTGAGCTTGCCGATCACGCGCTCACCCTCAGGCCCGCCATGCCGCGATGGTGGGCGTGGCAGATGGCGATGGCGAGCGCATCGGCCGCATCGGCGCCCTTGAAGTCGGCGGCGGGCAGCAGCGTCCGGACCATCAGCTGCACCTGCGCCTTTTCCGCGTGGCCGGTCCCGACCACCGATTTCTTGACGAGGTTCGCGGCGTATTCCCCCACCACGAGCCCCATCGAAGCCGGTGTCATCAGCGCCACGCCGCGCGCCTGCCCGAGCTGCAGCGCCGAGCGTGCGCCGGCATTGACGAATGTCTCTTCCACCGCCGCCTCGTCGGGCCGGTGCAGCTCGATCAGCGCCCGCAGCCCCGCATGGAGTTCGGCCAGCCGCTCGGCGAGCGGCGCGTTCACCGCCGGCGTGATCGTGCCGCAGCCGACGAATCTGAGCCGGTTGCCTTCGCTTTCGATCACGCCCCAGCCGCAGCGCCGAAGACCCGGATCGATGCCGATGATTCGCACCATGCCCGCCATGCCCCCGTGCTTAGGCCCTCCCGCCGAGCCTACCAAGGACAATGTGAACAAACCGGCAACAATCCCCCGCGCGCGGGATCGATAAAACTGCGGGGGTCGTCCTTAGCGTGGCTTCAATTCTTGCCGCGCAGACTTTGCGCTTCATCGCGTTCTCGAGCCATGAAGATCGACCTTTCGCCCCGGGGCTGGGGCCGTGTGATCGTTTCGACCGTCGTCGGCACCGCCGTCTGCATCGCGGTGGCGATCTACGTCGATTCCTTCAACTTCCCCAGCATGGACGCGCCGCGGCAGTGGCGCGCCATCGCGACCGACATCCTGCTGCCCATCGTCCTCGCCGTGCCGCTGCTCCTGTTCTTCACCGGCAAGCTCCGCGAGCTCGCCATCGCCAACCAGCGGCTCTCGGTCTATGCCTCCACCGACGGCCTCACCCAGGTGATGAACCGCGCCGCATTCTCGACGCTCGTCGAGGCCTATCTCGCCGAGATCCGCCGCCAGGAGGCCGCCATCAGCGGCGCCCTGCTCATCGTCGATGCCGACAACTTCAAGGCCCTCAACGACCGCTATGGCCACGACCGCGGTGACGAGGCGCTCATCACCATCGCCCAGTCGATCCGCAACATGCTGCGCGCGCCCGACATCGTCGGCCGGCTGGGCGGCGAGGAGTTCGGCGTCTTCCTGCCGGGCGCCAGTCCACGTCAGGCCGAGCTCGTCGCCGAGCGCATCCGGCGCACGGTGAACGAAGCGCCTTTTGCGCCCGCCGGCACCGCGCATCCCCTCTCGGTCAGCGTCGGGGGCGCCGCCTTCAGCCGCCGCCTGAGCTTTGCCGATCTCTTCCGCTTTGCCGACCAGCAGCTTTACGCGGCTAAGCGAAGCGGCCGCAATCGCATCGCCGTCACCACCATCGATCCGGCGAGCCTCGTCCCCGCCGCGGCGTGACGGTCACTCGCCCGACGCGATCTGCTCCTCGATCCGGCGATCGGGGATGAACCACATCGCCGCCACCGCCATGTAGAAGGCAAAGCCGATATAGGGGTGGATGAACGCGCCGGCGATGCCCACCGCGTAGAGCACCAGCGACAGCCACTCCTTGTAGCCCGTGCCCACCGCGCGGGTCAGCGTCGAGTCCGGTCCGTGCAGGTTGATCAGCGTGCGCGTGAGAATCCCGTAGGCGCTGCCGGGGAGGAACAGCACCACGCCATAGACCACCGTCGGCCACAGCGCGAAATCCGTCTCACCCATCCAGTTGGTCGCGAACGGCACCAGCGACAGGAAGAACAGCAGCAGGTTGTTGGCCCACAGCACCCACCCGTTCACGCGGCTCACCGACTGGAACAGGTGGTGGTGGTTGTTCCAGTAGATGCCGGTGTAGACGAAGCTCAGCACGTAAGCCATGAACGGATGGGCGACCTCGCCAAGGGCCGCGAGCGTGGGCTCGTGCGGCGGATGCAGCTCCAGCACCATGATGGTGATGATGACGGCGATCACGCCATCGCTGAAGGCCTCGAGCCGCCCCTTGTCCATCCGGCCTCCTCAGGCCTCGAGCCGCGCCAGGTCTTCGTCGCTCATCTCGAAATTGCTGTAGACGTCCTGGATGTCGTCGTCGTCCTCGAGCAGGCCGATGAGCCGCATCAGCGTGCCGCCCTTATCCGCGTCGACCGGAACGTTGTTCTGGGGCCGCCACACCGCCTTGACCGATTCCGGTTCTCCCAGACTCTTTTCGAGCGCGGCGGCAGCGTCCATCATCGACTCGAACGAGGTGTAGATGGTGTGGCCGCCCTCCTCCTCGTCCTCGTCGGTCTCGACGTCGTCGGCGCCCGCCTCGATCGCGGCTTCCATCACCTTGTCCGGGCTGCCCGCCTTGAGCGGATAGGCGATTGCGCCGACGCGCTCGAACATGAAGGCAACCGAATTGGTTTCGCCCAGCGCGCCGCCGTTCTTGGAAAACATCGAGCGGACGTTCGAGGCCGTGCGGTTGCGGTTGTCGGTCAGCGCCTCGACGATGATCGCGACGCCGCCCGGGCCGTAGCCCTCGTAGCGGATCGACTCGTAGTTCTCGCCGTCGCTGCCGGTCGCCTTCTTGATGGCGCGGTCAATATTGTCCTTGGGCATCGACTGCGCCCGCGCCGCCGACACCGCGAGCCTCAGCCGCGCATTGAACGCCGGATCCGGGGCGCCGAGCTTGGCTGCCACGGTGATTTCGCGCGCCAGCTTCGAGAAGACCTTGCTGCGCGCCGCATCGCTCTTGCCCTTGCGATGCATGATGTTCTTGGCGTGCGAATGGCCGGCCATGGGCTCCCCCGTCGAGAATGGAAAATCGGTGGCGCTATATAGAGAGCGGCCCGCCCCTTGTGAAGCGCGCGCCTAGCCGCCGGTGGGCAGCTCCATCGTCTCCTTGGGGGAGCTCAGAACGATCAGCGTCTCGGTGCGCTGCAGGCCTTTGACCTGCTTGAGGACATTGCCCAGGAACGCTTCGAGCGCGTGCGTGCCGCGCACCCGCACCTTGAGCAGGTAGTTCCAGCCGCCGGTGACATGGTGGCACTCGAGCACTTCGGGCGCCGCCGCGATCTTCTTGAGGAATTCGGCTTCCACCGCCCCCTCGCTCCAGCCCACGAAGACGAAGGCGAGCAGATCGAGCCCGAGGACGTGCGGATCGACGCGCGCATGCGTGCCGGTGATCGCGCCGAGCCGGCCGAGCCGCTTAACCCGGTCGTTGAGCGTCGAGGGCGCGACGCCGATCGCCTTGCTCAGTTCGGCCATCGACTGCAGCCCATCGCGCTGCAAGAGCTGCAGCAGCTTGCGGTCGGTGTCGTCGAGATCGTCGCTCAAGAAGTCCGCCTGGCTCAGAAAGCGCGCGAACCCTAACCGCCGCCCCGACGCTTGCCAAGGATCGGCAGGCCGTCGGACGGCGCCTCGTGACCGCAGAAGCCGTGATTTTTACGATCATAACAACATGAACCCAAAATAAATACGGCTATCAGGCGCGGTTCAATGCGCGGAGGCGATGGTCCGCGCCATCGAACGGGCCGCCGGGTCGGCGGTCCCTCCCGACCACACCGAATTCCCGGCCCATGGCCGCAACGCAAACCCCGCATCCAAGGAGATTTTGAAATGACCGCCCACACCCGCCTCGCCATCCTCGCCGTCGCCGCCCTCGCCGCGATCGCCTCGTCATCCGCCGTCGACGCCAAGCAGCCCAAGGGCCACTATGTCGGCGGCTTCGGCAACTTCCCCGGCGTCTGGATCCCGGACCCGGCTACCGGGACCGGCAAGTCCGGCACCGGCATCGGCACGGGTCCCGAAGCCGTCGCCACCCGCACCATCAAGCTCGCCTGCATCGTTGGCGGCACCCCGGTCGAATTCCCCAACGACATCTGGATCACCAACACCACCGGCGCGACCCTGGTGAAGGGCACCGCGCTCACCTTCGCCGTCCCCTCGATCGGCGTGAAGGGCAGCTTCATCCTGCCCTCCAATGTCGCCCCGGGCACGCAGGTCCAGATCGCCGACATCTTCGGCGGCGCCCAGGCCGGCGCACCCTGCACCGTCAAGCTGGTGTGACCTTTATCGGCCGCGGCCGGATCGCCCCGCCGCGGCCCCTCTCGATGAACGACATCTGATCGCCCGTCTCAGCGGGCATTCAATCCGAAAGCGTCATCAGGCGCGCCAACCGGGGGGCCAGCCGCCAGGCGATTGCCGGCGGCATCAACCCAAGAAGGACATTCTAGATGACCAACCGTACCGTTCTTTCGCTCCTCACCCTCGCCGCCCTGCTGGCGCCGATGGCCACCTCGCTGCCGGTCGATGCCAAGCCGACCCCGCCCAGCACGCACCCCTGCGACGCAAACACCGACTGCAAGCCGCCCAAGAATCCGGGCAATCCCGGCCAGCCCGACAATCCGGATCCGGGCGTCCAGGTCTCGACGCTCCCGCTGATCGACTGCCGCGTCCCCAGGTCGCCGGCCGATGCCACTGACGACGTGTTTTTCCGCAACATCGGCAACGTCGAGATCCCGGCCGGCACGCGCGTCTACTGGGTCGTCAAGGAGACCGGCGACCACGGCTACTACTTCCTCACCGCCGACCTCCTGCCCGGCAAGGAACTCATCGATGCCAACGCGCTCCACGCGCCGGCCGACCCGGCGATCGACCATTGCCGCTCGCAGATCATGTGATCCAGTGGGCCGGCGGTCCGCCGCCGGTCATTCCTTGGAAAGGTTACGGGATCGTTTTGCCTTAACGGCCCGTTAACTTTTCGGGCGCATTTTCACCATGTCCAGTTTCTGGACTTGGCAGAGCGGTTTCTCCCTCTGTTTGACGCCTCCCTGTTAACTCCGAGAGCCGCCGGTTTCGACGGCTCTTTTTCTTTGCCCCGCTGCCTTCATTAAGCCTCCCTCAAGGCTGAGCGTGGCTAATGGACGGGCGCACCACCCGTCCGCGTGCGTCCGTTCAGTTCACCATGACCGAGCCCAACGACAATCCGGCAGTCGCCCTAGGCCCGCGCATCGTCGCCTCCGGCGGCTTCGGCACGCTCTATCGCGAAGGCATGGCGCTGATCGAAGATGTTGCCGCCTATCTCGATGGCGATGGCCGCGCCGAGAGCCGCGGCCTGCCGCGCGAGGCGACCTTCCTCTACGCCACCGAGTCCATGCGGCTCACCACCCGCCTGATGCAGCTCGCCTCCTGGCTGCTGTTGCAGCGCGCCGTCAACGAAGGCGAGATCACCGCCGAGTCCGCCCGCACCGAAAAAGAGAAGGTGAAGTTCTCCGCGACCCCCGGCGAGCGCGGCGGCCCCGGCTTCTCCACCCTTCCCGAGCGGCTCAAGGCCTATATCGAACAGGGCGACCGGCTGTTCGCCCGCGTCCAGCAGTTCGACCGTCTCGAGCGCGGCGGCATCGCCGAGGCGCTGCCCGCCGTCACTGCCGAGGGCTCGATCGGCGATCAGCTGGCCCGCCTCCGCGCCGCCTTCGGCAAGCTCCAGAGCTGAGCCCAAAACAAAAGCCCCGCCGAAGCGGGGCTTTGCGCAATCGTGTCGAACCGGATCAGATGCCGAGGCCCTTGAAGCGCTCCTTGAACCGCGTCACGCGGCCGCCGCGGTCGAGCAGGTTGCCCTGCACGCCCGTCCAGGCGGGGTGCGTCTTGGGGTCGATGTCGAGCTGCAGCGTGTCGCCCTCTTTGCCGTAGGTCGAGCGCGTCTGGTAGGTCGTGCCGTCGGTCATCGCCACCGTGATCAGGTGGTAGTCGGGGTGGATGTCTTTCTTCATGGCGGCCTCGAATGCATCGGGCGCTGCCGGCCGGACCGGGCACCCGCAATGGGAAATGGCTAGAGTGGCCGGCTCTCTACAGAAAAACCCCCGGCCCGGCAAGGCCCGCCTCGTCCCCGCCCCCGCCCGGGTTGCGGCCCGCGCCCGCTCTCTCCTATACCGGGCGCCGTGAGCATCCTTTCGCAACTGTTTCGGCGCGGCCAGGCGGGCCGGCGCCAACCCCTTTCCGGCCGGGCCATCGGGCGCCTGGCACCCTTCATCCTTCGCTACAGGCTGCGCCTCGGCCTGAGCGTCGTCCTCTTGCTGACCTCGAGCCTGTCGAGCCTGCTCTTGCCGCTTCTGGGCGGCCAGATCGTCGACGCCGGCTTCATCACCCGCAATCTCGATGCGGTCGGCAAATGGGGCTGGATCATCATCGCCGTCGCCGCCGTCATGTCGGTCGCCGGCGCCGGCCGCAACTACTTCATTGCCGTCCTCGGCGAACGCATTCTGACGGATCTGCGTACCGCCGTTTTCGACCATATGCTCGGCCTCGATGCCACATTCTTCGACACGCACCGTGTCGGCGAGCTCACCTCCCGGCTGAACAGCGACGTCGGCACCATCCGCCAGATCGTCACCGGCAACATCGCGACGATCCTGCGCTCCAGCATCCAGCTCGGCGGCTCTCTCATTCTGATGTTCGTCACCAGCGCGCCGCTCGCCATCGCGGTGATCATCGTCATTCCCGGCCTGATCGTGCCGATCCTCTCGCTCGGCCGGCGTATCCGCGGCCTGTCGCGTCGAACGCAGGACACGTTGGCAGAAATGTCCGCGATGGCCACCGAAGCGCTCGGGGCCACGCGCACCGTCAAGAGCTTCGTCCAGGAACCCGAGCAGTCGCGCCAGTATAGCCGCCGGGCCGAAATGAGCTATTCCGCCCAGGTCGGTCAGATCGGCGTCCGCGCCGTCATGGGCGCCGCCGTGAACTTCATCGCGACGGTGCTGCTGGTGCTCCTCGCCTGGTGGGGCTCGCGTGAAGTGATCCTCGGCCACGTCAGCCCCGGCGAGCTCACGCAGTTCCTGATCTACGCGCTGATGGCGACCGGGGCGGTCCAGGGTGTATCCGATGTGCTGGGCACCTTCGCCGCCATGTCCGGCGCGAGCGAGCGCCTGATCGAAATCCTCGACACCAAATCGCGCCTGCCCGTGCGCTCCGACCCGATCCCTTTCCCGCGGCCGCCGCTCGGCACCCTTGCGTTCGAGCACGTGAGTTTCGCCTACCTCGCCCGACAGCATGTCGACGTGGTGAGCGAGCTCGACTTTGCGGTCGATACCGGGCAGACGGTCGCCCTGGTCGGCGCCTCGGGCGCCGGCAAGTCCACCATCTTTTCGCTGATCCAGCGCTTCTACGACGTCGGTGCCGGCCGCATCGTGGTCGATGGCGTCGACATCCGCGATGCCGACATCTACGACGTCCGCCGGCGCTTCGCCTATGTCGAGCAGGAACCGACGATCTTCGCCGGCAGCATCCGCGACAACATCCGCTTCGGCCGCCCCGATGCGACCGAGGCCCAGATCGAGGCCGCCGCGACCGCGGCGCTCGTCCACGATTTCGTCGTCCGTCTCGACCAGGGCTATTCGTCTCTCGTCGGCGAGCGCGGCATCATGCTGTCGGGCGGCCAGAAGCAGCGGCTGGCCATCGCCCGCGCCCTGCTCAAGGACGCGCCATTCCTGCTCCTCGACGAAGCGACCTCCGCCCTCGATGCCGAAAGCGAGCGCCTCGTCCAGATCGCCCTCAAGCGCCTGATGGAAGGCCGCACCACGCTCGTCATCGCCCACCGGCTGGCAACCATCCGCGATGCCGACCGCATCCTCGTGCTCGATCAGGGGCGGCTCGTCGACCAGGGCACGCACGACGAGTTGGTCCGCCGCGGCGGCCGCTACGCCGAGCTCGCCAAGCTCCAGTTCCGCACCGACGCGCCGCAGGCCGCCGAATAGCGGCAGCACCGGAACGCCGTTCCGGTCAGCCGTCGGTCAGCTTGAACTCGATGCGCCGGTTCTTGGCATAGGCGTCTTCGCTGTCGCCCGGATCGAGCGGACGGCTGTCGCCGAAGCCCGCGGCGAGCAGGTGCTGCGCCTCCACCCCGTCGGCCGCCAGATATTTGAGCACGGCGATGGCGCGCGCCGCGCTCAGCTCCCAGTTCGAGGGGAACTCCGGCGTGTTGATCGGCCGCTTGTCGGTGTGGCCGTCGATCCTCAGCACCCAGTTGATGTCGGGCGGGATCTCGCCCTGCAGCTCCTTGATCGCCTCGGCGAGCTTGTCGAGCGCCGCCTTGCCCTCGTCGGAGACGGTTGCGGCGCCCACCGGGAACAGCACTTCCGACTGGAAGACGAAGCGGTCGCCCACCACCTGCACGTCGGTGCGCCCCGCAAGGATCTGGCGCAGCCGGCCGAAGAAATCCGAGCGGTACTGGCTCAGATCCTGCACCCGCTGCGCCAGCGCCAGGTTGAGCCGCCGCCCGAGGTCGGCGATCTGCGTTTTGCTTTCGGTGGCCTTCGATTCGGACGCATCGAGCGCCTGCTCGAGCGCGCCGATCTGCGTGCGCAGCGCCGTCAGCTGCTGGTTGAGCAGCGCCAGCTGCGCCGCCGCATCGTCGGAGATGTCCTTCTGCTTGGCGAGGTCGGCGCTGAG
>CAYRZM010000038.1:0-1655 GCA_964428685.1 uncultured Devosia sp. | reverse complement strand
CCCGAAGCGAGCGTCGATTACCTCGAGCAACTCGCGGTGTCGCGCCCACAGGCCGCGGCACCAATGGCGCCGGGCGCGCCAGCCCCAGCGGAGCAGCGCAGCTGGTTTGCCCGCCTCACCTCGGGGCTCAAGCGGTCGTCGGACCAGCTGAGCGGCGGCATCGCGGCGATCTTCACCCAGCGCCGGCTCGATCAGGGGATGCTCGACGAGCTCGAGGACACGCTGATCCAGGCCGACTTCGGCACCGAGATGGCGGCGACGGTGACGGCGGCGCTGCGGCGCGATCGGTTCGAGCGCGATATTTCCGCTGCCGATGTGCGCTCGCTGCTGTCCGCGGAGATCAGCAAGGTGCTTGCGCCGGTGGCGCAGCCGCTGCTGCCCAATCCGGATAAGAAGCCCTTCGTGATCCTGATGGTGGGGGTCAACGGCACCGGCAAGACCACGACCATCGGCAAGCTCGCCTCTTTGTTCGCCGGTCAGGGCAAATCGGTGATGCTGGCGGCGGGCGACACGTTCCGCGCCGCGGCGATCGAGCAGCTGCAGGTCTGGGGGCAGCGGACCGGGGCACCCGTCGTCGCGCGGCCGGCGGGATCGGACGCGGCGGGGCTTGCGTTCGATGCGATGACGGAAGCGCGGGCGGAGGGGCGCGACATCCTCCTGATCGACACCGCCGGGCGGCTCCAGAACCGCGACGAACTGATGGGCGAGCTCGAAAAGATCATCCGCGTCATCAAGAAGGTCGATCCCACCGCGCCGCACGCCACATTGTTGACGCTCGACGCGACGACTGGACAGAACGCGCTCAATCAGGTCGAAATCTTTTCGCGGCGCGCCGGCGTCACCGGGCTGGTGATGACCAAGCTCGACGGCACCGCGCGCGGAGGCATTCTGGTGGCCATTGCAAGGAAATATGGAATGCCGGTCCACTTCATCGGCGTCGGCGAGGGGATCGACAATCTCGAGCCGTTCGACGCCGCCGAATTCGCCCGCGCGCTGGTGGGGGAGGTCTAGATGGCCGACACCGCCAAGGACAGCGACGTCAACTGGGACGAGCTCCGGCCGCAGCTCATCAAGATGGCGCTCGAGCTCGGCCCGCTCGTGGTCTTTTACATCGCCAATGCCCGTGCCGAGATTTTTACCGCCACCGCCTGGTTCATGGGCGCCATGGTGCTGGCGCTGGCGCTGAGCTGGGTGCTGCTCAAGAAGATCGCGATCATGCCGCTGGTCACCGCCGTGGTGGTGCTGGTCTTCGGCGGGCTGACGCTGCTGCTTCACGACGACAGCTTCATCAAGATGAAGCCGACCATCGTCAACACGCTGTTCGGCCTCGTGCTCTTGGTCGGGCTCGGCTTCGGCCAGTCGCTGCTCCGCTACGTGTTCGGCGACGTCTACAAGCTCCAGGACAAGGGCTGGACGGTGCTGACGCTCCGCTGGGGCCTGTTCTTCCTCGTGCTGGCGGTGCTCAACGAAGTCGTGTGGCGCACGCAGTCCACCGATTTCTGGGTCGCCTTCAAGGTGTGGGCGACGATGCCGCTCACCATCGTCTTTGCGGCGTTCCAGCTGCCGGTGCTGACCAAATACGCACCGGACCACAAGGCGCACGAGATCGTGCCGCCGATGGACCCGCTGCCCTAGAGATAAATCTCGCGCAGCAG
>CAYRZM010000037.1:0-4345 GCA_964428685.1 uncultured Devosia sp. | reverse complement strand
CCGGAGCCCATCAAGACGTCGCTCAAGCGCGGCAAGATTTCATGAAATGAACCTGATCCCGCCGGCGGCGGGAACCTCGGTCCGGTCCGTGCCGTTTGGTCGGCAAACGCACGAAAGGACCGAAAAATGGCAGATCGTGATACCATTATCGACACCGGCTGCGGCGGTGACTGCGTCGCGACCGGCATCATCATCGCGGCACTGATCGTCGTGTTGCTGATCGCCGGCGGGTTTCTCGTCTTCAATCATTCGAGCTCGGGCGGCAGCGTGACGCTCAACGTGCCCAAGGTGACCGTGACCGCCCCGAAGAGCTAGCTCTTCGGGGTCGTCCCCTCAGGCCGCAGCCGGCGCCGCGTAGTATGCGCGGAGCCGCGCGGTCGTGCGCGCGACGAAAAGGGCGGCGAGCCCGGCCGAAACGAACGCCGTCCCCAGGTGCCAGGACGGGCTCGCGGCCAGATCGGGATTGACGGCGGCAACGACCGCGCTCGCATAGCGCACCGCAAACACCACCAGCACCTGCAGCATCGACGCCCATTCCCCCCGCAGCCAGACCCGCCCGTCGGGCAGGCGCCGGGTGGCGCCCTCGCGTTCCAAGAGGAAGCCGCCGACAACCCCCACTGCGATGCCGACCGCGATTGCCGGCGCGGCGCTCCAGTCGGCGCTGACGAGGTTGGACAAGGCGAGAATGGCCATCACGCCGGGCAGCAGCAGCAGCCGGCCGATCGAGGTGGTGCGGTCGCGGGTGCGCTGGAACCCGAGATAGAGCACCAGCAGCAACACCGCCCAGACCCAGACCGGGGTGTGGGCGACAATGGCAAGAAACGAAGACACGAAGTCGGTCATCCGAGGCGGCTTTCTTTGCGGTGACGGACGCCGGATCGGCGCCGCTTGTGCCCGCCAGATGGTCCGGCTAAGCCTGCCGCTCAAGACGAACTTCGCGGGCGGCACGGGGGCTACGTGAACGGCAGCGCGCTGCAACTGGCGCTTCGTGAAGTGCGCAAGGCCTTTTCCTCGCCGCTCGAGCTGGGCGGCATGGGCCTCGCGATCGTCGTGCTCAGCCTCTCGGGACCCTTCGGCACGTTCCAGTCCTTCGACCTGGCGCAACGCTTCGCTTACTGGGCCGCGACGGTGGTCGCCTGCTACGGCGTGGGGCAGCTGGTGGGGAGTGCCGCAATGGCGCTGCTGCCGCAGGACCGGCTGCCCCGGTGGCCGCGCGTCATCGCCGCGGGGCTGATCACCGGAGTGCCGGTGACTCTGGCGGTGCTCGCCGTCAACGCGGTTGCCTATCGCAGCTGGTTTCCGGCTGATCCCGTGTCGGTCTGGCTCTACGCGACGACGATCACCGTCGTGGTCATGGTGGCCCTCGTGCTGATCAGCGACCGCATCCGCGCGGCCGAAGGCACCGCCCCGTCCGAGCCACGGCGCGCGGCGATCCTCGATCGCGTGCCGCTGCCGCAGCGCGGGCGCCTCGTGGCGCTGGTGGTCGAAGACCACTATGTCGACATCGTCACCGACAAGGGCAAGGCGCTGGTCCTGATGCGGCTCGCCGACGCCATCCGCGAGACGGGCGACGTCGCGGGCCTCCGGGTCCATCGCTCGCACTGGGTGGCGCGCGATGCGGTGGCGAGGGTCCACAAGAGCGACGGCAAGGTCACCCTGGAACTCAAGACCGGATTGAGGCTGCCGGTCCCCCGCAGCTCCGTGCCCCGCCTGCGGGAGGCTGGCCTGCTCTAGGCGCGAACGCGTTTGGTGGCGGGGGCGGACTTCTTCTTCCCCGCCGGCGGCACCTTGCGCGTGACGGCCGTGCTGCCCCGCTTCTTGATGATGAAGCCGAGATCGATCCGCTTGTCCGCCGGGCGGCTGCCCGAGCCGCGGATGATCTCGAGGATCGCTTCGGCGGCCCAGGTGCCCATCCGCCGCCGCTCGGTCGACACCGAGGTCAGCGGCGGCACCGAGGCGCTCGACACATCGAGGTCGTTGAACCCCACGATCGCCACGTCCTCGGGGACGCGCAGGCCGCGCCGCTGG
The DNA here is from genome assembly GCA_964428685.1 of uncultured Devosia sp. GTDB lineage: Bacteria > Pseudomonadota > Alphaproteobacteria > Rhizobiales > Devosiaceae > Devosia_A. The sequence continues at coordinate 2,317 of CAYRZM010000037.1, read as the reverse complement.
CACTCGAACAGCGCGCCGAGCGCAAGGTCGTCGTTGCAGGTGAACACCGCGGAAATGTCCGGCATTTCCGCCAGCAGTTCGGCCAGCAGCGTGCCGCCCATCTCGATATCGGAGGGACGCGGCGAGGCACCGAGCAGGCCGGCTGTCGGCAAGCCGAGCTCTTCCATCGCCCGCTGCCAGCCGGCGGCGCGACGGCGCGCCCGCGGATCGCCGCGCGCCGTCAGGTGGGCAATCTTGCGGTGCCCCTGGTCGTGGAGATAGCGCACGGCCGCGGCACCGGCCGCCGCGTGATCGAGGCCGATCGACATGTCGATGGGGGCAACAGATGTGTCCATGACCTGGACGATCGGCACGCCGGCACTGCGCAGCATCTGGCGCGAGCGCTCGGTCTGGTCGACGCCGGTGACGATCATCGCCTCGGGATGGTAGCCGAGCAGGGTCTGGATGGCGCGCTCCTCCTCGAGCTCGGAGTAGCGGACATTGAGCACCAGCGACTGGATGCCGACGGGATTGAGCACATCCTGGATCGCCACCAGGAAATCGTCGAAGACGCCATTGGTAAAGGACGGCACGATGACGCCGACGATGCCGGTGCGGGTCGAGGCGAGCGCGCTGGCGAGGTGATTGGGAATATAGTGGAGCGACGTTACAGCGTCGTCGATGCGCTGGCGCAGCGCCGGCGACACCATGTCGGGATGGCGCAGCGCGCGCGACACGGTGACCGGGCTGACCCCCGCGCGCTTGGCGACGTCGCTGAGCGTCGCCCGAACCTTTGTGACCAACTTCCGCCCCCGATCGTCCGTGCGCTCTTTCATAGATGAACGGCGAACCGCCGCAAATGCGTTCCCATCCCTGAAAGCGCTGTCAGAATTATTGATAGCGCTTTCAATTTCATTTGACAGCGCTTTCATTCGTCCCTAGCGTCGCAGCGGGGAAGGGAGAAAGCCCAATCTGCCACGTGTTGGGGCCGCGCGAAAAATGCGTCGGTCGCGGACGGCGAAGCTTTGGCCCGAAGTCTCCCCGATCGCTATGGGAGGATGAACAAAGTGAAATCCAGTCTGCTTGTGAAGCTGGCCGCGGGCACCGCGGCAGGCGTGGTGATGGCCTTTGCCGCGGCGCCGGCGATGGCCGATGGTCCGCAGATCGTCGCCGGTCCGGCGGCCGATCCAACCTGCTACGCGCCCAGAACACCCGATACCCAATTCTTCCAGTACCCGGCCAAGTCCGGCCCGTTCCGCATCGCGCTCGCCAACGGCAAGATCGACAACCTGTGGCGCGTGCAGATGATCCAGACGGCCAAGGCCTACGCGGCGCAGGCCGACGTCGCCAAGGACATCAAGGAGTTCAAGGTCGTCTCGACCGGCAACGACGTCGCGGCGCAGGTGGCGGCCATCAACAACTTCATCGATGCGGGCTACGACGCCATCGTCACCGACGCCGAGAGCGCCGCGGCCCTTGCCCCGGTGATCAAGCGCGCCAAGCAGGCCGGCATCGTGCTGGTCGCCTTCGACAACACCGTCGATGACTCGACCGACCTCATCAACGTCAACGTCGACCAGAAATATATGGGCTATCACTGGGCGCAGTGGCTGGTGAAGAACCTGCCCAATGGCGGCAAGATCCTCGAGGTGCGCGGCCCGGCCGGCAACCCCGTCGACGACATCCGCCACCAAGGCGTGATGCAGGCCTTTGCCGAATCCGGCAAGACCTTCAACGTGACCTCGGTCGATGGCAGCTGGTCCGACCCGGTGGCGCAGAAGGCCACGGCCGATGCCATCGCCACGTCCGGCCCCTTCGACGGCATCACGGCACAGGGCGGCGACACCGGCGTCATCCAGGCCATGATCGATGCCAAGGCCAAGTGGGTACCGTTCGGCGGCGAGATGGAGAACGGCTTCCGCAAGGCCTGCGCGAAATACTCGGCGGACGGGCTCAAATGCTCGTCGTCGGGCTCGGGCCCGGCCCAGGTCGCGGTGGCGATCAAGACCGCCATCGACGCGCTCAAGGGCAACGTTGTGCCGCAGTACCTCGCGCTGCCGCTCGCCAATGTCGATGATCCGGACTTCAAGGACGGGGAGAACTACTTCTCGACCGCATCCGACAATTTCTTCGTCGGCAACTCGTACCCGACCTGCGGCATCAACTTCAACGCCCAGGAAATCATGGGCCAGAACGAGAAGAACAACTAACCTCCTGCCTCACAGCCGTGCCCCGGGGCGGTGCGCCGCGGCCCAACCGCGACGACCACGGACAGCTCGGATATTGACCCAGCCGCCCCCGTGGGCCCCCAGGGAGGCATTTACAAGCGCGGTGGCGG
>CAYRZM010000036.1:0-11464 GCA_964428685.1 uncultured Devosia sp. | reverse complement strand
CAGGCCAAATCCAAATCGCGCATCCGCGCCTATGACGAGCTGGTCAAGGTCAACGAGGCGCGCACCCAGTCCAACACGGCCCAGATCATCATTCCACCCGGCGAGCGGCTCGGCCAGAACGTCATCGACATCGAGGGGCTGAGCAAGTCCTATGGCGACCGCCTGATAATCGACAACCTGACCTTCAAGCTGCCCCCCGGCGGCATCGTCGGTGTCATCGGCCCCAACGGCGTCGGCAAGACCACGCTGTTCCGCATGATCACCGGCCAGGAAAAACCCGATGCCGGCGCCATCACCGTCGCCGACAGCGTGCACCTCGGCTATGTCGACCAGAGCCGCGACACGCTCAGCCCCAACAAGACCGTGTGGGAGGAAATTTCCGGCGGGAACGAGATTCTCCTGCTCGGCAAGCGCGAGATGAACTCCCGCGCCTACACCGGCGCCTTCAACTTCAAGGGCGCCGACCAGCAGCAGAAGGTCGGCAACCTGTCGGGCGGCCAACGCAACCGCGTGCATCTCGCCAAGATGCTCAAGAGCGGCGCGAACGTGCTGCTGCTCGACGAGCCCACCAACGACCTCGACACCGAAACGCTGGCGGCGCTCGAAGAGGCGCTCGAGGAATTCGCCGGCTGCGCCGTGATCATCAGCCACGACCGCATGTTCCTCGACCGCCTCGCCACCCACATGCTGGCCTACGAGGGCGACAGCCACTTCGAGTGGTTCGAGGGCAACTTTGCCGACTACGAGGCCGATAAGATCCGGCGGCTCGGGCCGGACAGCGTCAACCCGAAGAAGGTGACGTACAAGCGGCTCGAGCGATAGGCCGCGTTACGCGGTCGATCCCCCCACGACGAGTTCCATCGCAAGGACCACCCGCCGCGGCTCCGGCTCGAACAGCAGTTCGGCGGCGAGGCGGCCCTTGTCGTGCGAGGTCACCGGCTCGACGAGGACCGTGAGGGCCGGGTCGATCGGCGCGCCGGGGCCGCGGTCGTCCATGCCGGCGACGGTGATGTCGCCGGGCACGGCGAGCTTTCGGCGGCGGGCGGCGGCAAGCAGCGGCTGGGTCAGCGACGGCGCGAGAGCGATCACGGCCGTGGCGCCGGGCGCGATCTCGAGCAGCGTGTCGGCGAAGTCGCCATAGTCGCGTCGCTCCTCGTCGCTGCCGCAGGCTTCGATGATCGGCATGTCGCCCATCGACAGCCCCGCTTCCCGCAACGCGTCTGAAACGCCGTAATAGAGCGCCCATTCGCGCTCGTAGCCGAAGCTCAGCCCGTCCACCGTGGCGCCGGCCTCGTGCACGATCGGCCGGCCGCCGGCGCGGTTGATCGAGGCGAAGGCGAAGCGGCGGTGGCCGAGCCCGATGAGGTGGCGCAACAGTTTGCGGGCGGCGCCGCGCTGGTCGAAGGTCAGCGAGCTCATGCCGTCGGCCGCTTCGGCATCCACCACCACGAACGGCATGCGACGGCGCAGTGCCGGCTCGACCAGATCGGCCTGCGCCCGGGTGCTGACGATCATCCCGTCGACCACGGCCCGCGGGATGCCGCTCCGGCCGTCGCGGTCGCGCGCCGAAATCAGCAGCATCGCGACCTGCCGCTCTTCGCAGACCTCCGCCACGCCGGTCAGGAAATCCTGCATATAGGCATCGCGAAAACTCCAGGCGAAGCCCGCCTCGGCCGGCGGCACCACGCCGATGGCGTTGACCCGGCCGAGGCTGAGCAGGCGTCCGCGCGGGTCGGGACCGCCATAGCCGAGATCGCGGGCGATGGTTTCGATCCGCTCGCGCAGCTCCGGCCGGACGCGCTCGGGCCGGCTGAAGACATTGGCGACCGTGGATTTGGAAACGCCGGCCGCGATCGCGACCTCGTTGAGCGTGACGGGGGCTTTCATGCCCAAACCTAGCAGAAGAGTTGCACCGGTGCAAAAAGGCGCTTGACGGCGAAGTCGTACCGGTGCAAGTGTAATTGCACCGGTGCAAAAAATCATCTGCACCGGTCCAAACTTCTCTTGCGCCGAACCGCAGCCGGGTCACGCCATGACCAAGGAGGTCGCTTCTATGCCCGATATTCCGAGGAGAGAATTCATCACCAAGGCGGGGGTCGCGCTGGCCGGCCTCGCCGTCGTCACCGCCGTGCCGGCGCTTGCCGACACGGCTTCGCCCGCAGAGCTCACACCAAGGATCAAACCCATGAAACGCTACGTCATCGAACGCGAAGTCCCCGGCATCGGGCTCAGCAATGCGCAGCAGTGCTCGCTGATCGCCGCTACCTCCAATGCCGCGCTGGCCAAGCTCGCGCCGCGCATCCAGTGGGAGCACTCGTACTTCACCGACGACAAGACCTTCTGCATCTACCTCGCGGAAGACGAGCAGGCGATCCTCGAGCACGCCAAGCTCAGCGGCTTCCCCGCCAACAAGATTACGCTGGTCGACAGCATCGTCGATCCGACCAACGCCGTCTGACCCTTCCTCCGCCTGGCCGGCGCGACCCGCAAGGGCCGCGCCGGCGCTGGAACTTGCGCAGCGGGCGCCGGCCAAGCGGGGCGCGAACGGGCCGCTCGTCGACGCCCACCAACGCCCTTGATGCCGAATCCCTGACGGCGCCCGAAGAGGCGCCGGACGATTGCGGGTTACGCGGTAATCATCAATCGCGATCGCTCGAGCACCTCGCCACGCACATGCTGGCGTCTCGGGGGGATTTCCGCTTCGGGGGTGCGAGGGAATTTCGTGGACTATGAAGCGGACAAGATCCGGCGGCTCGGGCCGGACAGCGTCAACCCGAAGAAGGTGACGTATAAGAGGCTGGAGCGGTGATGATCAAAAGAAAGAGGGAGCGGCTCACCGCTCCCTCTTTCTTAACTGGCCGCGGCGGCAGGACTTGAACCTGCGACCTCCCCGCCGTACTAGACGCTCGTCCTGGAAGACAAACATCGTTCCTAGAAAGCAGGGGCTCTGTCCGGCTGAGCTACGCCGCAATCTTCATGCCTTACTTGTTGGGCTCTCCTGCGTCAGTTTCAGTCGCAAGGGCCAACACGACGTTGGCTATTCGCTTTGCCTCGGCCTTAGAAAGGTCGAATGGAACTCCGTGAACAAAGATGGTCAGGTCTGCTCTAATGGGGATCGGCAGTGAATGTGTTTGCGGAGCCTGGCTTGGCTGAGTCAGCGCTTGGACCTGGCCGTGCCTCGCGTCTTCTTTCGGCGTCGACTTAGTACGGCGAACTACGCCTGACCTAGCCGGTCTGAACCCCATCGGGTCCTGCTTCCAAGACAGAAAATCTTCTAACGTGGCGCGGAAGCGGCTGCCATACGTACTCAGGCTCTGCGGGGTAAACGCACTGCCCTCGAGGTTCGCGAACCGCCGCATGACAGCTTCCACATCCAACTTGCTTACATCCTGAGCCTCATGCGGTTCGAGGATCGCTGATACGCGCTTCACCGCTGCCTTTCTGGAAGCAGCGGTAGCTTTGTTGATCAGCCCCTTGCTCCCTGCAAAATCGGGGAATGCCAGCAGGGCTTCAGCCGAAAACTCATTTGCCATGGGAAGTACTCCACCGCTCGGCCCGTTCTGTAGCCCGCTTCGCCGCGCGTCGTCAATGACCTATGTGGATAACTCCGAATCCAGATGATAGTTTCTGATCTACAAAAAAAAGAATTGCAGCTGTATCAACATGATAGCTGAAATTCGTTCTGGATTGGATCACAAATTCCACGACAAGGTTGTTCCGATGCGCAGTTGTCGCGCCATCGCGCCTGATCGTGGGGACGGCGGATGGCTTGCTGTTAGGCAGCAAGTAACGGAGAGGCGGATAAGCGGACGGAGTGAAGCATTTTCAATGGCTTAATAGGTGGCCTTGGCGCTGCCCCTTGCGAGAAGTGGTTTATTTGGGCCGGCGGGACGCTAAACGCACCCCGCTGTCGACAAGAGTTTGCAGGCCAGGAAGCCCGGATGGCAACACTCGGACTGCGATGACCCTCTCGAGGATATGGCATATTTATCAAACGCTTAGCCTACAGAATACTTTTCTGTGAGTGGCTCGTTCTGGGTGACGATTGACGCGCCGTCGCGCCTGATCGTGGGGACGGCAGATGGCTTGCTGTTAGGCAGGAAGGAGAGGAGAGCGGGGTAGTAGCTGACTTCGGTATGGTCCAGTCTGCTTGTCCGCTATTCGTGTGAACGTCGACTAAGTCAGTTCGCCATCCCGGACGAAGCGAACCGCTAGGTCGGCAGATCGAAATGATGCGATGGGTTTATATCGCGGTCTGTCATCAGCCGTTTCCGGCGACCGCAGCACAAGAAATTGTTTGTCCGCCGCATCTATAATCTCTGTCAGGTCCTCGCTGCTCACCGGCGACCAATCGCCCGATCCGCACACCGGGCATTCGTCATCGCAGCAGCACGACCACTCGTCGTCCCAATCCGTGCCGCAATCGCCGCAGTGATAATGGTTGCGATACCAAGCCATCTCATGTCCCTCCCGCGCGGAGACGGTAGCGGCCGCCACCGAGGAATTCCAGATAACCGTTATCTCGTAGCACTTGGAGCTGCTGCCTGATCTTGGGCCGCACATTGTTGTTGCCGGGATAGATCGCGCTCAACTGCGCCTCGTGCGCGTAGACGTCGTCGAGCACGAACTCCGAGCGGCCGATTAGGTCTACCGCCTTCATCACTTCCACCAGCCAGCCGCGCGCCTCGACGCCGGTGCGCCGCAGGAACAGCGTTTCCTTCCATTTGGCGAGGACTCGCTCCTTCGGCTCCGCGATGCCGTCGCGCAGAACGAAGATGCGGCCCGCATCCGGCACCTTGCCGATCAGGATATTCGAGCCGATCCAGCCCGCGCGGCGTGCGGTGTCGGCAAGGGGTGGGCGCTTCTCGATGAGGTCCGGCACGAAGAAATGCCGCGGCACGATGCAGACGTTGCGTATCTCGAGCTTCGCCGGGTCGTAGTTGACCAGCATCAGGTTCGGATTGGTCGCGGACTTCAGCCGCTCGATCTTCGTAAAATACGCGCCATCGGCAACCTTTGGTCCAAATGCCTTTTTCTGCGCCTTGACCTCGAACTGGTCAGCACAAACGGGGCAGACGAAATCCAGTACCGGGCTGTTGTTTGTCGCCTTCTCTATCCGCGGACTGCCGCAGTTGATGCAATAGGCTTCGCGCGCGACCCAACCCTCGGTCCACACGCGCGCCTTCTGCGAGCCGCTGTTGTAGGCCGCCTGGATTTCCTCGAAGCCTGTGCGCATGCGCGAATGGATACATGTTCACGATGCGCGCGCCAGCCGGCAATCGCCGCGCCGTCTATCGCTGAGCAATTCCCTGCCGCATCGTCCGATGCCGTGCTAAATCCCACGCCATCTCCCCACCCCACCGGTCCCCTCCATGAAATCCCTCCGCATCCCCCACACCGATCTCACCATTTCCAGCATCGTCCTCGGCCTCATGCGCATCGCCAAGATGAGCGATGCCGACATCCGGGGGCTCTTCGATGCGGCGGTCGAGGCCGGGGTCACCATGATCGACCATGCCGATGTCTATGGCGGGGCGCCGCATGTGTGCGAGGCGCGGTTCGGCGATGCGGTGAAACTCTCGGCGGCCGATCGCGGCCGCGTCATGATCCAGACCAAGGCCGGCATCCGGAAGGGCTATTTCGATTTCTCGTCGGGCCACATCATCGAGGCGGTGGAGGGCTCGCTCAAGGCGCTGCGCACCGAGTACATCGACGTGCTGCTGCTGCACCGGCCGGACACGCTGGTCGAGCCCGACGACGTCGCCAAAGCGTTCGACACGCTCCACAGCGCCGGCAAGGTCCGGTATTTCGGCGTGTCCAACCAGACGCCCGGGCAGATCGAGCTGCTGAAATCGGCGGTCAGGCAGCCGCTGCTGTTCAACCAGGTGCAGCTCAGCATTCCGCACGCCAATCTCTTCGCGCAGGGCATCGCCGCCAACATGGACGGGCTCGACCAGTCGATCTCGCGCGATGTCGGCCTCCTCGATTATTCGCGGCTCAAGGGCATGACGCTGCAGGCCTGGTCGCCGGTGCAGCACGGCTTTTTCGAGGGCGTGTTCATCGGCGATCGCGAGCATTTTGCCGAGCTCAACGACGTGATGGACGAGCTCGCGAAGAAATACGCGGTGACGCCCACCGGCATCGCCATCGCCTGGATCACGCGGCATCCGGCGAACCTGCAGGTGGTGCTCGGCACCACCAAGCCGGGCCGCGTCCGCGAAAGCGTGGCCGGCTCCGACATCGTCCTGACGCGCGAGGAGTGGTACCGCCTGTTCCGCGCCGCCGGCCACACGCTGCCCTAGGGCCGGCGCGCCGGCACGCCCGGTATCACCGCTGAACCTTGCGGTCCGGCGCGACGGCCGCTACCTGCTGGCCCCGCGAACACGCCCGCGATCAAGCAACGGACGACGACAATGAAATCCATCGGCTTTCTCTCCTTCGGTCACTGGAACCCGTCGCCGCATTCGGGTACCCGCTCGGCGTCCGATGCGCTGCTGCAGTCCATCGATCTCGCCGTCGCGGCGGAGGAGGTGGGGGCGGACGGCGCCTATTTTCGCGTCCACCACTTTGCACGCCAGCTCGGCTCGCCGTTCCCGCTGCTCGCGGCCTGCGGGGCGCGGACGAAGCGCATCGAGATCGGCACCGCCGTCATCGACATGCGCTACGAGAACCCGCTCTACATGGCCGAGGATGCCGGCGCCGCCGACCTCATCGCAGGCGGGCGGCTGCAGCTCGGCATCTCGCGCGGCTCGCCCGAGCAGGTGATCGACGGCTACCGCCATTTCGGCTACGTGCCCGCCGAGGGCGAGACCGATGCCGACATGGCGCGCGGCCATGCCGAAGTCTTCCTCGAAGTGTTGAGCGGCAAGGGCTTTGCCCAGCCCAATCCGCGGCCGATGTTTCCCAATCCGCCGGGCCTGCTTCGGCTCGAGCCCTTCTCGGAGGGCCTGCGCGAGCGCATCTGGTGGGGCGCCGCCAGCACCGAGACGGTGCGCTGGACGGCCAAGATGGGCATGAACCTCCAAAGCTCCACCCTGGTCTTCGACGAGACCGGAAAGCCGTTCCACATCCAGCAGGCCGAGCAGATCCGCGCCTACAAGGCGGCCTGGAAAGAGGCCGGCCACGCGCGCACGCCGCGCATCTCGGTGTCCCGCTCGATCTTCCCGCTCGTCACCGACATGGACCGCGCCTATTTCGGCAACGACACCAGCGAGGATCACTTCGGCTACATCGAGCCCACCAAGCGCGCCGCCTTCGGCCGCTCCTATGCCGACGAGCCCGACAGGCTGATCGAGCAGCTCCGTGGCGACGAGGGCATCCAGGAGGCCGACACGATCCTCCTGACCGTCCCCAACCAGCTCGGCGTCGCCTACAACGCCCATGTCATCGAGAGCGTGGTGAAGCTCGTCGCCCCGGCGCTCGGCTGGCGGTAGCGCTCCGGCGCCGGGGTCGATAGGCTCGGCCATGCTCCCGCGCGACGACATCATCGCCTGGCTGCTCGCCGGCGACCCGGCCATCCGCTGGCAGGCGCTGCGCGATCTCGCCGGCGCGCCCGCCGATGCCGTCGCCGCCGAGCGCCGCCGTGTCGCCCGCGAGGGGTGGGGCGCGGCGATCCTGGCGCTGCAGCAGCCGAACGGCCAATTCGGCGCGGGCGACGATCCGGGCTGGATGCAGACCATCCGCGCGCTCACCCTGCTCAGGGAGCTGGGCGCCGATCCCACAGATCCGGCGGTGGCGGGCACCATCGCGCGGGTCAAACCGCTGCGCTTTGTCTGGCACGACAACCGCAGCTTCTTCGAGGGCGAAACCGAAGCCTGCCTCAACGGGCGCATCCTCGGCATCGGGGGCTTCTTCGGCGTGCCCGTCGAAACGCTGCAGCAGCGGCTGCTGGACGGCCAGCTCGAGGACGGCGGCTGGAACTGCGATGCGCCGCCCGCCGTCCGCTCGTCCATCCACTCGACCATCTGCGTCCTCGAGGGCCTCGATGCTCTCGGGCGGGCCGGGCGTGCCGGTCCCGATGCTGAGGCCGCCCGCTTCAGGGGCGAAGCGTACCTGCTCGAGCGCGGGCTGATGCGCGGGCGGGCGTCCGGCGCCGTCATCGACACGCGCATCCTCCGCTTCGGCTTTCCGCCGGGCTGGGAATACGACGTGCTGCGCGCGCTCGATTACTTTCGCGCCGCGGGCGGCATGCCCGATCCCCGCATGGCCGAGGCCGTCGGGATCGTGCGCGCCCGCGCCGGCGACGACGGCCGCTGGCCGCTCGATCGGCTCGGCGCCGATCCCGGCCCGTTCCTGCCCGAGCCCGATGTCGGCGCCCCCAGCCGCTGGAACACGCTGCGCGCGCTGCGGGTTCTCGACTGGTTCGAAGGCCGCGCCGGTCTGCGGGCTGCCTGAGTCCGTCCCTGCGCGTCGTACGGCATCCGCACCGATAGGGAACGGCCGCCGCGGGCCGAGGTTATCCTCGTCTCGAACGGAGTCTTGTCATGCGCACTCTTGCCGTCGCCGCTTCAGCGGCCGCCCTCATCGCCGGCGGGTTGGGTCTCGCCTGGGCGCAGACCGCCGGCAACGCGCCCGCGACGGCCAGCAGCGACCGCATCACGCTCCTGACCTGCGCCGACCTCAAGGGGGCGGACGCCGCCCGGCAGACGGCGCTGGTCTATTTCGCCGCGGGCTACCAGCAGGGGACGATCGACGCGCTGGCCGGGGCCACCGGCGGCAACGTCGCGGCGGAAATCTCGTCGGCCAGCGTCGATGCGTCGATTGCCGCCAGCGCTTCGGCGGCGGCCAGTGCCGCGCCGCTGGGGTCGGCCTCGGCGAGCACGGCGCTCGGCGGCGTCACGGTGCGCGATCCATCGCTGCAGCAGCTCCAGAGCTCGGCCGATGCGAGCGCCTCGTCCGCACTCGACGCGGCGACCGGCAGCCAGAGCAGCCAGTCCGTGATCGGCGGGCTCCGGCTCGATGCGCAGACGGTGCTCGATGCCTGCAGCGGCGCGCCCAATGCGCGGCTGATCGATCTGATCGCCGCCAATGGCGGCCCGGCGAGCACGGGCATGGCGGCGGGTGCGGCCGTCTCGGGCGGTACCGTCACCAGCCCCGGCGTCAGCGGCGTGTCGCTGCCGCCCGCCGATGCGGGCGCAAGCGCCGCCGTGTCCGGCGACCTCAATGCCGTGAGCCAGCAGCTCAACAACAGCGCCGTATCGGCCTCGCAGAATCCAGCCAATCCGGCGCCTGCGCCGGCGGCCAGCAGCCCCTGAGGGCCACCGGCCTCCGGACGTCAGTCCTTAGGGAACGATGTTCTGGTTGAGCCGGAACAGGTTCTCGGGGTCGTACTTGGCCTTCACCTGGCGCAGGCGCGCCAGCGTCGCGGCGGGATAGGCCGAGCTGAGGCCGGCATCGCCTTCCGCGGCGAGGAAGTTGACATAGGCGTTTCCGCCCGTGGCGACCGCCGCCATCGCATCCGCCGTCCAGCCTTCGTACTTGGCGACCACGTCGGGGCTGCCGCCATACATCGCGAGGAACGCGACCAGCGCCTTCTCGCCGCGATGCGCAAAGGCGGTGGCGTCCGGGGCCACGCGCGAATACGCGCCGCCCATCATCCGGATCTGCGCCATCTTCATCGGCGCGTCGCAGGCGGTCATCGCCGCCAGCATCGCCCGTGCTTCGGCGAGACCGAACCCCGGCACGAAGCGGCTGCGGATCGACACCATCGACTTCATCTCGGGCGGCGGGTCGAGCATGTAGAGGGTCGTGTAGGGGACCGGGCCGACGAGATCGGCGAGCGGCGTGCCGAGCTTGCGGAACGGCGCGATCGCCGCCTCGGCATTCTCGGGGGCGCCCGAATAGGCGAGCATGGCGATGAAGGCGAGCTTGAAATGCGCCTCGGCCGGCACGAACGGCACCGGCGGGATCGGCATCACATAGCCGATCGTCGTCAGCTCTTCCGGCGCCGCGGCCGAGAGCGCGGCAAAACCCGCGAGGATTTCCGGCGTCGGCGCGAAGACGATCGGGCCGCCGGTGAAATGCGGCATGTCGTGCAGCTGGAACTTGAAGCGCGTCACGACGCCAAAATTGCCGCCGCCGCCGCGCAGCGCCCAGAACAGGTCGGCGTGATGGTCGGCATCGGCGATCAGGATGTCGCCGGCCGCGGTCACGATCTCGGCCGCCAGCAGGTTGTCGATGGTGAGGCCGTGCTTGCGCAGCATGTAGCCGATGCCGCCGCCCAGCGTCAGGCCGCCGACGCCGACCGTGCCGGCATCGCCGAAGCCGATGATGAGCTTCTTGGCGGTTACCGCTCCGGACACTTCGCCCGCGGTGAGGCCGGCGCCGATCCAAGCGGTCTTGGCCGTCTCGTCGATCGCGATGGTGTTGAGGTCGCGCAGGTCCATCACGATGCCGCCGTTCACGCTGCTGCCGCCGATGGTCGAGTGGCCGCCGCTGCGAATGGCGAGGGGCAGGTCGGTGGCCTGCACGAAATTGAGGATTGCCGCGACATCAGCGGCGTTGGCGACGCGGATCAGTGCCGCGGGGTGCGCATCGAAATTGGCGAGGGCCACCGCGCGCAGCGCGTCGTAATCGACGTCGTTGCGGGTGACGACGCGGCCCTTGAGGGCGGCGCGCAGCATTTCGATCTGATCTTCAAGCGGGAAGCGCTTTTCCATTTTGAACCCAAGCTCTCATAGTCTGGTGGTTGAAACAGCGCGGCTGCTACGGGCGTTCGGGTGAACCGCAACTGAATGCCGCGCTCAGCTTCGCGTGCGTTCGATTTTGCGTGAGGCACAGGCGATGGGGTTGCTTGCGCCGCACCACGATCGTTAGCATCCGAGCGTTTTGTCCCGAGAGGCTTTCATGAAGCTCTATTCCTCGCCCGGCTCGCCCAATGCGCTGCGCACCCGCGCCGTCGCCTACGAGCTCGGGCTCGATCCCGAAATCGTCACCGTCAGCATCCAGAAGGGCGAAAACCGCACGCCCGAATTCCTTGCGCTCAATCCGCATGGCCGCGTGCCGACCCTGGTGGATGGCGATGTGGTGCTGTGGGAATCGCGCGCCATCGACGCGTATCTGGCCACAAAGTATCCCGAGCGTGGGCTCTACCCCGCCGATCTCGTGCAGCGCGCCGTCATCGACGAATGGTCCTACTGGCAGGCCATCCATCTCGGCCCGTCGATGCAGCGCGTCGCCTTCGAGCGCGTCCAGAAGAAGGCTTTTGGCCGCGGCGAGCCCGACGAGGCCGCGATCGCCGGCGAGCTCAAGCCCATCGCCGACATGCTGGGCATCCTCGACGCGGCGCTCGCGGGCAAGGAGTGGATCGCGGGCACGCTCAGCATCGCCGATTTCGCGCTCGCCTCGACCTTCATGCTGCGCAAACCCGCAAAGCTCGGCGTCGAGGCCTTCCCCAACGTCACCGCCTGGATCGAGCGGCTCGAGGCGCTGCCTTCGTGGCAGAAGGCGATCGCACCCTGGAAGG
>CAYRZM010000035.1:0-44490 GCA_964428685.1 uncultured Devosia sp. | reverse complement strand
CACCGTCGCCAAGGAAGTCGAGCTCGACGACAAGTTCGAGAACATGGGCGCCCAGATGGTGCGCTCGGTCGCCTCCAAGACCAACGACGTCGCCGGTGACGGCACCACCACCGCGACCGTTCTCGCTCAGGCGATCGTCAATGAGGGCATCAAGCTCGTCGCCGCCGGCATGAACCCGATGGACATCAAGCGCGGCGTCGATCTCGCCGTGACCGAAGTCGTCGACAACCTCGCCAAGAAGGCCGCCAAGATCAAGTCGTCGGCGGAAGTCGCGCAGGTCGGGACCATTTCGGCCAACGGCGAGAAATCGGTCGGCGAGATGATCGCCAATGCGATGCAGAAGGTCGGCAACGAGGGCGTCATCACCGTAGAGGAAGCCAAGACCGCCGAGACCGAGCTTGACGTGGTCGAGGGCATGCAGTTCGACCGCGGCTACCTCAGCCCCTACTTCGTGACCAACGCCGAGAAGATGACGGCCGTCCTCGAGGACCCGCTGATCCTCCTCCACGAAAAGAAGCTCTCGAACCTGCAGGCCATGCTGCCGGTGCTCGAGGCGGTGGTGCAGAGCCAGCGTCCGCTGCTGATCGTCGCCGAGGACATCGAGGGAGAGGCGCTCGCTACGCTCGTCGTCAACCGCCTGCGCGGCGGCCTCAAGGTCGCGGCCGTCAAGGCTCCGGGCTTCGGCGACCGCCGCAAGGCCATGCTCGAGGACATCGCGATCCTCACCGGCGGCCAGGTGATCTCGGAAGAACTCGGCATCAAGCTCGAGAATGTCGGTCTCGACATGCTGGGCACCGCCAAGCGCGTGGAAATCTCCAAGGAGAACACCACGATCGTCGACGGCGCCGGCAAGAAGGACGACATCGAGGGCCGCATCGGCCAGATCAAGTCGCAGATCGAGGAGACAACCTCGGACTACGACAAGGAGAAGCTGCAGGAGCGGCTGGCCAAGCTCGCCGGCGGCGTTGCCGTGATCAAGGTCGGCGGCTCGACCGAAGTCGAGGTGAAGGAGCGCAAGGACCGCGTCGATGACGCGCTCAATGCGACCCGCGCCGCGGTCGAGGAAGGCATCGTCGCCGGTGGCGGCGTGGCTCTCCTCCGCGCTTCCAACGCGCTCAAGGCCAAGGGCGAGAATCCGGACCAGCAGGCCGGCATCAACCTCGTCAAGCGCGCGCTGCAGGAGCCGATCCGCCAGATCGTTCAGAACTCGGGCGCCGAGGGCTCGGTGATCGTCGGCAAGATCCTCGAGAACGGGTCGGATACGTTCGGCTACGACGCGCAGACCGGCGAATTCGGCGACCTGATCCAGATGGGCATCATCGATCCCGTCAAGGTCGTCCGCACCGCGCTGCAGGACGCCGCGTCGGTCGCGGGCCTGCTCATCACCACCGAGGCGATGATCGCCGAGCTGCCCAAGGAGCCGGCCCCGGCGATGCCCGGCGGCGGCATGGGTGGCGGCATGGGCGGCATGGACTTCTAGGTCTCGGACTTCCCAGTCACGGACTTCGATGGGGCGCCGGTGGCAACACCGGCGCCTCCTCTTTTCTCCCGCCTCGACTCTGCCGGGATTGCCGGTGATGCTTGGGCACCACGGAGGACATCCCATGCGCCCGTTGACGGCCCTGCTTCTGCTCCTGATGGCCTCCCCGGCCGTCGCCGCCCCGCCGCAGTATGTCGATGATCGCTCCACCGCGGTCGCCGTCATTCAGTCGTTCTACAACGCGATCGACCGCAAGGAGTACGCGCGGGCGTGGTCCTATTACGAGGACGGGCAAGGCGTCGCGCCGTTCGACGACTTCCAGAAGGGCTACGCCGACACCGCGTCCGTCTCAATCGCGTTCGGACAGGTGAGCGAAGAAGGCGCCGCCGGGAGCACCTACTACACCGTCCCCCTCAGCCTCGACGCGGTGAGCACCTCCGGCAAGCACAGCTACTTTGCCGGCTGTTACACGCTGCGCCTCGCCAACCCCGCGATCCAGGCAGCGCCGCCGTTCCAGCCGCTGCATATCGTCGAGGGTCATCTCAAGGCGGCCAAGGGCGTCGGTCAGAAATACGTGCCGGCAACCTGCCCCCAGTAACGCCTGCCTCCGCGCAATTGCCCGGGCCATCCTGACCGGGTCTTTACCAATTGGCCCCATCGTTGCTCCAACCAGGGAGCGATGAGCATGCCGCTGCTGCGCTATGTGATGGACCTCGGGCTTCGCGTCGCGATGGGCGTCGTCGGGCTGGGGGTGATGCTGTTCGCGGCGTACACGATCGGCATGTCCGGCACGATCATGGGGCGCATGGCCCAGGCCGGCGAGGTGGCTCCGCTGTGGTTCTTGCTGCAGCATTACGGGTTCTGGCTCGCAGTCGCCGCCGGCGGGCTGGGGCTTCTCTACTTCGGTGTGCGCGGTCTCGTCCGGCGCGTGCAGCTCGGCCTGCCGAGCGAAGAGGAAGGCGTTGGCAAGACGCCGCTGAGCCGACTCGGAAGCATCGCCATCTACGGCGCCGCCCTTTGCTTCGGCCTCTACTCGATCGGGGTCAGCATCGTTCCGGGCGTGCAGATGGCGTGGCTGGTGCTCAACGGCGTCACCACCACGGCAACGATCACCGGCTTCGTTCCGACGGACGACCCCAAGTACTGGATCGTCAAGTACCGGTTCACGACTGAGGACGGCCAGACGATCGACGACACGACGTTCGAGGACGGCTACGAAAAGCCGTCCACGCGGATCATATCGAGCTTCAACGTCACCTACCTCGCGGACAACCCGGCGCAGCACGACGTGACCGAATACTATTCGCACGCCAACTTCGTGCTGTTCATGGTGCTGCGGCTCGCGATCGTGCTGGTCGGAGCCTGGGGCGTCATCAAGAACATCGCTCCAATGCTGCCGAAAGGCGGCAGCGGCGTTGACCAGGAACCTCCCGCTCCCGCTGAGCCGCCACGGGCCGTGCGGACAGCTGCGGCCGGCGGTCGGCCAAACTTCGGTCGCCGCGGCGTCTAGGCTCAGCCCTGAAGCCGGGCCATCAGCGCGTCCCGCAAGGCATTGCGGGTGACCTTGCCGTTCTCGTTGCGCGGGATGGCGTCGACCCGCAGGAGGCGGTCGGGCAGCTTCTCGTTGAGCTTGGGATGCGCCCGTGCGGCGATCGCATCGACATCGAGCGGTGCGTCGGAGACGATCGCCGCCCAGATCTGATCGACACCGTTGACCGGCGCTCCCACCACCGCGACATCGCGCACGGACGGATCGAGGCGGAGCACCTCCTCGATCAGTTCCGGCGCGACGATGACGCCGCCCCGGTTGATGACCTCGCTCGAGCGCCCGGTGATGGTCACGAGGCCATCGGGATGGAGGCGGCCCACGTCGCCCGGATAGAACCAGCCATCGGTAAACATCTCGATCGGATCGCCGCCGTTCGAAGCGTAAAAGGCCATTTCCGGGGAGCGGACACGCAGGAACCCGTCGAGGCCCGGAGCAACCTCCGCGCCGTTGGCGTCCACGGCCTGCATCTGCACCCACGGACGCAGATAGCCGGCCGAGCCCTCATGGCGTTCGATCACCGGAGCGGTGCCGTTGGTCAGGCTCCCCGCTTCCGTCGAGCCGTAACCCATGACGATGTTGGTGCAGAGCCGCGCCCGCGCCTCGTTCAGCAGGCGAACGGGCAATTTGGAGCCGCCCACCGCCACCATCCGCAATGACGGGGGCGGTGGCTGGTCGGCCACGAGGCGCAGGATGCCGTCGAGCTGGACCACCGCGACCGAGAGCATCGAAACGTTGAACAGCCGGATCATCGCCAGCGCTTCGGCATTGCCGTTGGCAAAGCACAGCAGCATGCCGGTCGGGAGCGTCAGGAGTGGCGCCATGATGCCGGCGATGGTCGAGAAGCCGAGCATGTTCATGCCCGCGGTCCCCTGCCCGACGAGGGTGGTCATCAGCGTGTGGAAGATGCGCAGCTCCAGCACGGCCAGCGTCAGGGCGACGCATTTGGGATAGCCGGTCGTGCCCGACGAATAGACGTATCGCACCACGTGATCGGCCGAGGGGAATCCGGGAAGGCGCGCAAGCCGGGGGTAGTCGACGGCGGCGGCGGGATCATGGGCGAACCAGCGGTCGTCGATGGGGAGCGTGCGGACGCCGGCGAGCGTCACCTCGTGGTCGGCAAGCAGCAGGCCCGGCAGCACGCCCGCCTTCTCGATGGCGAACGTCGATCCGACGGAGGCCGAGGGCAGGCCAAGCAGGGCAAGCGCGAGGATCAGGGCGGTATGCTGCAGGGGATTGCGCACGTCCAGCATGACGGGGGTGCCCTGCGGCAGCTCCAGCGTCTCGACGACCGCGACCGTGGCTTCGACCATCCGGGCCAGCGTGCCGTAGGTGGCGACGCCCCCGGCATAGGCGATTGCCGGAGCACTCTCGTGGAGACGCGCGTGGGCGAGAATCTGCTGGACGAGCTTCATGTTGCACCCGGTCTTGTTGCCATCCCGCCATAGCGTTGTGGCGCGAATTGGTCTATCGTCTATGACATTCGTGCTTGGGTTCGCGTCAAACCTGGGCCTGGGACTCCGGGGCTTGGTTATGCGGTTCAATCTTCCGCCGGCGACGGCACTTGCCACAACGCTGCTCTTTCTCGTGCCCGGCGTGGCGCTCGCGCAAAGCGCGCCCACCGATTGGAGCGGCCCCTATGTCGGCTTCTCCCTTGGCGCGGCGAAGGGCACCACGCATTTCGACATCAGCGGCGGCACGACGTCGAGCTCCGACGTCCCTGTGCTGGGCGCCACTGGAACGATCACGCTCGGAGCCGACGGGCAGAACGGCGCGTTCGTCTACGGCATCGCGGCCGACGGGACCTTGCTCAGCGTCAGCGGCAATGAGACCCAGACGGGCCAGACCATCGATACCGCGCTCGACCGGATGCTGGCGCTGCGCGGCCGGCTCGGCCTCGCGACCGGGCCGATGCTGTTCTACGCGACGGCAGGTGTCGCGGCCGCCCACGAGACATTCAGCACCGATATCTCCGTCATCAGCCCCACACTCGACCAGGCGCCGGCCAATGGCGACGGCTATGTTTTCGGCCCCACCTACGGCCTGGGCGTGCAGGTGGCGCTGAGCGACAAGGTGAGCCTGAAGGCGGAGGGACTCGTCACCAATCTCGGGACGTTGACGGCGACCGGGGACAACGGCAAGAGCAGTGGGACCTCGACCTACACAGCCGCCGGAACCAACACCAACGTGAACCTCCGCGCCGGGCTCGACTTCCACTTCTAGCGGAAGAGCAGCATCTTCCCGGCGAGGATCAGCGAGATCACGACCACCAGCGGGCGGATCAATTTCGCGCCGAACCGGATCCCCGTGCGCGCGCCGAGATAGCCGCCCACGATCTGCCCAGCCGCCATCGCGGCGGCTGCCGGCCACACCACATCGCCCGAAGGGATGAACACGGTCAGCGCACCGAGGTTGGACATCAGGTTCAGCACCTTGGTGCTGCCGGCGGCGCGGGTCACGCCGAGGCCGAAGAGGGCGACAAAGCCGATGGTCAGGAACGACCCGGTGCCCGGGCCGAACACGCCGTCGTAGAAGCCGACGATCGCGCCCATCACCGGCACGAACGTCGCCCATGTCAGCCGCGCGTGGCGGTCGCTGTCATTGAGCCTGGGAGAGAGCAGGAAGTAGAACCCGACGGCGATCAGCGCCGCGGGCACGGCAACTTCGAGCACCAGCACGTTGATCTGCTTGACGACAAAGGCCCCCACGATCGCCGCGAAGTAAGTCGTCACGATCGCGGGGGAGAGGGCGCGAAGCGAGGCGTAGCCGCCGCGCCAGTAGGTCGTCGCCGCCGCGGCGGTGCCGATCACCGACTGCACTTTGTTGGTGCCGAGGGCGGCGATCGGCGGCACCCCCGCCGCGAGCAGCGCCGGCAGGGCGATCAGCCCGCCGCCGCCGGCGATGGCATCGACGAAGCCGGCCACCATCCCGGCACCGGCGAGGGCAAGCAGCACCAACGGATCGAGCATCAGCGCCGGTCCTCGGCACGGCGGACCATGTAGTCCTCGCGGGGCACGTCGGCCACGCGACGCTCGCGCAACGGCACGTCGATCATCGAGGCCATGAACCCGGCCATGGCGAGCTGGAGGCCGGCAACGAGCGTCGTCACGGCCACGATCATCGCCCGCATGGTGGAACTCAGCGGCAGCGGGCCGAACCCTCGCGCGGCCCACTCGCTGAAGCCCCACCCCAGCGCCCCCAGTCCAACGATGACCAGCACCAGCGCGACGAGCAGCACGCGCTCGAGCGTGAGCGATTCGAGCACGGCATCGAAATCGCGCGAATGTGGAATGAACCCATAGCGCGACGCGAAACGGCGGCCGATCACGGCAAAGCTCACCGCCTGCAGCCCGACGAGAATGCACATCGCGGCAACGAGGAAGGAATGGAGGTCGAGCACGACGGTCGGCGAGATCTTCACCGGACCGCCGATCAGCAGCGTGCCGAGGAACAGCCCGATCGCGAGCAGCGCGAGCCCGGGATAGAGGAACAGCCAGCGCGGCGAAAACAGCAGCAGGAAGCGCAAGTGCCGCCAGCCGTCGCGAAACGAGCGCAGATGCGGCGGCCGGCTCCGGCCGTCCTTGCTGAGGGTCGTCGGCACCTCGCTGACGCGCAGCCCGCCCAAGGTGGCCTTCACCAGCATTTCCGAGGCGAACTCCATTCCAGACGTTCGCAGGTTGAGGCCCAGGATCGCTTCGCGATCGAAGCCGCGCAGGCCGCAGTGGAAATCTCCCGCCTTCGCGCGGAAGAACAGGCGTCCGAGAAAGCTCAGCACCGGGTTGCCGATGTAGCGATGGTGCCAGGGCATGGCGCCGGGGGCGATGCCGCCCTTGAAGCGATTGCCCATCACCAGCTGGCTACCCTCCCGGAGCGCCCCGACGAACGCATCGAGATGGGCGAAATCGTAGCTGTCGTCGGCATCGCCCATGATCACCCAGCGACCTAGCGCCGCGTCGATCCCCGCCGCGAGGGCGGCACCGTAGCCCCGGGCTCGAACGTCGATCACGCGCGCGCCGGCTTCCCTCGCGAGGTCCGGGCTGCCGTCGGTCGAGCCGTTGTCGGCCACCAGCACCTCCCCGCTCAGGCCCGCCCGGTCGAGGAATCCGCGCGCCTTGGCGATGCAGGTGCCAAGCGTCTCCGCCTCGTTGAGGCAGGGCATGAGAATGGTGAGGTCGAGCTCGGCCAAGCGAATCGCCCGCGCGGGTGGTGACGTTTTCTAGCCGGAAGCGCCGCGCCGCTAAAGCAGCGTGCTCGTTCCCGGCGGGACACCGCCCATGATCGAGAGCAGCGCCTCGAGCTGGGCTTTCTTCAGCGGCGACCATTCGGCGCGCTTGGAGACGATCAGGTTGGCCTCGCTTTTCATCACCAGTCCGTCCTCGAGCACGCGTAGGGCATTGGCGGCGAGCGTCTCGCCGGACGAGGTGATGTCGACGATGAGGTCCGCCGCGCCCGAGGCCGGGGCCGCTTCCGTCGCGCCGGCGCTCTCGATGATCCGGTACTCGGCGATCCCCCAGTCGGCGAAGAACTTCCGCGTCAGGTGAACATATTTGGTCGCGACGCGCAGCCAGCGGCCATGGCGCAGGCGGAAATCGGAGGCGACATCGGCGAGGTCGGCCATGTGGGTCACGTCGATCCAGGCATCCGGCACCGCGATCACGACGTTCGCCTGCCCGAAGCCGAGCGCCTTTACGAAAACGACGTTCTCCTCGCCGTTCTCGGCGCCCTCGTAGATGAGGTCGGAGCCGGTGACGCCCATGTCGATCGCACCGAGGATCAACTCGCGCGCGATCTCGGCCGCCGGATAGAAGCGGACCGACACCGCCGGCTGGTTCTTGATCGAGCCGATATAGGCGCGTGCCCCACCCGGCCGCGCGATCGGCAGCCGCGACTCGCCGAAGACGCGGCGGGTCTCTTCCTCGAGCCGGCCCTTGCTGGGAACGGCGATGACCAGGTTTTCCTCAGCCATCCTGCAGCACCGCTTCGCGTTCGAGCCGGTCGGTCCACAGCGCGCAGCCCGACGCCGTAAGGTGCTCGGGTGCGCCCAGCCTGTCCAGCAGGCGGTCGTACTCGCCGCCCGAGGCGAGCACGTCGCCGTTTTCGCCAGTCATCTCGAAGACCACGCCCGTATAATAGTCGAGACGCGGCGAGAAACTGGCATCGAAGATCACCTGCGCCTTGGGCGAAAGCGCCGCGAGCGCTGCGGCATGCGTGCGCACCATCGCCAGCGGCGCCTCGATGTCGATGCCGGCCTTCTGCGTCAGGCGGCGGATGCGCTCGAGCGCCTGCGGCGCGCCGTCGGACACCGCGAGATAGTCGACGAGGAGCTGCACCGTCGCCGGCGGGATCGGCACCGCGTCGAGCGCCTGCTTTTCGAGGTAGCGCTCGGCGATCTCGTCGGGCTGGCGAGAGCCGACCAGGCTCAGTCCGGCCGACAGCATATTGTCCGTCACGATCTCGACGATGGTTTCGCGCGCATCGGGAACGCCGCCCGAGACGCGCGGACCGGGATTGGTGAGGCGTTCGAGCAGCCGCTGCATGGCGACGGGGTGGCCGAAGCGGTGGCGAATGCGCTGCTGCCACTGCGGCGAGATGCCGATGGCCGCAAGGAAGGACTCGAACAGCCCGACGCCGCCGAGCCGCACATTGGGCGCGGTCACGTCGTAGATCGCCAGCGCCCAGCGCGCAAAGGTCAGCACCTGGTCGAGCGCCGCCGACGGGTCCGGCTGGCCGATCAGCTCGAGCCCCGCCTGCTCGTACTCGACCGGAACGCCGCTCTCCTGACGGAAGATCGGGCCAAGATAGGTGTAGGCGCCGGGCACGCCCGCCATCCCCTCGTCGAGATAGGTCTTGGCGATCGGCAGGGTGAAGTCTGGCCGGAGACAGTATTCGATGCCGTTGTTGGCCGTGGTCAGCAGCAGCTGGCGGCCGAACTCCTCGCCGGCGAGATCGAGATAGGGCCCGGCGGGCAACAGCAGCGGCGGGGTGACCCGCTGCACCGTCCGGCTCTCGACCAGACGGACCATCGCGCTGTAGCGCTCGCCGGGCGACTTCTTAACCATCAGCCGGCGGCCCTCATGCGCGCGACGGCAGGAATCTTGCTGAGCTCGGCGACGAGGCCCGCGCGCGGCGCTGTCCACTGGCCGACCTTGGCGGCCCTGTATTCGGCGTTGTCCTTGATCGCCCTCGCCTGCTCGGCGCCGGCCGCGAGATCCTTGATGGTGACCTGTCCGGCGGTCCGCTCGTTGGAGCCGACGATCACGGCGGCGGCGGCGTTGCGGCGGTCGGCGTATTTCATCTGCGCGTTCATGCCGGAGGAACCCAGATACATCTCGGCCCGGATGCCGGCGGCACGCAGCTCGCTCGTCATCTTCTGGTAGTCGGCGATCGCGGCCGGGTCGCGGTCGAGCACCAGCACCACGACTGGACCGGCGTTCTCTTCCGCCGCAAGGGCACCGGTCAGCTTCAGCGCCGTCGCCAGCCGCGACACGCCGATCGAAAAGCCGGTCGCCGGGGTCGGCTCGCTGCGGAAGCGCGACACGAGACCGTCGTAACGCCCGCCGCCGCCGACCGAGCCGAACACGACGGGCTGACCCTTTTCGTTGGGCACCTGGAACGTCAGTTCAATCTCGAAGACGGGACCGGTGTAGTATTCGAGACCACGGACCACGGAGGGGTCGATGCGGATGCGGTCGGCGGCATAGTCGGACGCCTCGAACATGGCCCGCATCGCCTCGAGATCACGAACGCCGGCGTTGTCGGCTGGCGGGTGTCCCGCGATGTAGTCGAGGACGACGCCGCGCTGATTGGCGCTCAGCCCCGCCCCTTTGGTGAAATCGCCGCTTTCGTCCTTGCGTCCGTCTCCCAGCAGCAGGGCCACGCCGTCGGTGCCAAACTTGTCGAGCTTGTCGATGGCACGGAGGACCGCCAGCTTCTGGCCCTCGGCCACGCCGGCGGCTTCGAGCACCCCATCCAGCACTTTCCGGCTGTTGACCTTGACGACATATTTCCCGGCCAGCCCGAGCGCATCCATCGTGTCGGCCATCATCATGCACATCTCGGCGTCCGCTTCCGGACCCGCGGCGCCGACGGTGTCGGCGTCGAACTGCATGAACTGGCGGAACCGCCCCGGACCCGGCTTCTCGTTCCGGAACACATAGCCGGCCCGATAGGAGCGGAACGGCTTGGGCAGGCGGTCGTAATGCTGGGCGAAATAGCGGGCAAGCGGCGCCGTCAGGTCGTAGCGGAGGCTCATCCACTGCTCGTCGTCGTCCTGCAGCGAAAACACGCCGGCATTGGGCCGGTCGGTGTCGGGCAGGAATTTGCCGAGCGTCTCGGTGTATTCGAGGAACGGCGTCTCGATCGGATCGAAGCCGTAGCGCTCGTAGACCCGCCGGATGGTCGCGATCATCCGATCCGTGGCCGCGATGTCAGCGGGCGCGCGGTCTTCAAAACCGCGCGGCAGGCGCGCCTCGATGAGCGGGTTGCGGTCGGCCATTCTGCTGGAGGTTCCGGGGTTTGCGCCGTTCCTAATGGAAACGGTTTTTCGAGACAAGAAGAGCCAATTGCTATGGTTCGCGACGCCTCGCTGTGGCGAGCATGCCACAGATCGCGGGGTGCGTCAGGCTGCCGCAGATTTCGCTTGCGGCGATGGGGCGGCTCGCCTATCAGCCAGCCTGTTCCAACGCCCACCCACGAAGGAGTCGCACATGGCTGATCTCACCTGCGCCCCATCCCGTGGCCGCGTTGCTCCGGGGATGTCTCGAGCCTGAAGGCTCCTCGCGGTTTTCGTGCCGCCTCCGACTCCCGATTTCCACGCCGACCACACCTGACGTCATCGCCGCACTGATTCCGTCCTGAGCCACGCTCAAGCGACGGTTCGGCACCTTGTCCAACTCTCACCTTGGGAGCCGGAGCGGCAACGCGTCCGGCACGATCAAATGTCTCTCAGCAGAACCGATCTGAGCACGAGCTTCGTTCCCTCCATCGCGCGGCGCGAGCGCAGCGTGGTGGCCCGTCTGATGTCAGCCATTCTCTCGCAATGGCCCGAACGGACGCGGGGCTCGCCACCGCTCAACAATTACCTGCGACGCGATGTGGGGCTCGGCCCCATCGAGCCGAGCCGCAGATACTGGGACCATCAATAGTCCCTGAGTCGTTGGCCGGGCACGCGGTGCCCGGCCCCACCTCCATCCATTCGGGAACCGGCGCCGCGACAGCGCGCCGGACAATTGTCATGCACACGCAAACCTACTGGACGACGCCGGAGGCCTATATGCGCGGCCTCGCGGCACCGCCCCGACGACGGATCGCGGCGCGGCTCAAGCGCCTCGTCCTTCTGATCCAAGCGGCGGTCGACCGGCACAACGACGAGATGGCCGTCCGCCGCCTCATCGCCGCCAGTGCCGACCTGCCGGCTTACTTGCGGCGGGACATCGGCCTGCCGCCCGGCTGAATAGTGCCGGCGAGCGGGAGCGGCCGCTTGAGCCGCTTCCGCTCGTCCTCGCAGGGCTTCCGGTAGAAGCAGTGGGCGTAGTGGTCATTGACCAGCCCCATGGCCTGCATGAACGCATAAACCGTCGTCGGGCCGACGAAGCTGAACCCCCGCTTGCGCAGATCCTTGCTCAGCGCGCGCGAGGCATCGGTCTCGGCCAGGATCGTGCCCGGTGCGTCGGGCGCCTTTCCCGGCTCCGGTTCGAACTGCCAGATATAGGCCGCCAGGGTGCCGAACTCATTGACGATCTCGAGCGCACGCCTCGCGTTGTTGATCGTCGAATCGATCTTGCCGCGGTGGCGGATGATGCCGGGGTCCTGAAGCAGCCGGTCCACGTCCGCGGGCGTCATCCGGGCCACTTTGGCGATGTCGAAATCGCGGAATTGCTTCCTGAACTGCGGGCGCTTGCGCAGCACGGTCAACCAGCTCAGCCCCGACTGGAAGCCCTCGAGGCAGAGCTTTTCGAACAGCCGGTTGTCGTCCGTGACCGGACGTCCCCACTCGCTGTCGTGGTACTCGATGTAGTCGGGCAGCTCGCCGGCCCAGGCGCAGCGCTCCATCTCTTAACTCCCCCGAAACCACGTGCGCTGGCATGGGCTTAACCATGCCGGTTCACCGCGCCTTGGCTGATTTTGGCGACACTCACGTAAGCCTAACGATCGGTTTCCCACAACCTGGACCTTGCCATGATGCACCGGACCGCGGCCCTCGCCGCCGCCTTCGTTTCGAGCCTCGCGCTCAGCGCGCCCGCCCTCGCCGCCCCGTTGTTCGCGCCGCCGCCGGGCATGTCCACCACGCAAGGAATGCCGTCCAACCCCTTGATGTTGCGGGTGCCGATGCGGGTCCATCTCGACCCCAAATTCATGCGTCAGGTGGTGCCCTATGACGGCGCGGAGGCTGCGGGGACGTTGATCGTCGATACCGGCGACCACTTCCTCTACCTGATCCTCGGCGGCGGAAAGGCCATGCGCTACGGCATCGGCACCGCCAAGACCGGCTTCGAGTGGAGCGGCGTCCACACCATCACCAACAAGCGCGAGTGGCCGGACTGGACGCCGCCTCCCGAAATGCTGGCGCGGCGGCCCGATATCCCCACCCACATGGACGGCGGCATCGGCAATCCGCTTGGCGCGCGAGCCCTTTACATCGGCAACACGCTCTACCGCATCCACGGCACCAACGAGCCGTGGACGATCGGCGGCGATGTGAGCTCGGGCTGCATCCGGATGATCAACGCCGATGTGATCGACCTGTATGGTCGCGTGAAAATTGGCGCGAAGGTGATTGTTCTTTAGTTAGGAATTTCCGGCAGACTCGCCGTCCGCAATTCCTCGCGGACGGCCGGGCCATGCGTCGCTTTTTCGATCTCGTCACACGCTTCCGCAAGGATGAAGGCGGCGCCTTCATGGTGCTGTTTGCGGTGCTGGCCATCGTCCTCATCGCGACCTCCGGCGCCGTGGTCGATTTCACCTCCGTCGAGCAGACCCGCACCCGCGCTCAGACGGCTCTCGATTCCGCCGCCCTTGCGCTCCAGCCGCGCATCGCGATCGACAACAACACGACCCTCAAGTCCAAGGCGCAGACGCTGCTGACCGAGCGGCTCGCCGACTCGACGGTGACGGCGACCGTCACCACCGTCACGACCGATACCACGCAGGGCAGCATCGAGATCGACGCGACGATCACCAAGCCCACCGCCTTCGTGCAGCTCGTCGGGGTGCGCACGCTGACCGCCAACCTTGTGTCGCAGGCGACGCGCAAGCAGCTCTACCTCGAAGTCGCGATGGTGCTCGACAACTCCATTTCGATGAATTCGAGCAGCCGCATGACCAACCTCAAGAAGGCGGCCCGTTGCGCGACGGACATTCTCTACAACTCGATCACGGCCTGCGACGACACCACCCTCAACAATTCCGACGGGCTCACCCCGACCAACACCAACGTCAAGATCGGCATCGTCCCCTTCACCGAGTTCGTGAACGTCGGCACCGGCTACAAGACCGCGAGCTGGATGACCCAGACGGGCGCGACCCCCACGTCAGAGGCCGGTTTCGATAACGACGATAATGACCAGAACACGTTCAGCACCGCGGTGGACCGCTTCGCGCTCTACACCGAAATGAACGTGTCGTGGACGGGCTGCGTCGAAGCGCGCAACCACACGACGGGCGCGGGCGGGCTCTATTACGACACGTCGGACCTGACGCCGGCCACCGGGACCCCGGACAGCATGTTCGTGCCGATCTTTGCGCCGGATCAGCCCGACAGCGGCAGCTATGCCAACAACTACCTGAGCGATCGCCCGTCGGTGTGCACCAACAAGGATCAGGGCAGCTGGGTGCAGACCTCGACCAAGACCAGCTGCACGTCCAACGGCAACAACAACTCGAACAACTACAACAACTGCGGCAGCACCGCGACCGTCACGCGCACGCAGAAGGACCAGAACGGCAACACGGTGTCCCCGGCTGCGACCACGGAGCCGGCGACGGTCAACGGCCAGCCCAAGGTGTGCACGGACAGCTATACGGGCACCAAGACCCAGAACAGCCCGGCGCGGTACACCAACGTCTACACCCGCAGCTGCTCCTACACCTTCTCCGATCGGGAACTGCAGGAGCGGCTCTGCAAGTACAACACCCACTCGGTGTCCATCGGCAACGGCTTCCAGGCCGGACCCAACGCCGACTGCGGCGTGGCCCTGCAGCCCCTGACCTCGACCAAGTCGAGCGTGATCAGCAAGATTTCGGCGATGGGGCCGGACGGCGGCACCAACATCCACCAGGGCGTAATGTGGGGCTTCCACATGCTGTCGCCGAGCGAGCCGCTCACCGAGGGCCGCGCTTATGACAGCGGCACGTCCAAGGTAATGATCGTCATGACCGATGGTGAGAACACCGCCGGCGACGTCAGCGACTGGACCGGCGACGATTGGTACCAGGCCTATGGCTACCCCTATGAGGGCCGCATCACCGGCGCCACCACGGCCGACCTCCAGACCGAGATGGACAACCGAACCAAAACCACGTGTTCGAATGCCCGCACGGCCGGCATCACGATCTACACGATCGGCCTCGCGACGAGTTCGACGTCAAACCCGACCGCGGTGACGGCCATGTTGACCAACTGCGCCACGGATTCGAGCCACGCCTATTTCCCGGCGTCATCGACCGATCTGGTCTCGACGTTCCAGTCCATCGCCCAGCAGCTGGCCGACCTGCGCCTCGCCAAGTAGTTACTTGGTTCCGGCCACCAGCCGGAACCGCTGCCCGCCGGGGAAACCCGCAATGGCGGCACGCTGCTCGGCCTCCGTCAGGCCGCGAAAGCTCACATACATCGTGGTTTCCGGCTGCAGCGGGGCCGGTGGCAGGTCGAGGCGCCGGCCATCGCTGGCGACGAGCCTCAAATAGGGCCGGGCGGCGGCCTTCTGCGCACCTCGAGTGGACATCGGCTCCTCCTGAGCTCACGCCCAATAACGTGGGGCGTGGGATTCAGTTTCGGCAACCCGCAAGGCCTTTCTGCGTTTGATCGCTGGTCATTTTGTGACAGGAGGCGACCCGATGAGCCTGGCACGCTACTTCGTGTTCAAGTCCGGTTCCGACTGGATGGTGACGCTCGATGGCGATCTGCTCGTGCGCCACGACAGCCGCGCAGCCGCACTCACCAGCGCCATGGTGATGGCGGATCTCATGGGCGCGATGCGCCACGACGCCGATGTCATGCTCGAGGACGAGGGGCGGCTGGATGTCGCCTGGACCTATGGCCGCGATCCCCTTCCCAGCCTGGAGAAAGCCGCATGAACGCCCTGCACTATCTCTGGCGGCATCCGCGCCGCACCGGGTTCATCGCCTTCAACCTGATCGTGCTGTGCTGCCTCGGGGCATGGGCGGCATGGTCGCCCGTGGCCGATTCGGCGGGTATCGCCGGCGTGCCCAACCTGGCCCTGGCGTCCACCGCCATCGCCGTGCTTCTCCTCAGCTGGATCGGCAGCTGGCTGGCCTGGGGCGGAATGGTGGCGGCGCGGCGCCTGCGCCATCGCTGAAAGTGGTACCGCCTCCCCGGTTCGAACGGGGGACCCCTAGATCCACAATCTAGTGCTCTAACCAGCTGAGCTAAGGCGGCCCGGAGCCACGGAAATGCCGGTTCGGCATGCCGGGGCGGGAAACTCGCGCCGATGTAGCGCCCAAGAGGCCGCTTCGCAACCCCGGCAACTTAACCATGCGGCCGTTTGCCGGCGCCCGAAACTCCAGCAAAACTGGACCGTCCGGCCCCGTCTCTATAATGAGGACGGGATTAATTCTGACGTGAGGATTGTGCCATTCCGGCACATCCGGGCCGGAATGCGCTTGGACGCCCAGTGGATCACATCGCCGACGGCGCGCCGCATCCTGGCGTATTGGGCCGACCCTCGCCCGGCATGGCTTTGGTCGCAGGACGGCACCACCCTGCTCTGGCGCAACGCAGCTGCCCGCTACGTTAATGGCCGGATCAAGAAAGGCGGCCTGAAGCTCGGCCCTGAAGCTGTGCCCATCAAGGGGCAGGTGACGCGGCTGATAAGGCTCGGCGGCATCGGGAGGTCGAGCCTCGCCCGCGTTCAGTTCCTCGCCGGTGACAAGCCGATCGCGACAACCTGTTCGTGCACCCCCCTGGCGCTGCCCGACGGGCAGACGGCGCTGTTGCTGGTGGGGCTCGAGCCGGTGAGCGCCGAGGTGATCGAGACCGCAGGGGGGACACCGGCCGATGCGATGTCCCAGTCGCTGTTTCCGCCCGGTGCGCACTATCTGCTGGTCACAAACGGCGCCGTTCTCGACGGCTCGCCGGCCGCCCGAACCGTCGACGGCGCTCTTCCGGCGGGGCCGCCGGCAGAAGGCGAGGATGCGGTTCACCTCATTGGCGGGCCAAACGGCGAGACGCTGGTCGTCATTCTGGCGCCGGCGACGACGCCCGAACCGGCCATCGGCTCCGTCCGCGCCGAAGAGGGGGTGAGCGCCGACGAGCGTGACGAGAACGACGCGCAAGATCTCGCGCACATGCCCGAGCCCATGCTGCCGTTGGGTCTGGCGCCGCTGCCCTTGGCCGATTCGCCCGCGCCACCTTCGAGTGAGGAATGGGTCGAGCCATTGCCCGTCCGGAACGAAGGCGATCACGCCCTGTCCTCGCTGTTCGACCGGCTGGCCGAGGATGCCGGCCTCTACACCAGCCTCACCGTTGCGGACGACGTGCTCGGCGCGCCCCTGGACCAGACGTCGCCCGAAGAACCGCTGGCCCCGGCCCCGGAGCCGGACCTCATTGCGGCCGTCATCGAATATGCCGACGATCCCGAGACCGGCGCGGCGCCCCAGCCCGTTGTGGCGCCGGCGTCGCATGGGCACTGGCTGATCACGGGCCGCGGATTCCGCGCGCTCGACGCCGCATCCGGGACGAGAGCCGAGCCCCCGCCGGCCGCACCCCCGGCCGAACCGATCGCCACGCTGGATGCCGCCCCCGATGCCGAGACCGCCGAGCGCGTCTCGCGCTACAATTTCGAGGAACTCGGCCGCATCCTCACCGACCGGGTGGGCGGCGAGGCGTTGCAGGCACCCCTCGCGCCCACCAAGCCGGCGG
Organism: uncultured Devosia sp.; assembly: GCA_964428685.1. Taxonomy (GTDB): domain Bacteria; phylum Pseudomonadota; class Alphaproteobacteria; order Rhizobiales; family Devosiaceae; genus Devosia_A. The sequence continues at coordinate 27,369 of CAYRZM010000035.1, read as the reverse complement.
CGCCCACGCGGCCTGCGCCGCCCGCGGTGATCAATCTCAGCGCCGAAACGCTGGTTCTCAATCGCCTGCCGCTCGCCATCCTGGTCTTCCGCGACCAGCAGGTGCTCTTCGCCAACCGGGCGCTGACCGACCTGCTCGGACACGAGAGCGTGGAAAGCCTGCGGGCTGCGGGCATTGCCTCGATCTTCCCCTCCGAGGAATCGGCGAGCGCCGGACCGGTCAACCAGCTCGTCCGGCGTGACGGCGCGACGCTTCCGGTCGCCGCTCGCCTGCAGTCGGTCAGCTGGCAGGGTCGGGCCGCGCTCATGCTCTCCGCCAGCCCCGCAGAAGCGCCGCGCGGGCATGAAGGGGCGGTGCGGGCCTTCGCCGAGATTGCCGCCGAAGCGCGGGAGGAGGGCTTCGTTGTCGCCGACCGGGCCGGCATCGTCCGGCAGCTCTCCGCTCACGGCGCGGCGCTGCTCGGCCGCCCCGCCGAGGACGTCATCGGCACGCCGCTCGCCGTGCTGGTGGACAAGGCAGACATGGAGCCGCTGCGGGCGTTCCTGGAAAAGCCGGCGCGTTTTGCGGAAACGACGCGGCCCAGCCTCGTGGCCGCCGCCGAAGACGGCTCCGCCGACCTGGCGCTTTTTGCCGAAGGCCAGGCCGGGATCGTCACCGGCTATTTCGGCTTCCTCCGTCCGCGGCTGCGCTCGGCACCCGCTCCGGCCCGTGACGATGATGCCGATGCGCCGATGCTGGGGCGCTTGAGCCGCGGCATCCGGCGGCCGCTCAACACCATCATCGGGTTCGCCGACCTGATCCGCAGCGCGGCGTTCGGTGCGGTGGACACTGAGCGCTACGCCGAATACGGGCGCGACATCCGGACGGCCGGACTCGAGATCGCGGTCCTGGTCGACGAGCTCGACGATTTCACCCGTCTGCGCGATGGACGCTATGCCGTGCGCCCCGCCGACGTCGACCTGGGGGCGCTGCTCGAATCCTGTGTGGTGCGGGTCAAGGCCCAGGCCGGCGCTGCCCGCGTGCTGGTCCGGAGCGCCATCGCCGAGCAGCTTCCGCGCATTCACGCCGACCGCGCCTCGCTCGGGCAAGCCCTCCTCAATCTCCTCGCCAGTGCGATCGACCAGACACCGATCGGCGGATCGGTTATCGTTTCGGCGCAGGCGCAGGACGATGGCGGCATCGCCATCCACGTGCGCGATGGCGCGTCGAACGCGGCTGATCTCGGCGACCGCTTTGTCGTGTTCCGCGACGGAGTCGACAAGGACGGCGAGCAGCTTCAGCCGGTCCGCTCGAGCGTGGGACTCGCCCTCACCCGCTCATTGCTCGCGGTCAATGCCTGCTCGCTCGCGGTTGACCCGATGGCGGGGGTGGGAACGCTGTTCTCGCTGCTGATTCCAGCGGAGCTGGTAACGCCGGAGCGGCCCCGGGAGAACTAAGGCCGGCGCAATTGGCATCGCGGTCGTTCCCCACTAAGCTTGGCCTTCCCTCTCGTGCTCGGATCAGGCCGTTGACCTCACATTGCCGCGGGATCGTCCCGGTCGCCCGCTGCCGCCAGCCCGGATGATCTGGTTCGCTGTCCGGACTTTGGTCGGCACGGTGGTGCTAATGGCGGTCGCATGTGCCGCGATGTTCCTCGTCTTTGACCTTGTCCCCGCCAACCCGGCGCGACTGATGCTCGGCCCGGACGCATCGCCCGCCGCCCTCACGGAGCTCAACCGCCAGCTGCTGCTCGACAAGCCGCCGGTGGAGCGGCTGGGCGCGTGGCTTCTGCACGGATTGACGGGAGACTTCGGACGTTCCGTGTCGCAGGGCGCTCCCGCCGGCAGCCTCGTGGCATCGCGCCTGCTTGTCAGCGTGCCGTTGCTGCTGCTTTCCGCTCTCGTCGCTGCTGGTATGGGAGTGGGCCTCGGCGCAGTCGGGTCGTCACGACGGTCCGCGCTCAGGTGGATCGCCCGGCCGATCGCCGTGGTCGTCGCGGCGGTCCCTCCGTTCTGGCTTGGCATGCTTCTCAGCCTCGCGCTCGCGGCCGGCCTGCACCTTCTGCCGAGCGGCGGCTTCGTGCCGTGGGACGAAGAGCCCCTCGGCGCGCTGAGCTCCCTGATCCTCCCCGCGCTTGCCCTGGGGCTGCCGGTGGGCGGCCTCTTGGCGTTGCGCGTCGCGGCCGCGATCCGCGAGATGCGGGCCTCGCCCTATATGCGCGCGGCCCTGACCCGTGGCCTCACGGTCAAGGAGGCGTTCCGGCAACACGGAATGAGGAACGTCGCCGTCGCTCTCGCCCGAAGCGTCGGACCGGCGATCGCAACGCTCCTCGCCGGCGGCCTCATTGTCGAAACGGTGTTCTACCTCCCCGGCCTCGGCCGGCTGGTGCTCGATGCAGCGGTGGCGCACGACATCGTCCTCGTTCGCGCTGCGCTCGCCATCATCTTTGCCGGACTGGCGTTCGCGGTGCTGGCCGGCCGGCTCACGCGCGGCTTTGCCGACCCGCGCTTGCGGCATCGGGCCGCGTCATGAGCGATCCGGCAATTTCCGCTGCCAAGGCAGGGCGCGTGCCACTGAGCCTTCGTGCGGGCACTCTTGCGTGCCTCGTCCTGCTCCTGTTCGCCTTCGCGTCCATCATCTGGACGCCGTATGCGGCCGACGCGGCAGATGCGGGCGCCGCGCTTCAGGCGCCCGGCAGCGCCCACTGGCTGGGCACCGATGCCGACGGGCGGGATGTCCTTTCCCTGCTGATGAGGGGCATGCTGACCGGCATCATGGTCTCGGGTGTCGGCGTCGCCGCCGGCGGGGTCGTCGGCGTGGCGGCGGGTCTCCTGCTGCGTCCGCGGGAGAGCCGCGTGGGCGTGGACTTCCCGCAGGCTCTCATTGTCCCTGCACTGCTGGTGAGCATCGTCTCGGCGACGCTGTTCGGGCCGTCGGCGATCGGCGTGATGGTGGCGATCGCTGTCGCGACGGTTGTCCCGCTGGTGCGCATCATCCGCGAGCTCAAAGCATCTGTGTCTCGCCGCGACGATCTCGCGGCGGCGCGCCTCGCCGGCCTGACCGGATGGGAAGCCATCCGGCGGCATGCCTTCGGTCCCCTCGCAGACAGTTTCCTCAGTCAGCTCCTCACTCTGCTCGCCGCCGGGATCGCGATGGAGGCGACGCTGAGCTTTGCCGGGCTTGGTACGCAGGCGCCGGCCACGAGCCTTGGTCTCATGCTTCGCGATGCCCTCGGCTCCATGCAGGCCAGGTCGCTTCTCGCGGTGGCGCCGGGAACGGCCGTCGTCGCCATGGTCCTCTCGCTGACGGTCACCGCGCGAGGGCTGACCCGTCGCTCCCGGGAGGATCGCCATGGCAATCCTTGAGGTCGAGGGCCTCGGCGTCGCCTTTCGCACCGCGTCGGCGCTCGAGGCGGTGAGCCTCGGCGTCGACAGGGGGCAGCGCGTCGGCCTCATCGGGGAATCGGGCGCTGGCAAGAGCCTGCTGGCCCTCGCGATCCTGGACCTGCTGCCCGCGAGTGCGCGGCGCGTGGGCACGATCACCTTCGACGGCAAGATCCTTGCCGCCGAGGCCGACCACCAGCCGCTTCGCGGCCGGCGCATCGGCGCCATCCTCGCGGGCGCGGCCGACTCCCTCGATCCGCTGAAGACGGCACGCGCGCATCTGGACGAGGCATTGGCCCACGGTTCCGCGGAAACCTCGTCCTCGACGGATGCACTCGTGGCGTCGCTTGCGCTCGACCCTGGGCGAATGGCCCTCTACCCGGACCGCCTCACGCTCGCGGAACGGCAGAAACTGATGGTCGCGCTGGCGCTCGCGGCGAAGCCTGAGCTGCTGGTGGCCGATGAGCCGGCCGCCGGTCTTGACCTCGCGGACACGCGTCGCGTCCTCGATGCGATCGAGCGGGCCTGCAGCAACACCGGCATGGCGCTGCTGCTCATCTCGCGCGAGCTCAAGGCAGTGGCGATGCTCTGCAGCAGGATCGTCGTGCTCCACGGCGGTCGCATCGTCGAGGCCGGCGAAAAGGCGGAGGTGCTCGGCCACCCCAGGGACGACTTCACCCGCTCCGTGCTGATCGCGGGCCGCAACCGGGATCGCACACTGATGCGGACGCCGATCGGCGACGAGCTGCTCGCGGCAAAGGGCATCACGAAGCGCTATCGCACGCGACCGGCCGCGCTGTTCGCCCGCCGCACACCCATCGTCGCCCTCGACAATGTGAGCTTTGCCATGCGCGCCGGCGAGTCGATGGCGTTTGTCGGTGCGTCCGGCTCGGGCAAGTCGACGCTGGCGCGGATCGTTGCCGGACTCGAGCGGGTCAGCCGCGGCGAATTGCAGTTCGATGGCCGACGCTATCATGGCACCGATCTCTCGCCGGCCAGCCGGGCGGACATCAGCATGGTGTTTGCCGATCCGCGGCTTAGCCTCGATCGGCGGCTCACTTTGGGTGAGATCATCGCGCAGCCGCTGCGCCTTGAAGCGCAGCCGGTGATGGAAGAGCTCGGCGCCCGGATGGTCGAGGTGGTGACGGCGGTTGGCCTTTCGGCCAGCACGTTTGCCGCCTATCCGGGAGACCTGTCGCTCGCCGACCAGCACCGGGCCGCGGTCGCTCGGGCGCTGATCACGCGGCCCCGGCTGGTGGTTCTCGACGATCCCGTCGCGGTCCTCGACATCGCCATGCGCGGCGAGATGCTTGCGCTGCTCAACCGGCTGCGGGCCGATTTCGGCCTGACCTTCCTGATCACCGGCGATGATCTCGACACCGTACGCGCCATTGCCGATCGCGTCGCCATCATGGACAGGGGAAGGATCGTCGAGACGGGTACACCGGCGCAGTTGCTCGAACGCCCGGAGCATCCGGCAACGCGGCAGCTCGTTGCAGCCGCGCTTCCCGAGATCGGGATCGTGCCGGTCTTTTAGTGCATCACCGGGCGGCCGGCGTCATCGAAGCGGTGAAACATCTCGCCGCGCGGGGAAAAGCTGAGGCTGTCGCCGGCATGATAGGTCGCCTTGCCGGCCTGCCGCACAACCACGGGATCGGTCGATCCGACGTCGACATAGATGTAGCTGTCGGAACCGAGGTTCTCGGAATAGATCACCTTCCCGCTCCAGGTGCCCTGGGGCACGATGTCGATGTGCTCCGAGCGCACGCCGACGGTCGCCGCCTTGAACGGCTCGGCAAACTTGCCCGAAAGGAAGTTCATCTTCGGCGAGCCGATGAAGCCCGCAACGAACAGCGATTGCGGGTTCTCGTAGAGCTCCATCGGGGTGCCGACCTGCTGCACCACGCCGTCCTTCAGCACCACGATGCGGTCGGCCATGGTCATGGCCTCGACCTGGTCGTGGGTCACGTAGATCATCGTGGTGTTGGGCAGCTGTTCCTTGAGCTGGCTGATTTCGATGCGCATCTGCACGCGCAGCGCCGCGTCGAGGTTGGAAAGCGGTTCGTCGAACAGGAACACCTTGGGGTCGCGAACGATCGCGCGGCCGATCGCGACGCGCTGCCGCTGGCCACCCGAGAGGGCTTTGGGCAGGCGGTCGAGGTATTTGGTGAGCTGCAGCTTCTCGGCCGCCGCGCGCACCTTCTTGTCGAGGTCGGCCTTGGGCAGGTTCATCAGCTTCAGCGCATAGGCCATGTTGTCGTACACGGTCATGTGCGGATAGAGCGCGTAGGACTGGAACACCATCGCAATGCCGCGCTTGGACGGGGCCACGTCGTTGACGACCCGGCCGTCGATTTCCAGCGTGCCCGACGAAATCGTCTCGAGGCCGGAAATGCAGCGCAGCAGGGTCGACTTGCCACAACCCGAGGGTCCGACGAAGACGATGAATTCGCCCGACTTGATGTCGAGGTTCACGTCCTTGAGAATCTCCACGCTGCCGTAGCGCTTGTAGAGATTGGTGATCTTCAGGTCCGACATCGTTCCCTCCCCGACCGACGGCTGCTAGTGCAGCACACCTATGTAGGCACCAAACGGCGCCAGACTCAATGAGCCGCCTTCGGGCTCGGTATCGACGCCCGGCGCCAGCGAAGGCGCGAGCCTGAAATCGTCCGGCACGGGCACGACCACGGCCTTCTCGCTCATGTTGAAGGCGCAGTAGAGCCGCTCGGCGCCATCCGCCCGAATGAAGCTCAGCACGCCTTCCGGCGCATCCAGCGTCTCAATGGTCCCGCGTGCGAGCGCGGGGTGGGCCCGCCGGAACGCCAGCATCGCGCGGTAGTGCTGTAACACCGAATGGGGATCGCTCAGCTCGCGATCGACCGCCTTGGTCATATGATCGGCCGGCACCGGCAACCAGGCGCGGGTTGCCGTGGTGAACCCGCCGAGCGGCGATTGCGTCTGCCAGACCATCGGGGTGCGGCAGCCGTCGCGACCCTTGAACTGCGGCCAGAACTCGATTCCATAAGGATCGACCAGGTCCTCGAAGGCGAGCTCCGCCTCGGTCAGGCCCAGTTCCTCGCCCTGATAGAGACACACGGAGCCGCGCATCGAGAGCAACAATGTGCAGGCGAGGCGCGTGAACGTCTCCTGCTGACCGTGGGTGGCCCAGCGGCTGATGTGGCGCACCACGTCGTGGTTGGAAAAGGCGAGGCAGATCCAGCCGTGCGGGGCTTCCTTCTCGGTCAGCTCGATCGACCTGCGGAAATGCGCGGCGCTGAATTCGCCCCCCAGATAGTCGAAGGTGTAGGCCATGTGGAGGCGTTTGCTGCCCGACGTATAGGCGCTCATCACCTCGAGCTGGTGCTGGCTGTCGCCGATCTCGCCGACCGTCGTCTTGGCGCCGTACTCGTCCATCAGCGCGCGGATGCGCTCCATGAACACCGCATTTTCCGGTTGGCTCTTGTCGTAGAGATGCTCCTGGAAATTGTAGGGGTTCACCGCGGGAGCCGTGGAGGCGTTGAAGTCTTCGGGCCGCACGACAGGATTGGACTGCAGCCCGAGCGAATGGAAATAGAAGTTCACGGTGTCGAGCCGAAAACCGTCGACGCCGCGCTCGAGCCAGAATCGCATATTGTCGAGCTGCGCGTCCTGGACGTCGCGATTGTGGAAGTTGAGGTCCGGCTGCGAGGCCAGGAAATTGTGCATGTAGTACTGCATGCGGCGGCTGTCCCAGGTCCAGGCGCTGCCGCCGAAGATCGACAGCCAGTTGTTGGGCGGCGTGCCGTCGGGCTTGGGATCGGCCCAGACGAACCAGTCGTGCCGGTCGTTGGTCCGATTGACCCGGCTTTCCTGGAACCAGGGATGCTTGTCGGAGCAGTGCGAGATCACCTGGTCGATGATCACCTTGAGTTTCAGCGCGTGCGCCTTCTCGAGCAGCCGGTCGAAATCTCCCAGCGTGCCGAACAGCGGATCGACGTCGCGGTAGTTCGAGACGTCGTAGCCGAAATCGCGCATCGGCGAGGTGAAGAAGGGCGACAGCCAGATGGCGTCGACACCCAGGTCGGCAACGTAGTCGAGCCGTTCGGTGATGCCGACGAGATCGCCGATACCGTCGCCGTTGTGGTCCTGAAACGAGCGCGGATAGATCTGGTAGATCACCGCTCCGCGCCACCAATTCGTGTCCAGAACGGGCTCCGCCGCCGGCTTCTGTTCCGTCATCAGCGGCTGCGCAACCAACCCATCCTCCCGGCGCCCGTTTTGCCGGGCGGTCACGTCGTTCCGGCGCGATTTGCCAAAACGTTTTAGTAAGCTATTCTTAGCTTCGGAGGCGACAATTCGTCAACTCCGAGGGGACCTGCGTCGCACTCTTTCCGCGGCGCAAAGATGTTGAATATCAATCACCTATGGAACACAGGCCAGGCAGGAGCAACGCCGGGCCGGCAGCCGCCGGACGCAGTGTGACGATCAAGGACCTGGCCGCCGAGCTGGGCCTGTCGATCACCACGATTTCGCGCGCGCTCAACGGCTACCCGGACGTCGGCGAGAAGACCCGGCTGAAGGTCGAGGACGGCGCACGGCGGCTCGGCTACCGGGCCAACCGCAATGCGCAGCGGCTGGTGCTGCAGCGCACGCACAACATCGCCTGGGTGCAGACCGACAACGAGCTCAAGTATCTCGACCCGCACTTCGCCGAGGTCATGGCCGGCGTGCTGGCGAGCGCGCGTGAGGTCAATTACGACATCGTTCTAACCAGCCATGGCCAGGATCGCGAGATCCCGACCTACGACCGTTATGTCCGCGACAACAGCGTCGACGGCTTCATCGTCGATCTGCCGCGCGAGAACGATGCGCGGGTCAGCTACCTGATGGAGACCGGCCGCCCCTTCGTCGTCCACGGCCGCGAGCGCCGCTGCGACCTCTACGGCTGGGTCGACATGGACAACTACGGCAACTTCTACCGTCTGGCGCGGCTGCTGATCGCCAACGGCCATCGACGGATCGCCTTCATCAACGGCGACGAAGCGTTCAACTACGCCCTCTATCGTCACAATGCGGTGCGCGACGCGGCGCAGGACGCGGGATTGCCGGAGGGCACGTTCGTGCTCCTCAATTCGTCGCATCCGATGGGCGATGCCGGCTTCCACCTCACGCGCGACGCCCTCGCCGATCCCGCGGTCACCGCGATCATCTATTCGTCGGTGCTGATGCTGATGTCGGGCTACGAGCTCTTGATGACCGCGCCCGACCGCAAGGGCCGGCCGATCGCGCTGGCGACGATGGACGACCAGCTGCGGCATCTCGATCCGGCACGCCTCGCGCCGCGCGTGAGCTTCGTGCGGTCGTCGCTGCACGACGCCGGCTATGCGCTGATCGAGGAGCTCAGCCGCCAGTGCGACGACCGCCAGTCGCCGACCGGCACGCTCATTCCCTCGACGTTCCAGATCATGCCGGAGCTCGACGGCCGCTCGATCGACGCGCCGTTGCCATCGCATCGGCGCGGCCTGATCGGCTGAGCGGCGCGACGCCGCCGGCCGCGGTCGCGTCGGCCTACTTCACGGAACCGGCGAGCAGGCCGCGGACGAAGTAGCGCTGCAGCGAGAAGAACACGATCAGCGGCACGATGATGGTGATGAACGCGCCCGAGGTCAGCAGCTCCCACTCGCTGCCATGGGCACCGAGCAGCGTCACCAGCCGGCCGGTCAGCACCATCTTGTCGTCCTGCGATCCCAGGAAGATGAGCGCGACCAGAAGGTCGTTCCACACCCACAGGAACTGGAAGATGGCAAACGAGGCCAGCGCCGGAAAGCTCAGCGGCAGCACCATGGTCACGAAAATCTTGAAGTGCGAGGCGCCGTCGACGCGCGCCGACTCCATGATCTCGCGCGGCAGGCCGACCATGTAGTTGCGCAACAAATAGATGGCGAGCGGCAGGCCGAAGGCCGTGTGCGCCAACCACACGCCGAAGTAGCCCTTGGCTTCGATGCCGAACGTGTTGCCGATCTGATTGTAGATGCGCAGGATCGGGATCAGCGCCATCTGCAGCGGCACGACCAGCAGCGCCACGACCACCACCACCATGAGGGTGCGGCCGGGGAACTGCATCCAGGCCAGCGCGTAGGCGGCGAACGCCGCGATCATGATCGGGATGATCGTCGAGGGGATCGTCACCGTGAACGAGTTGATGAACGACCGGCCGATGCCGTCCGCCGTCAGCACGCGATAGTAGTTTTCGAGCGTCGCGCGCGGCGGAATCGCCGACATGAAGTAGAGCTTGGGGGCGCTGGTGTAGGTGAACGCGGTCGGCGACGTCCAGGTGTAGTCGCCATTGGCGGCGACGCTCATCTGGCCGCCGTCGCGCATCGGCAGGCTGCCGCCGGCAGGAGCGGCGCCCACGGCGTCCGCCGCGACGCCGAAGCTCTGGATCGTGCGGCTCGAGTCTCCGGCGAGCACGTTGCCGGAAATGACATAGGCGCCGTTGACCTGCTTCTGCGCATCGGCCTTCGGCAGGCGGATCGCCTCCTGGTGCGTCGAGGTCACGAGCGCCGTCCACCAGCCGGTGGTCGCGAGCTGGTCCTTGTCGCGCAGCGACGACACGAGCAGGCCAAAGGTCGGGAACGTCCACAGGACGACGAAGAAGAGCAGCAGCAGGTTGGCCGCGACACGGCCGACGCTGATGCGCCGTATCCATGCCGGAACGGCGGCCTGAACCGGGGCGTCGGTCGTTGCGATAGTGGCCATCAGCGTGTCCCCACGTCAGCGCTGGCGCGCCGGATATTCCAGATCATGATTGGGCTTACGGCCAGCATGAGGATCACCGCCAGGGCAGAACCTTTGCCGAAGTCGCCGAAGATCAGCATCCACTTGTACATCAGGTTGGCGAGCACCTGCGTCTGGAAGTCGCCGTTGGTCATCGCAAAGACGATGTCGAAGACCTTCAGCACCGTGATGGTGATGGTCGTCCACACCACGACGATAGTGCCCCACACCTGCGGGATCATGATGGTGAAGAAGATCTGGAGGTCGTTGGCACCGTCGATGCGGGCCGCCTCGATCGTCTCCTCGGGAATGCCGCGCAGCGCCGCACTCAGGATCACCATCGCGAAGCCGGTCTGGATCCAGATCAGGATCACCATGAGCAGCAGCGAGTTGGCGATCGGGATGGTCAGCCACGTCTGCGGCTGCCCGCCGAAGGCGGTCACGATGGCATTTAGAACGCCGATCTGCGGCTGGTCTGCACCGCGATAGGTGTAGACGAACTTCCAGATCACCGAGGCGCCGACGAACGAGATCGCCATCGGCATGAACACCAGCGACTTGGCGATGTTGCCCCACCAGAGCCGGTCGGCGAGTGTCGCGATGACGAGGCCGAATGCGGTCGACAGGGCGGGCACGATCAGCAGCCAGCCGAGATTGTTGAGCGCAGACTGCCAGAAGGTCGGATCCGTGAAGGCCCAGACGTAATTCGCGAGGCCGACAAAGCCATCGCCGTTCTTGTCGAACAGCGATAGGCGAATCGTCTCGAAGACCGGATAGACCAGATAGATGGAGAGGAAGAGCAGTGCCGGGAAGACGAACAGCCACGGGCGGATCTGCGAGCGGCGCTTGTCGCGCAGCACTTCCTCCGCGCTCACATCTCCCGTCGCCGAGGTCGAAAAGAAGCGGTCGAGCAGCCAGTTGGTGCCCCAAAAGTACGCAATCGCCGCGGCGATGGCCACAGCGGCGGCGAGCAGGGCTCCGAGAACTTGCTGGATGATGGCCTGGTCCAAACCACTCCTCCCCTAGCGGTTTGCCTGTCGGCAGGGTGGACCCGGCGCGTGCGCCGGGTCAAGCTGTGTGTCAGGCGAGGCCTAGAGCTTCGCCCAGGCCGCGTCGATCTCGGCGGTGGTGTCCGCCGTCGACTTGCCGTTGGCGAAGTCCATCATGCCCGTCCAGAAGGCGCCGGTGCCGATCGGGCCCGGCATCAGGTCGGAGCCGTCGAACCGGAAGGTCGTGGCATTGAGCAGAATGTCACCGAGCTTGCGCAGCGGGTCGCTCGAATAGACCTTGGGGTTCACGCTCTTGAGGGCGCTCAGGAACGAGCTGTTGTCCTCATGCATCCAGATCTCGTGGGCGATCGGGGTCTCGAGGAAGTCGATAAACGCCTCGGCGGCCGGCGAATCCTTGGAGATGGTGACGAGGTTGCCCGAACCTTCGACAGGGTTGCCGAGTTCCGGATGCGCCTTCATCGGCGGGAAGTAGAAGAAGTCGAAGTCCTGGCCGAACGCCAGCGGCGGCTTGAAGAACGAGGCCGCGAACGAGGCCTGCTTGTGCAGGTAGCAGTCCGGCGGAACCTTCGCGATGCCCGGGATCGAGTCGCCGAACGCCGTGGTGGCGACGGCCTTGGTGCCGCCGGCGACGTTCTTGTCGTCCTTGATGATCGAGCCGAAGATGTCGAAGGCCTGGGTGATCTTGGGATCGGAGAACTTCACCTTGCCGGCCACCCAGTCGTCATAGACCTGCGGGGGCTGGGTCAGGAGCAGCAGGTTCTCGATCCAGTCGGTTGCCGGCCAGCCCGAAGCGCCGCCGGACTCGATGCCGACGCACCACGGCACGCCGCCATCCGCCTTGATCTTGTCCTGGAGGGCCATCAGGTCTTCCCAGGTCTTGGGGACCTCGTAGCCCTTCTCCTTGAAGTTGTCCGGCGAGTACCAGACGATCGACTTCACTTCCTGCTTGTAGGGATAGGCGTACTGATGGACCTTGCCGTCGGGGCCGGGGAACTGGCCGAGGGCGGCCCAGGACGAGCCGGCGGCGAAGTTGTCGGTGACGAACTTGGTCACCTTGTCGCCGAGGTCGGTCAGCTGGCCCGCCTTGGCGAACTCGGCGAGCAGGCCGGGCTGGGGCAGGATCAGGATGTTGGAGGGGCTGCCGGCCTGGAGATCGATGCGCGCCTGCTCCTCATAGTGCTCGGTGGAGTTGAAGGTCGCATCCACGCCGGTCGCGTCGATGAAATAGGCGAGCACCGCGTTGAACTGGGCCTTGTCGCCATCGGGATACCACGGGCCCCAGATGGTCAGCTTCTGGCCGTCCAGACCCTTGTGGGAGTCCGCAAACTTCTGCAGCGAATCCCAGTTGAGGTCGCCCTGTCCCTTGGGGAACAGCAGGTCGACCGCGCTCGCGGACGAAACGGCGCCGAGCACGAGCGCCAAGGCGGAAACCCCCGCCAAGAGGTATTTGTGCATGTAGTCCTCCCATCGCACAGTTTAAGGGCGCCCGAAGGCGCCCCCGCCTGCCCCGCTCCGCCAAAACGTTTTGGCTCCAAAACGTTTTGGGACCCGATTAATAAGTCTCACGGGGCAGTTAGCGGTGGCGTAAAGTTGCACAAAGAATCCGGATTGCCAAGGTGGCTCGCAATCGATTTCGCCGCCCCTTTGACCGGGTTCAGCGGGTGTTGTGCAGGAGTCCCTGAAACGCCCGGTAGCTGCCCTTGGGCGTGCGCTTCTGCGTCGCGTAGTCGACATGCACGATGCCGAAACGCGAGGTGTAGCCTTCGGCCCACTCGTAGTTGTCGAGCAGCGACCAGGCGAAGTAGCCGCGGACATCGGCGCCCTGCTTCTGGGCCTCCAGCACGGCCTTGAGGTGCGCGTCGTAGTACGCGACGCGACGGGCATCGTCGTTCTCGCTCATGCCGTTCTCGGTCACGTAGAGCGGCAGCTTGGTGTATTCGCGCGACACGCGAACCAGCAAGTCCGTCAGTCCCTGAGGGTAGATTTCCCAGCCCAGGTCGTTCTTTTCGAGCGGCCCCTTTACGGACTTGAACGGCAGGGCGGCGCGCGTCGGCTCGGCCGCATAGAGCGCGCGCGTGTAGTAGTTGATCCCGGCCCAGTCGAGCGGCCGGCTCACGACCTCCATGTCGCGCTGCCAGTCGGCCGGCAGGTAGGGAGCGAGGATTCTCGTCAGCACCTCGGGATACTGGCCCTTGTAGATGCCACCGAGGAACCACCGATTGTAGAGCGCATCGCCGAGATCGAGGGCGGCGGTATCTTCCGGCTTGTCGCTCGCGGCCTCGGCTTTTTCGAGGTTGGTGACGATGCCGATGTTCTTGACGCCGCTGGCGCGGAGCGCATCGACGGCCGTGCCATGGGCGAAAAGCACGTGGTGCATCGCGTGGGCGGCCGCCCGCAGGTCGCGATAGCCGGGCGCGTGGATGCCGAGGAGATGGCTCAGGACCGACACGCACCACGGCTCGTTGATGGTCGCCGTCGCCTGCAGCCGGTCGCCGAAGGTCTTGCCGACCAGCGTGGCATAGTCGGCGAACCAGCCGGCAATATCGCGGTTCATCCACCCGCCCTTGTCCTGGAGCGGGCTCGGAAGGTCCCAATGGTAGAGCGTGGCGAACGGCTTGATGCCGCGCTCGAGCATGCCGTCGATGAGCCGGTCATAGAAGTCGAGGCCGGCCGGGTTGACCGCGCCGGTTCCGGCGGGGATCAGCCGCGGCCAGGCGAACGAGAAGCGATAGGCGCCAAAGCCCGCGTCGCGGATCAGGTCGAGGTCTTCCGGCCAGCGATGGTAGTGATCGTCGGCGATGCGGCCGTCATCAGCGTTCTTCACGTTGCCGGGCGTGGCCGCGAAGGTGTCCCAGATGCATTGGCCGCGCCCGTCGATCTGGCCGCCCTCGATCTGGTAGGCGGCCGTCGCCGCGCCAAACACGAACCCCGGCCCGAACTGGCCGCGCTCGACCGAAAACATGAGAGCTCCTCACCAATCGCCGGACTGTCGGACCGGCGCCCTTGCTGGCGCCTGCCTAGCAGCGGGCGCCGGCTTTGTCACGGCGCCCGTCAGGCGCGCGCGAGACGGGGATTGCGGCCGAGGACTTCGCGCGCAATGGCGCGGAAAGCGCGCGCCTGCGCACCATCGGGAGCCGTCGCGACGACAGGGCGGCCAGCGTCGGAGGTCTCGCGGATCGCCATGTCGAGCGGCACTTCACCCAGGAAGGGCATGCCCATCGCCGCCGCCGCCGCCGCCGCGCCGCCGTGACCGAAGATGTCGTAGCGCTTGCCGGTGTCGGGGGCGACGAAATAGCTCATGTTCTCGATGAGCCCCAACAGCGGGATCGAGAGCCGCTTCATCATGTCGACGGCCTTCTGCGCATCGATGAGGGCGAGGTCCTGCGGCGTCGACACGATCACCGCGCCGGCGAGCTCGGCCTGCTGGAACAGCGAAATCTGGATGTCCCCCGTCCCGGGCGGCAGGTCGACCACGAGCAGATCGAGGCCACCCCAGTAGGTCTCGCGCAGCAGCTGGCGCAGCGCCGACGTCGCCATCGGCCCGCGCCACACGACAGCCTGACCCGGTGTCAGCATCGAGCCGATCGAAATGGCGCTGATCCCATAGGCCTGATGCGGGGAGAAGATGCCGTCTTCGCGCACGGCGGGCTTGCCCTCGATGCCGAGCAGCTTGGGGACCGACGGGCCGTAGAGGTCGGCATCGAGGATGCCGGTCTTGAGCCCCTCCGCCGCAAAGGCGAGCGCGAGGTTGGCGGCCACTGTCGACTTGCCGACGCCGCCCTTCCCCGAACCGACCACGATGATGTTCCGCACGCCCGCGACCGGCGACTTCGGCGCTGGCCCCGGGCGGCCGTGGGCCGCGGCCTGCCCGGTCGCCTG
This sequence comes from uncultured Devosia sp., assembly GCA_964428685.1. GTDB lineage: Bacteria > Pseudomonadota > Alphaproteobacteria > Rhizobiales > Devosiaceae > Devosia_A. The sequence continues at coordinate 12,362 of CAYRZM010000035.1, read as the reverse complement.
CGGCGGTGGCCGGTCGGAGGTCAGCGAGATCATCACCTTGCGGCCCTCGGCGACCGACTCGGCCGCCTGCTGGGCCGCGGCACGGGCCGGGCCGAAAGCCGCCTCCATGCCGGGCTGCACCGAAATGGCGAGCGCCACCGCGCTCTTGGTGACGATGATTTCGGAGAGACCGGCATAACCGGCGAGCGTACCGCCACCGGGAACCTCGACATGCGCCAGAGCGGCCCTGACCGCTCCGGCGACTTCGCTGTCGGCCATCAGAGGATCGACTGGCCCGTCGACTTCCAGTCCTTCACGAACGCGTCGAGACCGCTCTTGGTGAGCGGGTGATCAGCGAGCTTGTAGATCACCGCCGGCGGGATCGTGGCGACGTCGGCGCCGGCCAGCGCCACCTGCGTGACGTGGTTGGGCGAGCGAATGGAGGCGGCGAGGATCTGCGTCGTGAAATTGTAGTTGTCGTAGATCTGGCGGATCTGCTCGATCAGTTCCACGCCATCGAGGTTGATGTCGTCGAGCCGGCCGATGAAGGGCGAGATGTAGGTCGCGCCGCACTTGGCCGCGAGCAGTGCCTGGTTTGGCGAAAAGCAGAGGGTGACGTTGGTCTTGATGCCCTCGCCGTTGAGCGCCTTGCACGCGCGGAGCCCGTCGATGGTGAGCGGCACCTTCACCACCACATTGTCGGCGAGCTTGGCCAGGACGTGCGCCTCCTGCATCATCGTGTCGTAGTCGACGCTCGCGACCTCGGCGGACACGGGACCCGGCACGACGCCGCAGATTTCCTTGATCACGTCCTTGAACTGGCGCCCCGACTTGGCGATCAGCGACGGATTGGTGGTGATGCCATCGAGAAGGCCCATGGCGTGGAGCTTCTTGATGTCCTCGATCTCCGCTGTGTCGGCGAAAAACTGCATTTTTTCCTCTCCCGGCAATCCTGAATTCTCTGGCCCGTAGATAGGCAATTTGCATGACGGGCGAAAGTCCGCCGCCGGGCGAAAACATCGTCCGGCGCGAATAAATCCGGCTCAGCCGGCCGCGGCGATCAGGTGGTCGGCGAGTTCATCGACCCGATCCTCGGGAATGCCGGCCACGTTGATGCGGCTGTCGTTGATCATGTAGACGGCATCCGCGGTCTTGAGCTTCTCCACCACGGCCTGCGGCAGGCCGAGCAGCGAGAACATGCCGGAATGCTCGGCGATGAAGTCGAAGTCCTTGCTGTTGGACTTGTGCCGGATCGCCTCCGCCAGCTTGACCCGCAGCCGCTTCATGCGTTCCCGCATCTGGTCGAGTTCGGTCTCCCACTCCTTGCGGAGCTCCTTGTCCTCGAGGATCACGCGCACGATCTCAGCGCCGTGGTCGGGGGTCTGGCTGATGGTGCCACGGATGACGTTTTGCATCTGGCTCGAGACGACGTCGGCGGTGGCGGCGTCCCTGGCGATCGCCACCGCAACGCCGGTCCGCTCGCGGTAGAGGCCGAAGTTCTTGCTGGCCGAAAACGCGATCATGCATTCGGGGACGCTCGATGCGACCTTGCGCACGCCATACGCATCCTGCTCCACGCCGTCGCCGAAGCCGAGATAGGCGAGGTCGATCAGCGGGAAGGCGCCGGTGCGCTTGAGGCTCGCGGCGACCCGATCCCACTGCGCCGGGCTGAGGTTGGCCCCGGTCGGATTGTGGCAGCAGCCGTGCAGCAGCACGATGTCGTCGGCGGTCAGCCCGTCGATGACCTGCATCATCGCCTCGAAATCGACCTTGCGTGTCTTGGGGTCGAAATAGGGATATGTCCGCGGCGTGAGGTTCGCGTTCTCGGCCAGCGGCCAGTGGTTCGGCCAGCTCGGATCGGAGATCCAGATATTGCCCTTCGGCCGCGCCCGGCCGAGCACGTACATCAGGATCATCAGCGCGCCGGTGCCGCCGGCGCCGTTCACGGTGCGGATGCGCGAGGCATCGACCGACCCGGCCAGCGCGAGGTCGACGATCGCCGCCGAAAACTCCCTGTTGCCGACCACGCCCTTGTAGGTCTTGGTGGTGGCCCGGTCGTGGATGCGCTGTTCGGCCTTTTTCACCGCCGACATGATCGGGGTGTTGTTCTTTTCATCCTTATAGACGCCGACTCCGAGGTCGATCTTGTTGGTGCGGGGGTCGGCGGCATACTCGGCCATCAGCACGAAAATCTTGTCGAGCGTGGCCTTTTGCAGGGTTTCGAACATGGCGGGTCCGGGAACATCGGCCGCCCGAATGGCGGCTTGCGGCCTATGACAATGCCGGGTTGCGGCGTCAAGGGTTGACGGATTCCGGGCCGAACCGGCACACTGCGACTTTGGTTTCCGAGCCCCCAGATGCCCGTCATCAACCGTGTCGCCGAGTTCCAGCGAGAGATCGCGGAATGGCGGCAGGATTTCCACCGCCATCCCGAGTTGCAATACGACGTGCACCGCACTGCCGGCCGCGTCGCCGAACTGCTCAAAAGCTTCGGCGTCGACGAGGTGGCCACCGGGATCGGACGGACCGGGGTGGTGGCGGTCATCCGCGGCCGGAACGGGGGCGCCGGGCGGGTGATCGGACTTCGCGCCGACATGGATGCGCTGCCGATCACCGAGCGAACGGGCAAGGGCTACGCCTCCACCGTCAGCGGAAAGATGCACGCCTGCGGGCATGACGGGCACACCGCGATGCTGCTCGGCGCCGCAAAGTATCTCGCCGAGACGCGCAACTTCGCGGGCACCGCGGTGCTGATCTTTCAGCCGGCCGAAGAGGGCGGCGCGGGTGGACGCGCTATGCTTCAGGACGGGCTGGTCGAGCGGTTCGGGATCGAGGAGTTCTACGGCCTCCACAACCTGCCCGGCATGCCCGCCGGCCATTTCGGCGTGCGTCCCGGCGGCATCATGGCCTCGAGCGATGAATTCAAGATCGTCATCGAGGGACGCGGCGGCCACGCCGCCCTGCCGCACAACACCGTCGATCCCATCGTCGTCGCCGCGCAGACCATCATGGCGCTGCAGACGATCGTGTCGCGAAACGTCGACCCGATGCGCGAGGCCGTGCTGTCGGTGACGATGGTCGAGGCGGGCACGGCCTTCAACATCATCCCCCGCAGCGTGACGCTGACCGGCACGGCGCGCACGCTGGACGAAGATACGCGCAACTTTATCCAGAATCGCATCGGCGAAATCGCGAACGGCATCGCGTCGACGTTCGGGGCAACCGCAACTCTTTCCTACCGCCGCGGCTACCCGGTGACCGTGAACGCGGAACAGCAGGCAGGACTTGCCGGCGACGTTGCGACTCTCGTGGCGGGGGCGGACCGCGTCGATGTTCACGCAGATGCGATGATGGGAGGCGAGGATTTCGCCTATATGCTTCAGGCCAAGCCCGGAGCGTATATTTTCCTCGGCAACGGGCCGTCCACGGAACTCCACAGCGACACGTATGATTTCAATGACGAGATCATTCCGGTCGGCGTGAGCTACTGGGCGAAACTCGTGGAAACAGCACTACCGGTGACAACATGAAAGCTTTGATTCTCGCGAGCGCTGTGGCGCTCATGGTCACGCCCGCCCTCGCGGTGCCCTATTGCAGCACCCTTCGGGAAAAGGGCGGACTGGTCGACTATGGTTTCGGTTACGAGACCGAGCAGGCTGCAGCGGCCCGCTTCGAAGACATGCTGCGCGGCGAGGGCGTCGATGCCCACCAGACGCGGTTCTGGAACGGCTGCATCCAGACCTTTGTCAATGTCGACGGCAAGGAAGAGATGAGATTCTTCGACCCCAGCTCGCTCCAGGAAATTCCCGTCAGCTGAGCGAAGGTTGCAGCGCCCGAGGCACCCAGTCGCGCGATCGTGACAATCGTGTCCGGGCTTGCCCCGAATTAACAAAAGACACGTGCTTGTAACTGGCAGAGAGGCAGGCCCGAGACCAAGTTCTTCATGTTCCTCCCGAACAGAATGGAGTTCTAACATGAAGAAAATTTCGTTCCTCGCCCTCGCCGGCGTTCTCGCTGCAGGCGGCCTCTCGGCGGCTCCGGCTCTTGCCGCGGTGCCCACCGCACCGGGTCAGGTGCCGTACTGCTCGAGCGTCACCACCGACACCAACCTCAAGAACGGGATCGACGCCCAGCAGCTCGCCCGCCCCGGCTCGACGCTCAACAGCCTCGAAGTCTGGAACGGCTGCCTCAAGGCGATCTACACCGACTCCAGCGGCCACTCGAGCACCGCGATCTATGATCCGGACACGCTGCAGCTGCTCGACACGCTCGGCGACTCCAAGCTCGGCTGAGCCGGGCAACGGCCGGGGCGCGAGGGTTCACCTCCCGCGCCTCAGCCCTTGACGCCCCCTTCCGCGAGGCCGCTCACGAGATAGCGCTGCGCGAGCAGGAAGACGACCGTGATGGGCAGGCCGCTGAGGATCGCCGCGGCGGCAAAATCCCCCCACAGGTAGTGCTGCTCATAGAGATACTGCCGCGCGCCGACGGCGAGCGTCAGCTGGTCATTGGTGCGCAGCAGCACCGATGCCGTCGGGTATTCGGTCACCAGGAAGATGAAGGCGAGCACGAAAACGACCGCCAGGATCGGCACCGACATCGGCAGGAAGACGTAGCGGAAGGTCTGCCAGGGCGTTGCGCCATCGATCTGCGCCGCCTTGTCGAGGGCCGGATCGATCGAGTCGAAGTAGCCCTTGATGGTCCAGATATGGAGCGTGATCGCGCTCATGTAGCTCAGGATGAGCGCCCAGTGCGAATTGACGCCGAAGACCGGCGTGACGTTGCCCAGCGCATCGAAGATCGTGAACACGGCGATCACCGCGAGCGCCGCGGGGAACATCTGCACGATCAGCAGGCTGTCGAGGATGAACCCCCGGCCCCGGAATTTGAGCCGCGCGAAGGCATAGGCGGCGGTCATCGACAGCGTCAGGATGCCCGCCGAGGCGATGACGCCGATCTTGATCGAGTTCCAGAGCCACAGCAGCACCGGGAACGGCGGCTGCAGCGTCTCGCCGCTCGGCAGCTTGAAGGGGATGCCCAGCGCCAGCGACCAGTGCTCGAGCGAGATCGGATCGGGGATCAGGCTGCCGGTCGAGAAGTTGCCGGGCCGGAACGAGATCGACAGCACCATCAGGAACGGAAACAGGATCAGCGCCAGAAAGACCCACAGGAACCCATGGGCAAGGATCTTCTGGATCAGCAGGGTGCGCGGGCGCTCGACGATCATCAGCCCCTCCCCCGCGCCTCGGCGGCGCGCCGCAGCGCCACGAAGTTGGCGTAGGCGATCAGTCCGACGATGATGAAGATCAGTGACGAGATGGCGCCGGCGAGGCCGAAATTCTGGCCCGAATCCTGAAAGCTGATGCGGAAGGTGAACGAGCCGAGGATGTCGGTTTGTCCCGCCGGGATCTGCGTGCCCGGAATATCGGGCAAGCCGCGGGTGAGCAGCAGGATCAGAACGACGTTGTTGAAGTTGAAGGCGAAGCTCGAAATGAGCAGCGGCGTCAGCGGCGGCAGGATCTGCGGCAGGGTGATCGAAAAGAAGGTGCGGACCGGTCCGGCGCCTTCGAGCGCCGCCGCCTTGAAGTGCTCGGCGGGGATCGACTGGAGATACCCCATGCCGATCAGCATGGCGTAAGGATAGCCGAGCCAGGTGTTGACGATCAGCGTCATGGCGCGGGCGAGATTGGGGTCGGTGCCCCAGGCCGGCTTGAAACCGAAGAGGCTCGACAGGATGAGGTTGATCTCGCCGAAGTTCTGGTTGAACAGGCCGCGGAACACCAGGATCGAGATGAAGGCCGGCACCGCGTAGGGCAGGATGAGCAGGACGCGGTAGACCGATTTGCCCCGCAGATGCGGCCACTGCAGGATCGAGGCCAGCAGCAGCCCCACCGCGAAGGTCAGGAGCATCGACAGGAAGGCAAAGGCCACCGTCCAGAGAAAAATCTGGAGGATCGGCTGGCGGATGCCCTCATTGGTGAGGATGTAGACGAAATTGGCGAGGCCGACATTGACGCGCCAGCCCGGTGCCACCGGATTGCCTGTCGCGTCGCGGTAAAAGCCGATGCTGTCATCCGGCGTGAGACGGGTGTTGTCAGCGACGTTCAGCAGCGTGCCATCGGGCTCGCGCGTGTAGACGGGCTTCACCGTCGCAAAGGTGCGCAGTCCCGATGAGCTCAGCTCCGTGCCGTCGGGCAATTTGGCCGTCACCTGCTGCAGGGCCGTCCGCAGCTTGATGACGTCCTTGAGCTCCATCGGCGATGCGGGCGCGGCATCCACGTGCTGTGCGGCAACCATGGCCGGGGTACCGTCGAGCGGCACGACGTCGCTCAGGAACCCACCTCCGGCCGCGTCGGGGAAGAACAGCTGGTAGCCGCCATCGACCTTCACCAGCGCGAACTGCCGCTCGGTCGACTTGTCGATGGTTTTTTCGTTGAGGTGGTATTGCGTGACGCGGTCGAGCGTCAGCAGGTTCTTGGCGCCGAAATTGGTGAAGCCGACATAGCTCGTGTAGATCACCGGCAGCGCGATGAAGACGAGAACCGCCGTGATCCCCGGGAACACGAAGCGGCCGGCGTAGAACCGGCGGCTGCCGTAGATGACGACGACGCCCACGGCGATCGCCATCACCACGACCGCGAACAGCGGTTCGCCGCCGAGATAGAGCCCCCAGACGACATAGAGCAGGCCCAGCGCCAGCACGCCCACCAGCGCGAGGCGGATGATGTCGGCCGGCTTGACGCCCAGCCGCGGCAGCGTCGCCGGCGGCGTGACGGACATGGATGGTGCGGTCATGGCCCCTCCCCCGCGTCAGGACTCCGCCCGTGGGCGGAGTCCGAAGCCGTGGCCGGCCTTAGGGCGCGAGGATGCGCTTGGCCGCGTCGTCGAGCGCGGCGTCGACCGTTGCGCTCTTGTCGGTGATTGAGCTCAGGGCCGGGCCCATCGCCGACCAGAACTTGCCCATTGCCGGGGTTGCCGGCATCGGGATGCCCGACTGGGCATTGGCCAGCGTGGCCGCGATATTGGGATCCGACTTCTGGCTCTCGGCATAGACCTTGTCGGTCGCCGCGCCGATCGGGGTGTCGGCGTCCATGGCTTTGATGCCGTCCTCGGTCAGAACGTAGTTCTCGAGGAACTCCTTGACGAGGTCGGTGTTGGGCGTCGCCGCGTTCACGGCAAAGGCCTGCACGCCGACGAACGCCGGGGTGGCCTTGCCGTTGATGGTCGGCAGCGGCGCGACCCCGAAGTCGATGCCCGATGTCTTGAGGTTGCCCCACGCCCACGGCCCGTTGATGACCATGGCGACCTGACCCTTGTTGATGGCCGCGTCCATCGTGTTGTAATCGACACCCTGCGCCATCACGCCATCGTCGATCATCTTGCGCAGCACCGCCGCGCCGGCTTTGGCCCCGTCGTTGGCAACGCCGGTGTCCTTGGGATCGTAAGAGCCCGACGCGTCCTTCTTGAAGGCGTAGCCGCCGTTGGACATCAGCATCGGGAAGGTGAAGTAGGTATTGTTGTAGTCCCACAGGATCGGCTTCACACCGTCCGGCAGCTTCAGGCTCGCGATTTCCTCGAAGGTCGCCGGCGGGGTCGGCACCAGCTTCTTGTTGTAGATGAGGCCGATGGCTTCGACCGAGAGCGGGTAGCCCCAAATCTTGCCGTCGAAGGTCACTGCGTCCCAGCCGACATCGAGCACCTTGGCCTTGAAATCGGGCGAGGGATCGACCGGCTTGATGAGGCCGCTCGCCGCCCATTCTCCGAAGCGGTCATGGGCGTGGAGAATGATGTCCGGTCCGCCATTGGTGGCCGCGGCCTGCTGGAACTTGTCCTCGAACGATTCCGGATGCTCGACCGTGACGTCGACACCGAGGTCGGCCTTGAACTTGTCGCCGATAGCCTGCAGCGCCTTGAAGGGCTTGTCGCCGTTGACCCAGATCAAGAGCTTGCCGTTCTCGAATGCCATGGTTAGGGACGTCGAGCCGAGCAGCAGCGCCGCTCCCAGGGCGATGGTTTTGACGATCGATTTCATATCGTGTCCTCCCAGACATGTTCGCTGCCGACCAGTGCCGAACAGCGTTTCAAAGGCGGGGTTTCAGCCTCCGCTTGAATTCGACATGGAGCCGCTCCTCCGCGGCCTCCTGAAACAGAGCATAGCCGCTCGGGCCAAGAATGAGCTTGTCTTTTTTTCGCTCGGCGGCCTGTGACATCGCGAGCTCTGCCGCGCCGGTCAGCGTGACCTTCACCGGCTCCGGCGAAAGATTGTAGATGCACACCAGCCGCTCGCCGCCTTCGGTGCGCCGGAACGCCAGCACGGGCTCGTTGACCTTGAAGAACTCGATATCTCCGCTCACCAGCGCCGGATGCGCGCGGCGGAACGCCAGCGCGGCGCGGTAGGCGTGGAGGGTCGACTCCGGGTCGGCATTCTGGGTCGCGACGTTGAGCACCGAATGCGCGTACTTCACGGGAAGCCAGGGCTTGCCGGTGCTGAAGCCGTTCGGCGAGTCGCTGGCATCCCACGGGATCGGCGTGCGCTCGCCGTCGCGGCCCTTGTATTCGGGCCAGAAGCGGATACCGGGCGGATCGGTGAGCTCCTCGAACAGGATATCCGCCTGCGGCAGGCCCAGCTCCTCGCCCTGGTAGAGGCAGATCGAGCCCTTGAGCGCGATCAGGAGCGCGATCGCCTGGCGAGCCAGCGCCTTCTGGTCGAGGGCGTGCTTGCTCCAGCGGCTCACATGGCGGTCGACGTCGTGGTTGGAGAAGCTCCAGCACGGCCAGCCGCCGGTGTTCGCGTCGAAGAAGCGCTTCATCCGCGACCGGAAATGCTCGGCGGTGAACTCGTTGCCGAGCATGTCGAAGGTGTAGGCCATGTGGAGCTTGTCGCCGCCCGAGGTGTATTCGCCCATCAGCCTCAGCCCGATATGGCTGTCGCCCACCTCGCCGACGGTCGTGGTGCCCGGAAACTGGTCGAGCAGCGCACGCACGCGCTTGAGGAACGCGACATTCTCGGGCTGGCTCTTGCCGAACTTGTGCTCCTGCATGTCGTAGGGGTTCACGGCGTAAGGCAGGTGCTTGGGCCGCCGGGCCGGCGGATTGTTCCTGAGCAGCTTGTCGTGGAAGTAGTAATTGACGGTGTCGAGGCGGAATCCGTCGACCCCGCGTTCGAGCCAGAAGCGCAGCACGTCGAGCACCGCGTCCTGCACATCCGGATTGTGGAAGTTGAGGTCGGGCTGCTCGATCAGAAAATTGTGGAAGTAGTATTGGCCGCGGCTCGGATTCCATTCCCAGGCGCGGCCGCCGAACACCGACGGCCAGTTGTTCGGCGGCGTGCCGTCGCGCCTGGGGTCGGCCCAGACGTACCAGTCGGCGCGGGAGTTGGTTCGTGACAGGCGGCTTTCGCGGAACCACGGATGCTTGTCCGAGGTGTGGCTCAGCACCTGGTCCATGATGACCTTGAGCCCGAGGGCGTGGGCGCGCTCGATCAGCGCGTCGAAATCCTCGAGCGTGCCGAACAGCCGGTCGACTTCCTTGTAGTCGGAGACGTCGTAGCCCATGTCGGCCTGCGGCGACTGCGTGATCGGCGACAGCCACACCGCGTCGACGCCGAGCGAGGCGATATGGTCGAGCCGCTGCATGATCCCCGGCAGGTCGCCGATGCCGTCGCCGTTCGTGTCCTGAAACGAGCGCGGATGGACCTGGTAGATCACGCCACCCCGCCACCACTCCGCCATCGCCGCCTCGAGCCTTTGCACCGCGGCCAGTCTTGCTTGGCTCGCCGGGCAATTTCAACCCACCAGGCAGGTCGAGGTTCCTTCGTCGGCGGTTGTGCGGGTGCAGGAGGAGGTGCAGAGTGCGGACGGGACCGCGGGGAGGAACGCATGGTCGCGCTGGAGGCGGCAGACGTCGCACGGCCGGTGCTCGAGGTGCGCAACCTCGAGAAGAAATTCGGCGCCATCGAGGTTCTGAAGTCGATCAGCCTCAGCATGGAGGCGGGTGATTTCCTGGTGCTGGTCGGCCCTTCCGGCTGCGGCAAGTCCACGCTGCTCAACTGCATTGCCGGCCTCGAGGAAACCACAGGCGGCGAGATCGTCATCGGCGGGCGCGACGTCACGAAAGTTCCGCCCCGCGACCGCGATATTGCGATGGTGTTCCAGTCCTACGCCCTCTACCCGACGATGACGGTGGGCGAGAATATCGCCTTCGGCATGAAGGTTCGGCGGGTCCCCAAGCCCGAGCAACAGAAGAAGATCGCCGAAGTGGCGGCGCTGCTCCAGATCGACAAGCTCCTGGCCCGCAAGCCGGGCGCCCTTTCGGGTGGCCAGCGTCAGCGCGTGGCGATGGGGCGGGCGCTGGTGCGCGAGCCGGTGCTGTTCCTCTTCGACGAGCCGCTCAGCAACCTCGATGCCAAGCTGCGGGTCGAGCTCCGCGGCGAGATCAAGCGCCTGCACGAGCGGCTCCATGCGTCGATCGTCTATGTGACGCACGACCAGATCGAAGCGATGACGCTGGGCACCCACATCGCCGTGCTCAACCAGGGTGCGATCCAGCAGTTCGGCACCCCCGAGGACATCTACGAGCGGCCGGCAAACCTGTTCGTCGCCGACTTCATGGGCTCGCCGCCGATGAACCTCGTTCCCGCGAGCCTCCGGTTCGTTGCGGGCGGCGCGGAGCTGACGTTTGCCAACGGCCAGCGTGGCGTCGCGGCCTCTCCGCCGGCAGCCCTTCGCGCCTATGATGGAAAACCCGTGATCCTGGGCGTCAGGCCAGAGGCGCTCTCGCTCGGCGGCGATCTGACGGGAACCGTGACCCTCATCGAAAACTCGGGGTCCGACACCTTTGTCACCCTCGATTTCGCCGGCAAGGCCGTCATCGCCCGGCTGCCGGGGCGCCAGCACCTCGATCACCATGCGCCGATTGGGTTCTCGGCCGATCTGAGCGGCGCCTGCTTCTTCGATCCCGAGAGCGGGACGCGGATCGCCTGACGGTTGCGAAACGCGCGCCGAAGCCGTAACCTCCAAGTTACGGACGCGCCAGCGCGCGTCGCGAGGGGGAAGCAATGATTCAGGAAATTGCGAACATCAACTGGCTGGCGGTGATTGTCGCCGCCATCGTGCGGATCGTGGTGGGCAGCATCTGGTTTTCGCCGATCGCCTTCGTGAAGCCGTGGCAGCAGCTCACCGGCGTCACGCCCGAAAGCATGCGGCAGGGGCTCGCGCGGGCGGTCATCATCGACCTCATCCTGTCGCTGGTGATGAGCTTCGTGCTCTATCACGCGGTGATGTACGCCACCGCCATGCAGCCCAACCTGGTGTCGGGCATCCTGGTGGGCATCCTCAACTGGCTCGGCTTCGTGCTCGCGACGCACCTGCCGCTCTGGGCCTATGAGAACCGCCCGCTCAAGCTCATCTCCATCGGCACCGGCTCGAACCTGGTGTCGATGATCCTGATGGGCGCCCTCTTCGGGCTCTGGCACTGACCGGCGGTTAGGCCGGATCGCGATACGCCACCCAGGGCATCTGGGTGGCGACCTTGCCGCCGGAAACGCCGATTACGCGCCTCGCCCCGGCGGCGAAGGCTCACATGCGTCTCACACCACCGCGCTCGGCAGCGGCTCGCCGGCGAAATGTGCGGCGAGATTGGCGACGACCAGCGCGCCCATCTTGCTGCGCGTCTGCAGCGTCGCGCTGCCCTGGTGGGGCGAGAGCACGACATTGTCGAGCGCGAACAGCGCCTCGGGGACGCGCGGCTCGTTCTCGAACACATCGAGCGCGGCGCCACCGAGCCTGCCCTGCTGCAACAGCTCGACCAGCGCGGCTTCGTCCACCAGCGTGCCGCGCGCCATGTTGACGAGATAGCCCTCCGGCCCGAGCGCCTCGAGCACCTTGCGGCTCACGATCTTCTCGGTCGCCTTGCCGCCCGGCGCGATCAGCACCAGCCAGTCGACGTCGCGCGCCATCCCGGCGAGGTCGGAGTAGTAGACGAACGGCTCGTCCGGCTGGCGGTGGCGGCCGTGATAAACCACGCGCATCTTCATGGCCTGGGCGCGAACCGCGATCTCCCGGCCGATGCGGCCGAGCCCGAGGATGCCGACGGTCTTGCCGTTGAGCTCGTGCGCAAAGGCGAAGTTGCCCGCGGTCCACTTGCCGGCCCGCACGAACCTGTCGGCGGCAACGATCTGCCGCCCCAGCGCCAGCATCAGCCCGATGGTGATCTCCGCCACCGCGTCGTTGAGGACGTTGGGGGTGTTGGTGACGCGGATGTTGCGGGCCCGCGCCGCCGCGGTGTCGATGCTGTCGTAGCCGACGCCGAAATTGGCGATGATCTCGAGCCCAGGCAGCTTGTCCATGAGGGCGGGCCCGACGTTGCCGCCGGCGATGCCCCGCACC
>CAYRZM010000034.1:0-4154 GCA_964428685.1 uncultured Devosia sp. | reverse complement strand
GGCCTCGTCGTCGTCCATGTGATCATAGCCCAGAAGGTGGAGAAAGCCATGGACCACGAGGTGGGTGAAATGATCCTCGAAGGAAATGCCCTGCTCCTGGGCCTCGCGGGCCACCGTTTCGCGGGCGAGGATGATGTCGCCCAAAAGCCCCGCCACCGGGCCGAAGGGCGCGATCTGGGGAAAGCTCAAAACGTTGGTGGATTTGTCGATGCCGCGCCAGTCGCGGTTGAGGACGCGCTGCTCGGCATCGTCGGTGAGCACGATCGAGAGTTCCGCCGCGCCGGTCACCTTCGCCTTCGACTGGGTCAGCGCTTCGCGGGCGGCTTCTTCGGCGCGGGCGTCGAGGGCTTCGGGCCAGCCGTCGGAATTGCGGGAGATTTCGATGCTGAGGGGGACGGGCATCAGCCGGCCGCAGTTCTGCTCCCTCCCCCCTTGCGGGGGAGGGCTGGGGTGGGGGGCCGAGTGAACCGGGATTTGTGGTCGGGGCCCCCACCCGCAGCCCCTCCCCTCAAGGGAGAGGGGAGCGGAGAGATCGGGGCCAGGCGGCTGCGGCTCAACGCTCGGTCTTGTTCGCCGACGCCTGGTCGTAGGCGCGGACGATGCGGCCGACGAGGGCGTGGCGCACGACGTCCTTGTCGGCAAAGCGCGAGACGTGGACGCCTTCGATGCCTTCGAGCAGCCCGACCGCTTCCATCCGCCCCGACTTCTGGCCGGGGGGCAGATCGACCTGGCTCGGATCGCCGGTGACGATCATCTTGGAATTCTCGCCGAGGCGGGTCAGGAACATCTTCATCTGCATCGAGGTGGTGTTCTGCGCCTCGTCGAGGATCACCACCGCATTGGCGAGCGTGCGACCCCGCATGAAGGCGAGCGGGGCGACTTCGATGACGCCGGAAGTAATACAGCGTTCCACATGCTCCGGGCGCATCATGTCGTAGAGCGCGTCGTAGAGCGGGCGGAGATAGGGGTCGACCTTCTCCTTCATGTCGCCGGGCAGAAAGCCCAGCCGCTCGCCGGCTTCGACCGCGGGGCGCGAGAGGATGATGCGGTTGATGTCGCCACGCTCGAGGAGCGTTGCCGCATGGGCGACCGCGAGATAGGTCTTGCCGGTACCGGCCGGGCCGATGCCGAACACCAGCTCGGCGCGTTCCATGGCGCGCATATAGGCATCCTGCGCCGGGGTGCGGGCGACGATGGTGGCCTTGCGCGTGGCGATCTGCGCCATGCGCACCTTGCCCTTCTTTTCGAGCGTGGGCAGCGTCAGCTGGCTGTCCTCCTGCTCGATCATGCGGATCATGGTGTCGACATTGGCGATGTCGAGCGGCTGGCCGTCCTCGAGCATGCCGTAGAGCGATTCGAGCACGCGCCGCGCCTGGTCGACGGCGGTGGCGGCGCCCTTGAGCATCAGATGGTTGCCGCGGGGCGTGGCGGTGACGGAGAGGCGTTGTTCGATGAGGGCGAGGTTCTGGTCGAAATCGCCGTAGAGCTGGGCGGCGAGCCGGTTGTCTTCGAAGGCCAGTTCAAGCTGCGAGGCGAGGGCGTTGTCGGGAGTCGCGGACAAATGCCTGTTCAAGTGCCTGGAATTCCTTTGCTTTCAGCTCCGCTCGCCCAGGTCAGGCGAACGCTTCGGACTCAATCACGCTAGCAGCTTTGCGTTCCGCGTGTGTGACAATCTTGCCTTCAATTGAGTTGTTGCCGACGGCGGTGATGCGGACCGGCTGGATCGTGCCGATGAGGTTTTCAGGCGCAACGATGTGCACTGCCTGCAGGTATGGGGAGCGCCCGCCGAGCTGGCCGGGCAGCCGGCCGGACTTTTCGAGCAGCACGTCGAGGGTGCGGCCGACGCAGGTTTGGGCGAAGGCGCGGGTCTGGGCCATCACCAGCGCATTGAGGCGGGCGAGGCGCTCGGCCTTGACGGCTTCCGGCACCTGCGCGGGGGCGCCGGCGGCGGGGGTGCCGGGGCGCGGCGAGTATTTGAAGTTGAAGGCCGAGGCGTAGCCGACCGTCTCCACGATCGACAGCGTTTCTTCGAAATCGGCATCGGTCTCGCCGGGGAAGCCGACGATGAAATCGCCGGAGAGCGCGAGATCGGGCCGCGCCGCCTTGATGCGCGCGATCAGCCGCAGGTAGTCGGCGCGGCTGTGGCGGCGGTTCATGGCGGCGAGGATCCGATCGGAGCCCGACTGCACCGGCAGATGGAGGTAGGGCATGAGCTTGGGATTGTCGCGATGCGCCGCGATCAGCCCCTCACTCATGTCGGCGGGATGGCTGGTGGTGTAGCGGATGCGGGCGAGGCCCTCGATCTCGGCGAGCCGCGCGCAGAGCTCGCCCAGCCCGAGCTCGCGGCCCTCGGCATCGACGCCGTGCCAGGCGTTGACGTTCTGGCCGAGGAGCGTGATCTCGCGCACTCCGGCATCGGCGAGGCGGCGGGCTTCGGCCAGCACTTGCTCGAGCGGGCGGCTCTGCTCGGCGCCGCGGGTGTAGGGGACGACGCAGAAGGAACAGAACTTGTCGCAGCCCTCCTGCACGGTGAGGAAGGCGGTGAGGCCGCGCGCGCGGATCACCTGCGGCGGCGTGGGCGGCAGGTGGTCGAACTTGTCTTCGGCGGGAAAGTCGGTTTCGACGACGAGTTCGCCGGTTGCGGCGCGGCGCAGCAGCTCGGGGAGGCGATGGTAGCTCTGCGGCCCGAAGACGAGATCGACGCGCCCCTTGGCGCGGCGCGCGATCTCCTCGCCCTCGGCCTGGGCGACGCAGCCGGCGACCGCAACGGTGAAGCTGCGGCCGGTTTCCTTTCTGATCTCGCTCAGCCGGCCGAGCTCGGAGAAGACCTTCTCGCTCGCCTTTTCGCGGATGTGGCAGGTGTTGAGGACGACCAGATCGGCATCGTCGATCACCGCCGTCGGCGCATAGCCGTGCGGCGCCAGCGCGTCCGCCATGCGGTCGCTGTCGTAGACGTTCATCTGGCACCCGTAGGTCTTGATGAACAGCCGCTTCGGGCGGAGCTCGTCGGTCATGGGCGGGGAGATAGCACCGGGCGGGCGGCAGGGCCAGCGTGGCACTGGGGCCGCAGCTCTCCCTCCCCCCGCGTAGGAGGGCGGCGCGCTTGTGAGCGGAGCGAACTGGCAAGCCGGGGTGGGGGGAATAGCGGTTCCTGCCACGCGGACTGCGTCTCCCCCCACCCAGCTGCGCTAAGGCTTCGCCTAAGCTTCGCTACCCTCCCCGCGCGGGGGAGGGACAAGGGAGAGTTCGGGGCTATTCCGCCGGCGCGGCGGCCGGCACAGCGGCAGCGGATGCCGTGCCCACATCGGACACGTCCTCGTGGCGGTTGAGCTTGACCAGCATGCGGCGGACTTCGTTCTCGGCCTGCTTGGTGACGGCCTTGCGGTCGGTCTCGGCGGTCATCGGGATGGGGGCGCCGAAGGCGATGGTCACGTCCTTGACCCCCGAGGTCAGGAGGTTGGCGACCACGGCGCGGAAGCCGCGGACGTTCATGCCGGAGATGGCGCTCCGCTCGTTGCGGCTCACCGGCAGGCCCTGCAGGTGGGTGTAGGCGATGGTGACGGGCTGGATCGAGACGTCCTTGGCGCCGCCCTCGGCCATCGCCGCCTGCGCGGCGCCGACGAGCGCGGTGCGGAAGGGCTGCACGTGCGTGCCGAGATCGCGGTGGCCTTCGGCAAACAGCAGCACGGCGCCGTTGCTGGCGAGGCGCTTGGCCATCTCGCGGCTCGAGCGGCCGGTGTCGATGCGCTTATTGGGATCGATGAAGATGGTGCGCTGCAGCGTCGCCATGAAGCCGACGAAGAAGGTGCGCTGGGTCGAGACTTTCGACACGAAGGTCACGTCGGCGACCGAGCCGATGGCGATGATGTCGGTCCAGCTGATGTGGTTGCAGAGCAGCAGCGTCGGCCGGTTGTGGAGCGGCGCTCCAATGGTGTGGACGCGCAGGCCGAGGAAGATGCAGCCGACGCGGTGGAAGAGGAAGGTCAGGGTGTTGTTGAAGAGCCCGAGCCGGGTGATGACGAACTGGATGGGGACGCCCACCACCAGGAGCGGGATGAAGACGAAGACGAAGAACAAGGTTCTGAAGATCATTTGGTCTCCGCCTCCTTGCTGAGCGGCACGGCATAGAGCTCGAGACGATGGTCGACCAGGCG
>CAYRZM010000033.1:0-7567 GCA_964428685.1 uncultured Devosia sp. | reverse complement strand
GCCCGGCTCGACCGGCAGATCGTGCTCGTCGATGCGCTTCGGGCGCTCAACGCGGGTCCGGCGGCCGTCGCCGATCTCGAGACGGCGCTGAGCGACATCCTCGCCTGCTTCCGGCCGGGTGACGGCAACCCCCTGACGCGGCTGCTCTCCCGCCGCATCGACCGCATCCTCTTCGCGGCCACCAAGGCCGATCATCTGCACCACACTAGTCATGACCGGCTGGAGGCCATTCTGAACCGGCTCGTCGCCCAGGCCGCCCGCCGCGCCAAGTTCGCCGGCGCCACCACGGCGAGCGTGGCGATGGCCGCGATCCGGGCGACGCGCGAGGGCCGGGTGAACGACCTCGACGTCATTATCGGCACCCCCGAGCCCGGCGAGACGCTCGAGGGAACCACCTATGACGGCACCGGCGAAATCGCCTTGTTTCCCGGCGACCTGCCGGAAAATCCGGAACGAGCGCTGCAGGCGGGGACGTCGCTCGACCTCCGGTTCCTGCGCTTCCTGCCGCCACGCGGGCTCGCGGTGAGCCCCGACGGATCACCAATCCTACCCCATATTCGCCTCGACCGTGCGCTCGATTTCCTGCTCGGAGACCGGCTCAGATGACCCAGCCCATTGCCGTTCCGATCGCGCCGCAGGCCGCTGCCGCAGCCGAGCGCCGGGGCCCACGCGCTTTCGCAACCGCCGACGCGATAGCAGCGAGCGACCTGGTGGAATCCTATTCCGATCCGGCGCCGGTTGAGGACACAGTTCCCCTCGCCCGTCTCGGTTGGGTGGCACGGCTGGCCTGGGCAACCGGCACTCTTCTGGTCTCGCTGGCGGTCGGCCTTGCGATCAACGGACTCATCGACAGCCTCTTTGCTGCCAACCCCTGGCTCGGCTGGGCCGGGCTTGTTCTCGCGGGCGTCTTCGTCATCGCCCTGCTGGCGCTGATCGTGCGGGAGCTCAGGGCGCTATGGCGGCTGCGTGCGCTTGACCATCTCCGCACTCGCGCGGGAGCAGCTCTGCTGACCGATCGCCTCGACGACGCCCGGCCCCTGATCGGGGAACTGCGCACGATCTACGCGCCACGGCCGGACCTGGCGCATGCTGTCGCGAGGCTTGAGGCGGGCGAGCCGCAGATATTCGACGGAGCCGAGCTCCTGAAACTTGCCGAGCGGACGCTGATCGCCCCGCTCGACGCGCGGGCACGCGCGCTAACCGCCGCGGCGTCGCGCCGGGTTGCTCTCGTGACCGCGATTTCACCTCGCGCGCTCGTCGACATCGCCTATGTCGCCTGGGAGTCCGTCCGGCTCGGCGGGGCGATCGCGCGGCTCTACGGCGCCCGGCCCGGGCTCTGGGGGACCTGGCGGCTGATCGGCGCCATCCTCGGCCACCTCGCCGTCACCGGCGGACTGCTGCTGACCGACGGCGTCGTCGAGCAGCTCGTCGGCCAGGGCCTCGCCGCCCGCCTTAGCCAGCGGCTTGGCGAGGGCGTGGTCAACGGCCTGATGACCGTCCGCGTCGGCGTCGCGGCGATGCGCGTCGTCCGGCCACTGCCGTGCACCACCGAGCCGCAACCGATGGTGCGCGACTTCCTGCCCGAACTCGTCAACGTTCTGAAGTCGGGGACGAAGTCTTAGGCGGTTGCGAGCTTCGCATTCATTGCCGGCAGCAGATAAAGGACCGCTCCCACAACCAGCACGATGACGGCAATTGCGAGCAGCGCGACGTCCGACCACTGCGGCTTGAGCACCATGTCGCCGATCACCGTGAACAGCATGACGTGATCGAACTTCGCAACACCAAGCAGCCTGCGCCCGCCGGCAAGGGCCGCCTCGCGCCGCCCTTCCGTTTCGGCCTTGGCAATCGCGTCGGCGGTCGGACGGATCAGGAAATTGCCCGTGCAGAATGTGGCCACGAAGCCGAGCAGGCCGAGGACCACCCAGGCATTGCTCCAGAGGTTGCCGATCGTTGCAACGATCAGCCCGAAGATCACCGTCGCGAGGGAGGCCGGGATGAAGTAGGACGTCGCCAGCGACGCGACCTGCTTGGTCACGATCATCTGGGCGTCGGGGTCATTCGCACGCGCGGCGCGGGCGCCGAGGAACACCAGCACGGTACCGCCGCCAACCCAGCAGACCGCCGAAACCACATGCAGGAACTTGAAGATCGTATACCAGTCCATCCGCCCCTCCTGGAGTAACGACGGGGACGTTCCGGCAAATCTACTTCCGCGGCAAGTGAAAACCGGCGGCTTTGCCGCCGAATACCCGTCCGCGTCGAGCCCTCAAACCGGCGACGCCGACCCCAATCGACGCCCCCGGACCCCCGACGCGGACGGGTCACCTCAGGCCGACGCCGCGGCGTCTGGAGCACGCGCGAAGAGCGGTCCGAGGAATAGAGCGGCGCCGGCGACCACGATCGCCCCAATGACGCCGAGCAGGGCAAAGTCGGTCCAGCCGGGCTTGAACACCATGTCGGCCACGACCGCGAACAGCACCGTGTAGTCGAACTTGGCGATCTGCAACACGCGACGACCGGCAGCCGCGGCGGCGCGCATGTTGCCCTCTGCCGCCAGTTCCTGCGTGCGCAGCGCATAAATCCGCAGGCCGAAATGGCCGGTGAGGAAGGTCGCGGCAAAGCCGACGAGACCCAGCACCACCCAGCCCTCGTTCCAGAGGTTGCCGAGGACTGCCATGGCGATCCCGCACAGGAGCGTGATGAGCGAAGCGGGTACGAACCAGCGGTTAGCGAGTGTGCCCACGCTGCTGAGAACGTGCAGCATGTCGGCATCTTTCTTCCGGCTTTCGGCCAAAAGGCCAAGAACCGTGAGCGTCAGCCCGCCACCGATCCAGGCCATCGCACCCAGAATGTGGAGGTACTTGACGGCCGTGTAGACGAGAGAGAAGTCCATTTCCGATGTCCCATGCGAACGCCCCCGCAAGAAGACGCGGGCCGATTAATGCCGCGGCGCTGAACGGCAACTGAACGGCGCTCGCCGCGGATGTTGGGATCAACAATGTGCCGTCTTGCCCGCGGGCCGGTCTGCTCCGAAGGTGCCGGCCGTAGCGTCGGGGCAGACGATGGACACTCCAAGGATCGGCATCATTCTCTCAACGACACGGGAGGGCCGGTTCGCCGATAGGCCTGCCGCATGGCTGCAGACCATCACCGCGCAACGCACCGACATGACATTCGAACTGGTCGACCTGCGCGACTATCCGCTGCCGATCTTCGACTGGCCCGCCTCCCCGGCACGCAAGCCCGTCGATCTTCCTGCGGTACTCCCCTGGCGGCAGAAGGTGGCCGAGCTCGACGGCTACATCTTCATCACCGCCGAGTACAACCGCTCCATCCCGGCCGTGCTCAAGAACGCGATGGACTTCGTCTTCGCCGAATGGGCGCGCAAGCCCGCTGCCTATGTCGGCTACGGCAACACCGGCGGGGCGCGCGCGATCGAGCACCTGCGCAACATCAGCGTCGAACTCAACATGGCGCCGATGCGCATCGGCGTGCATATCGGCCGCGATCCGCTGGTCGCGGTGCTGGCCGACGGCAAGTCGCTCAGCGATTTCGAGTACCTCGCCGTGCAGGCCCGCGCGATGCTCGATGATCTCAGCTGGTGGGCGGCAATCCTCAAGGACGGCCGCGACAAACTCGCAAAGAGCTAGGCCGCCGCATCCTTGGCGGAACTGGGCGCAAGTGTCAGCCGCAGCCCGTCGAGCTCGTCGTTGAGGATGATCTGGCACGCCAGCCGGCTGGTCGGACGTTGATCGAGGGTCGAAAAGATCAGGTCTTCCTCGTCGTCGCCGCGGCCGGGCAACCTGCCGAACCAATCCGGATCGACCCACACGTGGCACGTGGCGCAGGTGCAGGAGCCGCCGCATTCGGCCTTGATGTCGAGACCCCAGTCGCGGATGACTTCCATCGCGCGCCAGCCGTCGAGCCCTTCGAGCTCGTGCTCCTCGCCCTGCCGGTCGGTGACGACGATCTTCATGCTCAGGCGACGCCTAGCTTCTTCTGCAGCTTGGTGGAGCTGGTGGTATACTGAAACACAATTCTCTCCGCCGGGCTGATGTGGTGCTTGGCGGCCTGCGCCATCAGCGCCGCCTCGTGGAAGCCCGAGAGGATCAGCTTGAGCTTGCCGGCATAAGAATTGATGTCGCCGATCGCGAAAATGCCAGGCTCCGAGGTCTGGAACTTCTCGGTGTCGACCTTGACCACGCTCTCCTCGAGCTGGAGGCCCCACTCGGCGACCGGCCCGAGCTTGATGGTGAGACCGAAGAACGGCAGCAGCCGCGTCGCCGGGATCGACAGGTCGCCGCCATCGGTGGCGATGTGAACGTGGTTGAGCCAGCCGTCGGTGCCCTCGACCCGCGCGATCTGACCGAGCTGGAATGAAATCTTGTTGCTGAGCACCAGCTCCTTCATGGCATTCACCGATGCCGGTGCCGCCTTGAAGGCCTCGAAACCGCGGCGGTGCACGAGCGTCAGCGACCGGGCGATGGGCTGGAGGTTGAGCGTCCAGTCGAGCGCCGAATCCCCGCCCCCGACGATCACCACATCCTGATCGCGGAAGTCTTCCATCTTTCGCACGGCGTAAAACACCGACTTGCCCTCGAAGACCTCGATGCCCTCGACCGGCGGTCGCTTGGCCTGGAACGAGCCACCGCCGGCCGCGACCACGACGACCTTGGCGAGGAACGCGGCTTCGGCGTCGGTGGTGAGCAGGAACCGCCCATCAGGCTGTTTCTTCAGCGTCGTGACGATCTGGCTGAAATGGAACTGCGGCCCGAATGGCCGGATCTGCGTCATCAGGTTATCGACGAGTTGCTGCCCGGTGATCACCGGAAAGCCCGGGATGTCGTAGATCGGCTTTTCCGGATAGAGCTCGGCGCACTGCCCGCCCGGGCGATCGAGAATGTCGATCACCTGGCACTTGAGGTCGAGCAGCCCAAGCTCGAACACCGCAAACAGGCCCACCGGTCCTGCGCCCACAATCACCACATCGGTTTCGATCGGATCGGTCATTCGGTCGTCCGCGAGCACCCCGCTCGCCCTCTATCTCGGTGTCATCCCCGCGAAAGCGGGGATCTCTGTTTCGTCGTGCGGCCGATGCCGCAACGGAGATTCCCGCTTTCGCGGGAAAGACTCCGTGGCTGGTGGAAGGCTTATGCCTGCTCCGTCTCGGCCGCGCGGCGGAGGAACGGCCGGGTGCCGACCGGCACCTCGGTCACGCCGACCGGCTGGTAGAACAGGTTGACCGTCGTGAGTTGCCCGCTCTCGAGCGCCTTGCGCGTGGCCGGATGCGTGACCACGAACGCCGTGATGCCGCACCGCCGCATCAGCGGCACCTGGTCCATCAGCACATCGCCCACGGCGCGAACTTCGCCCGCATACTTGTAGCGCTCGACCAGGAGCCGCGCGCTCGAATAGCCGCGACCGTCGCCGAACGCCGGGAAGGCAACAGCGACCGAAGCGAAGCGCGACAGATCGGCGGCGATGTCCTCGACGTTGTCGGCGGGCAGGATCAACAGCCCGTTGGGATGCGGATTGGCGAGGACCGCGGCCCGGTTCTCGAGGAACACCTTTGCCGGAATGTGCGTGTAGCGCACGGTCGCGGGATCATCGCCTTCGGCCCAGGCACGGAACGGATCGGCGATGAAGGCGCCATCCTTGAACAGGTTCTTTTCCATCGCGGCCACCGGTCTTGCGATCGCTCCGTTGAAGTCGAAATGGATGCCGCACTCTTTCTTGTTGAGTCCGCGCCAGCGGCCGGCGCGCGGGTCTTCGCCCTCGGCGACGATGGTCGTGCACGGGGCGCAGCCGATCGACTTGTAGCCCTTAGCGAACAGCGGGTGCTCGGGCAACCCGTGCTCCCGCTTGTAGGCGTTGACGTCGGCATCGGTGAAATGCGCGAGCGGGTTGACCTTGATGCGGTCGTCGCTGGTGAGCTCGAAATGCGGCAGCACGCCACGCTCGGCCGTCTGGTAGCGCTTCCGGCCCGTGACCCAGCCGCCGAAGTTGGCGATCTCGGCATCCAGCGGCTCGGTTTTGCGGATGTGGCAGCAGGAATCGGGATCGGTTTCCCAAAGCTCACCCTTGGGGTCGAAGCGCGCGATGTCCTTGGGGTCGGGCTGGAGCCAGCGCACATTGGTGAGGCCCAGATGCGCCTTCAGCGTATCGACATAGGCGAGCGTCTCGGGGAAGTGCTTGCCGGTTTCGAGGAAATAGACCGGCAGCGTCGGATCGACCTGCGCCACCATGTGGAGCAGCACCGAGGAGTCCGCGCCGAACGAAGAGACGATGGCGATGTCGTCGACGAGGAGGTCGGTGACCGCCTGACGGATCACCCCGATGCCGTCCATCTCGTCGAACATGCCGTTGAGCGCCATGATCCCGAGCGCGCGCAACTTGTCGGGCTTGGGGCGAGCGAAGGCGAGGTTAGGCGTTGCCATAGAGCGCCTCCTTGAACGGCGCCTCGCCGATCCGGCGGTACGCGGCGATAAACGGCTCATCGGCGCTCTCGCGGCGCGCGATGTAGAAGTCCACCAGCTTCTCGATGGCGTCGGGCACGTCGTCGGCGACGAGGCCATGCCCGAGGATGTCGCCGATCGCGGCATGCTCGGTGCCGTCGCCGCCAACGCTGATCTGGTAGAGCTCGGTGCCCTTCTTCTCGACGCCGAGGATGCCGATGTGGCCCACGTGATGGTGGCCGCAGGCATTGATGCAGCCGGAAATCTTGATCTTGAGATCGCCGATCTGCCGCTGCCGCTCCGGCGCCGCAAAGCGCTCAGAGATCGCTGCCGCGATGGGGATGGACCGGGCATTGGCCAGCGCGCAGAAATCGAGACCCGGGCAGGTGATCATGTCGGTGATGAGCCCGGCATTGCCGGTCGCGAGGCCGGCATCGACCAGCGCGTCGTAGACGGCACGGAGGTCGCTCGCCTTCACATGCGGCAGAACGAGGTTCTGCTCGTGCGTCGCGCGCAGCTCGTCGAAGGAGTAGCGCTGCGCGAGGTCCGCGACCGTCTCCATTTGTTCCGCCGAAATATCACCGGGAGGCTTGCCGATAGGCTTGAGTGAGATCGTGACCGCGACGTAGCCCGGCTGCCGGTGCGTGTGGAGGTTGCGCTCCAGCCACTCGCCGTAGGCGGCATCGGCAACCTTCTCGCGCGCCACATCGACGCTCTCGTTGACGAGATCGAAATGCGGCGCGGCGAAGTAGGCGGTGATCCGGTCGAGCTCGGCCAGCGGCAAAGTCAGCATGCCGCCCTGGATCGCCGCGAACTCGTCCTCGACCTCGGCGCGGATGGTCTCGATGCCGGTCTCGTGGACGAGAATCTTGATGCGTGCCTTGTACTTGTTGTCGCGGCGTCCGTAGCGGTTGTAGACGCGCAGAATGCTCTCGAGATAGGCGAGCAGATCAGCGTTCGGCACGACGTCGCGGATCTGCTTGGCGATCATCGGCGTGCGGCCGAGCCCGCCGCCGACCCACACTTCCCAGCCGATCTCGCCGTCCTTGACCGCCGCCTGCAGCCCGATGTCGTGGAAGCGGATGGCCGCGCGATCGTGCGGGCCGCCG
>CAYRZM010000032.1:0-15871 GCA_964428685.1 uncultured Devosia sp. | reverse complement strand
GCCGTTCGTCAAGCTCTTCGGCAAGAAGAAAGCGCTCGGCGAGGATTTCCACATCACCGGCGACAAAGGCTTCACCTGGGATGCCATCTACACCGCCATCGGCCGCGGCCTCGGCGTCGAGCCGAAGCTCGCCCACGTGGCGACCGACACGCTGGTCCGCTACCAGCCCGACTGGGCCGGGCCGCTCCTCGGCGACAAGAGCTGGACGGCGCTGTTCGACAATTCCAAGGTCAAGAAGGTCGCCGGCGACTTCAAGTGCGAGACCGATCTCGACAAGATCCTGAGCGAGCCGGTCAAGTACCTGAAAAAGCGTCTCTCGGCCAAGGCGCCCTACAACGCCGACATGGAGCCCATGCTCGAGCGCATCATCGCCGAAGAGACCGCGCTCGGAAAATAGAACGGCGCTCCACCGTCCACCTCCCCCTTCACGGGGGAGGCAAGCGGAGCTTAGGCCGCAGGCCTTAGCGGAGCTCGGAGGGGGTGCGCTGCGCTCCCGATGATTCAGTAGCCCTCATGGTGAGCTTGTCGAACCACGAGGGCGTGGCACGATGGCCGGCTGCCCCTACTCCGCCGCCTGCATCCGCGCATCGCCCAGGGCCGGCGGCGGCAGCCCGTCCTCGAGCCGCTGCATCTGGAACGGCCGCGTCGGCGCCGCGATCACCTGGTTCCGGCCGTTTTGCTTGGCCTTGTAGAGCGCCGCATCCGCCGCCGCGAGCAGGTCGCTGACATTGGACGAGGTGTAGGGCACCGACGCCACGCCGAACGAGGCGGAGATCTGCGCCCCGTGCGTTTCGCCCAGTGCCGACACGCGGCTGCGCAGCACTTCGGCCTTGTCGGTCGCGCGTTCGAGGTTGCAGTCGGGCAGGATCACCACCAGCTCTTCCCCGCCATAGCGGCAGACGATGTCGGTCTCGCGCAGCCCGCCCACCAGCGTGATCGCCGCGTCGCGCAGCACGGTGTCGCCGAAGGCGTGGCCGTGCTGGTCGTTGAGCCGCTTGAAGTGGTCGAGGTCGACCATCACGATCGACACTTCGCGGTTCTCGCGGTCGGCGAGCCGCACGAAGCGCTGCAGGCAGTCTTCCATGTAGCGGCGGTTGTAGAGCCCGGTCAGCGGATCGCGCAGCGCCTGGTTCTTGAGCTTTTCGCGCAGGCCCATATTGGCGAGCGCCAGACTCATCCCGTCGGCCAGCGCGGTCGCGAGGCTGGTGACGCCCGCCAGCTTGCTCGCGGCCTGCTCACCCATCGCGAACAGCTGGAACAGGCCCATGATCTCGCCGCGCGCGATCATCGGGATTTCGAGCACCGTGTCGTGGCCGTGGTGGTGGTCGCAGCAGAGCTTGCTGCCGTCCGGCCGGTTGAGATGCGGCTTGCCGCGCTTGAGCGCCCAGCACTGGTCGGGCGGAATGGTCTCGGGCGCCTGCTCGTCGTCGAGCCGGCCCCAGCTCGTCGACAGCACCAGCCGGTCGCGCGAATTGTTGAACACATAGAGCGCGCCCGAAAAGCCGGGCAACAGCTCCGAGGCGGTGGCCTTCAGCACCTGGTTGGCGTCGCCGTAGTCGGTCGCGCTCTGCAGCACGTCGGCCATCTCGAACAGCCGCGCCACCTGCTCGCGCGAGGTGTCCGCCGATTTGAGCGCCGCCGAGCGCCCGTCGGCCTCGCGCGCGCTCGAGCGGAACGCAAAGAACATGCCGCTCATCGCCAGCGTCCCCGACAGCACCTGCAGCAGCAGCACCGCGAGCGTTCCGAGCCCGATGCGGCTCTCATAGGCCTGCGCGTCGGCGTCCATGGCACCCAGCGTCGTCGCCGCGATGCTGGTGAGCGTCGTCACCGTGTCCGCCGTCTTGCGGTCGGCCAGGAGCTGCCGCGCCTGGTCCGGGTGGCCGTCCCCGCTCAGCGCCGCCGCATCGCTCCAGTCGCGGCCCAGCCGGTCGAGCAGCTGCGGCGCGCCGTCGATCAGCGCAAAGGTCTGCGGGGCGAGGCCGTGCAGCACATCGAGCTCGCGGAAGAAATCGGAGATCGCACCCGGCTCCGCCACCAGCGTGTGCGCGACGCTCGCATCGGTCACTTCGAGCGCCACCATGGCGTTGCGCAGCACGTCGCTGCGCGAGCGCAGGTCGCTCAGCGCCTGCTGCTGGCCGCTGATATAGGTGAAGCCGCCCGCGGCGATCACCACCATGGCGAACACCAGGAGCACGATCACCGGCGGCAGCAGCCGCCGCGAGCTCGCGCGCGGTTCGCGCAGTGCGACGCGCATCATCTCCAAGGCTTCCGTCGTCATCCTCGCGCCCCGCGGGGTTGGCATCAGCCCCCGATAGTGCCCGAGAGTTCCGGGCGAGACACATTACATCCGGGGAATGCCTTATCCCCCTATGAAGCGGGGTGGTGGACGCGCGGCTTCCGCCCGCGGAGCGATTTCAATCGAATTGTCGGCAAGCCCGGTTTCAGGCGCGTGCGCGCGTCTCGGGCAGCACCCGGTGCGGCGGCTGATGGCCGTCGACGAAGGCGCGGATGTTGACGATCACCGTCTCGCCCATCTCGAGCCGCGCCTCGAGCGTCGCCGACGCCATGTGCGCGGTCAGCACGATCTTGTGCCGCCGCGCGAGGTCGAGCAGCGCCGGGCTGATGCCGTGCCGCGATTCGAACACATCGAGCGCGGCCCCCGCGAGCCGGCCTGCGGCCACCGCTTCGATCAGCGCCTCTTCTTCGATCAGCTCCGGCCGGCTGACATTGACCACGTAGGCGTCGGGCTTCATCCGTCCGATCCGCGCGCGGCTGAGGATGTGCGTCGTCGCATGGGTGAGGGGGGTGTGGAGCGACAGGATCTCGACCGCCTCCGCCATCTCGTCGAGCGACTCGTGGAAGGTCGCGCCCAGCTTTTCCTCGAGCTGCGGCGGCCGGCGGTTGCGCGAGAAATAGTGGATGTTGAGCCCGAAGGTCTTGGCCCGCGCCGCGACCGCGCTGCCGATCCGCCCCATGCCGACAATGCCGAGCGCCTTGCCGCGGAGCCGCCGTCCGAGCATCCAGGTCGGGGCCCAGCCCGGCCACGTGCCCTCGCGCGGCAGCACTTCGGCGCCTTCGACCAGCCGCCGCGGCAGCGCCAGCATCAGCATCACCGCCATGTCGGCCGTGTCCTCGGTCAGGACCGACGGCGTGTTGGTCACCGTGATCCCCGCCGCATAGGCCGCCTCGATGTCGATGTTGTCGAAGCCGTTGCCGAACTGCGCGATGAGCTTCACCGTCTGAGGCAGCCGCGCGATCAGGTCGGCGTCGATCCGGTCGGTGATCGAGCAGACCAAGACGTCGCACCCGGTCAGCGCCGCGATCAGCGCATCGGCGGCATAGGGCGCGTCCTCGCGGTTGAAGCGCGCCTCGAACAGCGCCGCCATGCGCTCTTCCACCGGTTCCGGCAGTCGCCGCGTCACCAGGATTTTGGGTTTGGCGCTGGGCAACCGAGGGGCCTTTCAAGGACCATTAAGGTCTATCGCCTAACGATAGGAAAATTCCGCCTCCCTTCCAAGCGGCACCGCCCGCCGGGCCGGGAGACCGCCAGTCCGTGAGTGGTTCCGTCGTGTCCCTGCGTGTTCTTCTGGCCCTCGCTCTGGGCCTTTCCCCCGCTCTGGCCCTCGCCGCGCCCACCCCGAGCGGCCTGCCGCTTCCTCGCTTCGTCACCACCCGCTCGACGCCCATCAATGTGCGCGTCGGCCCCGGCCAGCAATACGACGTGTCGTGGGTCTATCTGGTCGCCGGCACGCCGGTCGAAATCATCCAGGAATTCGACGTCTGGCGCAAAATCCGCGATTTCGACGGCTCGGTCGGCTGGGTCCACCAGAACATGCTCGCCGCCGGCCGCGCGGGCTACGTCCTCAAGTCCCTCGATACCCAGGTCGGGCTGCGCGCGGGCGCCGATGACGATGCCGCGGTCGTCGCCTGGGTCGGCCCCGGCTTTCCGGTCAGGATCGACAACTGCAACGGCAGCTGGTGCGAGGTGAATGCCGTCGACCACCCCGCCGGCGGCAAGCCCGCCACCTACTCCGGCTACCTCCCCGAATCCGACCTCTGGGGCGTCTACCAGGGCGAAAAGTTCGATTAAGCTCGCACCCGTTACCGAAGGCGCAGTCGTCCACCTCCCCTTCACGGGGGAGGCAAGCGGAGCTTAGGCCGCAGGCCTTTGCGCAGCTCGGAGGGGGTGCGCAGTCAGCACCATGCCGCATCCCCCACGACATCGGAATCAGGGCGCGATCACCGACGCGGCGGAAGCCCTACGCCTTCGCTTCGCCGCCCTTGCGCACCCGCACCACCACGTCGACATGCGTCACGCTCATCCCCGCCGGCGGCGCCGGTAGGTTCTGGATGACGATGGAGGAGGCGGGGATGTCGATCACCCGCTGCTCGTCCTCGAGATAGAAGTGGTGATGGTCCGAGGTGTCGGTGTCGAAGTAGCTGCGCGCCGCATCCACCGCCACCTCGCGCAAGAGTCCCGCCGTGCGGAACTGGTGGAGCGTGTTGTAGATCGTGGCCAGCGACACGTTCACGTGTGCGGCACCGGCCTCCGCCAGCAGCTGCTCGGCGCTCACATGCCGGTGCTCGCCGCCGAACAGGATTTCCGCCAGCGCCACGCGCTGCCGGGTCGGCCGCAGCCCCGCCATGCGCAGCACGGCGGTGAGGCACGGCCGGCGCGAGGGCACATTGCGGGAAAAGATGCGCTCGTGCATGGGGCGGGAATAACTCGACTTTTCGAGGCAGGTTATAGCTTTGGCCCCCCTCTGGCACAAGCGTGGCAATGTCGCGCCGGGGAGCTGGCTTGACCCCCTTGGGCTGCCTATCTACACACGGCCCGCATCCCAGCGACCGGAGTCTTCATGGCGGAAACCCGCAACGCCTACGGATTTGACGAGCTGCTCGCCTGCGGCCGGGGCGAGCTCTTCGGCCACGGCAATGCGCAGCTGCCGCTGCCGCCCATGCTGATGTTCGACCGCATCACGCGCATCGATTCCGACGGCGGCAGCCATCACCGCGGCCAGGTCCGCGCCGAGCTCGACGTCAAACCCGACCTCTGGTTCTTCAAGTGCCACTTCGAGGGCGATCCGGTGATGCCGGGCTGCCTCGGCCTCGATGCGCTCTGGCAGATGACCGGCTTCTTTCTGGCCTGGGGCGGCTCGCCCGGCCGCGGCCGCGCGCTCGGTGGCGGCGACATCAAGTTCACCGGCCAGGTCACCGACGACGTCAGGCTCGTCGAATACGGCATCGACATCAAGCGCGTCGTCCGCTCGAAAGCCGCGCTCGGCATCGCCGAGGGCTTTGTGAAGGCCGACGGTAAACTCATCTACGAGGCCAAGGACCTGCGCGTCGGCCTGTTCGCCGATATCGGGGCGCGTTAATCGTTGCGGCGGGGAGGCAGCAAGGCATGAGGCGAGTCGTCGTCACCGGTATGGGGATCATCTCCTCGATCGGCAGCACCGCCGCCGAGGTCGAAGAGAGCCTGCGCACCGCGACGCCCGGTATCGTCTTCGCACCCGACTACGCCCAGCTCAACTTCCGCTGCCAGGTCCACGGCGCGCCAAAGATCGCCGATCCGCTGGCCCTCATCGACCGCCGCGCCACCCGCTTCATGGGCAAGGGCGCCGGCTGGAACTATCTCGCCATGCAGCAGGCCATCGCCCAGGCCGGCCTCGAGGAAAAGGACATCCAGAACCCCATGACCGGCATCGTCATGGGCTCGGGCGGCCCCTCGACCCGCACCCTGGTCGAGGCCGCCGACATCACCCGCGATAAGGGTCCCAAGCGCATCGGCCCCTTCGCCGTGCCCAAGGCGATGAGCTCCACCGCTTCAGCCACGCTCGCCACGCCCTTCGGCATCAAGGGCGTCAACTATTCCATCACCTCCGCCTGCGCGACGTCCAAGCACTGCATCGGCAACGGCTACGAGCAGATCCAGATGGGCAAGCAGGACATCGTCTTCGCCGGCGGCCATGAGGACCTCGACTGGTCGCTCTCGATGTTGTTCGACGCCATGGGCGCCATGTCGACCGACTTCAACGCCACGCCCGAAAAGGCCTCGCGTGCCTACGACGCCGCGCGCGATGGCTTCGTCATCGCCGGCGGCGCCGGCGTGCTGGTGCTCGAAGAGCTCGAGCACGCCAAAGCCCGCGGCGCCAGGATCCTCGCCGAGATCGTCGGCTACGGCGCGACCTCCGACGGCTACGACATGGTGGCCCCCTCCGGCGAAGGCGCGGCGCGCTGCATGCAGATGGCGCTCGCCGGGGTGAAGGAAAAGGTCGACTACATCAACCCGCACGCCACCTCGACGCCCATCGGCGACGCCAAGGAGATCGACGCCATCCGCACCGTCTTCGGCAACGAGGACAAATGCCCGCCCATCTCCGCCACCAAGTCGCTCACCGGCCACTCGCTGGGCGCCACGGGCGTCCAGGAGTCCATCTACTGCATCCTCATGATGCACGCGAAGTTCCTGTGCGAGAGCGCCAACATCGAAACCCTCGATCCGGCCTTCGCCGACATGCCGATCCTCCGCGCCCGCCGCGACAACGTCGATGTCGGTGTCGCCCTTTCCAATTCCTTCGGCTTCGGCGGCACCAACGCCACCCTGGTCTTCCGCCACCCGGATCTGATCTAGCGGTTGCAATTATACCCGTTCGGGTATATCTCCTCTCATGACCGAAACGCCCCTGCACTGGGTCGGATCATCCAAGCGCGACTTCATGGCGTTCCCCGATTCCGTGAGGAGCGACATGGGTTATGCCCTTGGTGTCGCCCAACTTGGCGGCAAGCATCCCGACGCCAAGCCCTGGAAGGGCGAAGGCCCGGGGATACTCGAGGTGGTGGAGAGGTTTGACGGCGAGGCGTATCGGGCCATCTACACCGTGCGCTTCGAGGGCGTCATCTACGTCCTTCACGCGTTCCAGAAGAAGAGTCCGTCCGGCATCCGCACGGCACGGACAGACATCGAACTCGTCTCGTCGAGATTGAAGCTGGCACAGAAAGACCACGAGGCACGACCATGAGCAGCACGGTGACACGCGGCACCGGCAACGTCTTCGCCGATCTGGGCTTCCCCGACGCCGGTGAGCGGCAGACCAAGACGCGCCTTGCGCTCGAGATCAACACGCTCGTCGAGGCGCGTCGCCTCAAGCAGGCCGAGGCCGGCAAACTGCTCGGTCTGCCTCAGCCGAAAGTGTCGGCGCTCGCCAACTATCGGCTCGACGGTTTCTCGGTGGAACGGCTGATGGGCCTGCTCACCGCGCTCAACCAGGATGTGGAAATTCTCATCCGGCCGCGCAGCGACCGCAAGGCCGGCCGCGTGGTCGTCAACGCGCTCCGCTAATACGCCACTTCCGTAAACCGCGCCGTCCGTCCGTCATAGAGCAGCAGCCGGCCGCTGAGCGGCGCGCCGGCGCCGGTGATGAGCTTGATCGCCTCGGTGGCCATCAGCGCGCCGATGACGCCGGTCACCGCGCCGAGCACGCCCACCACCTCGCAATTCTGCGCGTCGTCGTCGGCCGGCGCCACCGGATAGAGCGCGGCAAAGCCCGGGCCGCCGGGCAGGTACACCGTCACCTGCCCGCTCCACATCATCACCCCGCCCGCGACCAGCGGCTTGCCGGCCATCGCCGCGGCCCCGGCCACGTCGCGGTGCGTGGCGAACGTGTCGCTGCCGTCGACGATCACGTCATAACTCTGGAACAGCGTTCCGGCGTTGCGCGCATCGAGCCGCAGCTTGTGGGCGACAAACACCACATGCGGATTGAGCGCATCGACGAACCGCCGCGCGCTCGATACCTTCGTCTCGCCCACATCGCCGGTCCGGTGCACCACCTGCCGCTGCAGGTTGCTGAGGGCCACGCTGTCGTCGTCGGCGACTCCCAGCGTGCCGACGCCGGCCGCAGCGAGATAGGCGATCGCGGGGCTGCCGAGCGCGCCGGCGCCCACCACCAGCACGCGCGCCGCCTTGAGCTTCTGCTGGCCCGCACCGCCCACGTCCTTGAGCACCAGCTGCCGCGCATAGCGCTGCGCTTCGTCCGCCGAGAGCGTCATGGCGGATCGATCGGCACGACGAGGAAGCGCCGGCTCGTGCCCTCGAAATCGAAGGGATAGGACGAGACCAGCGCCACGCGAGGCATGAACTGCTCGAACGGCGCAAAGACCGCATAGAGCCGATAGTCCTGCGGGCAGCTGCGCGATTTGGGCAGGTCGCTGCCGTCGCGGTGGAGCTCGCGCACCGTGCCGTCGGCGAAGCTCGCGCTCAGCGCAAAGCCGAAGGCTTCGTCCACCGGGCAGGGCACCGCCGATTTCGCGTCGAACGTGGTGAGTGTCAGCGTCAGCGCCTGCGTCTCGTCGGTGTCAGCCGGCCCGCAGCACGAGGGGAACGCGGTGCGCATCGACTTGCCGTCGGCATCGGCCACCCCGTCGCCGAGCAGCACCAGCGTCGTCGCCGGCACGTCGATCTTGAGCGAGGCGAGCATGCCGCTCGCGAGCCTCAGCGTCGTCGCGCGCACCGAGGGGAGGGGGGGCAGGATGCCGTCGGTGTCGCCCTGCTGCTCGGTGACGAACGGCGTGCCGGCGACCCAGCTGTCGGTGCCGAGGTCCACCACATAGATGCGCGAATAGTTGCCGCCCGAGCCGTCGAACGTGCCGAACTCCTCGAACGCGAAATAGTGGAGATCCTCGGAATAGCCGAGCACGTTGAGCGTCGCCCGGTCGCCCGCCATCGCGGGCAGCAGCAGCAGGAGAAACAGCGCGAGGCTAGCGGCCAGTCGAGCCGAAGCCCAGCGCACCGCGCGCCGTGGCATCGAGCGTCTCCTCTTCCCTGAACCGCACCGCGCTCACCGGCGCCACCACCAGCTGCGCGATCCGCCCGCCGCGCCGGATCGTCACCGGCGCCTGCCCCAGATTGATGAGGATCACCTTCACCTCGCCGCGATAGTCCGCATCGATCGTGCCGGGCGCATTGAGCACCGTCACGCCGTGCTGCGCCGCGAGCCCCGAGCGCGGCCGCACCTGCGCCTCGTGGCCGATGGGCAGCGCCATGGCAAAGCCGCAGGGCACGGTGGCTCGCGCCCCCGGCAAGAGCGTCAGGGGCGCGGTCTCCTCGATCGCCGCACAAAGGTCGGCGCCGGCGGCGCCGGCGCTTTGCGGCTGCGGCAGCGGCAGGCCCCGCCCGTGCGCGAGCCGGCGGATCGCGATCTCGAGCGGGGCGGGCATCGGCGTCAGTTGGTGTCGACCACGGCGTAGAGCTCGTCGGGCAGGTCCGCGGTGCCGTTGATGAGGTCGAGGAACGGGATCTTGATCTCGGCCGCGGTCTTGTCGTCCGAAATCGTCATGTTCGAGTCCGTCACCGCCTTGCCGGTCACCCGGATGGTGACGAAGTGGTTGTCGAACATCTGCTTGAGCATCGCCTGCGACTGCTCGTCGCTCGCGTCCTTGCCGAGGTCGCCCGCCATGTCCTTGGTCGGGAACGCCACCCGGACCACGCCGGGCGAGACCACGGTGAAGGCTGGCTTGCTGTCGCCTTCCTCAAAGCTCAGGTCGGCGAACTTGCCATCCTCGGTCGAGGTGCAGGTGGCGCTGCCGTCGCTGTTCTCGGTGAGCTGCTCGCCCTCCTTGGCGCAGAACTTCTCGCCGTCCGGCGCGCTCGAATTGCCGGCGGTCTTGAGCATCGAATAGATGTCGGCACCCATGGTCATCGTCATGGTCGCCTTGGCCGTCGTGTCCGAGGTGACGTTGAGCTCCTCGGTCATGTCGACGCAGCCGGAGAGGCCGAAGCTCACGAGCAGGATGCCCGCGGCGCGGCCGATCGTTGCGAATTTCATTTGCTTGCCCTCAATGTTCGCGCCCCGGCCACCGCCGCTGCCGACCTTATGGGCGGTGCGGCAGCGCCGCAAGGCGCCCGCGCCGAACCTGTCGGCCCGGGGCTGAACCGCATCTGAACTAGCGGAAGAAAAGCTCGAACAGCAGGATCGCGGCGATGATCACCAGCACCCAGAAGCCCGCCGCCATCAGCCGCGTGGCCCGCCGCCGCGCCGGCGATTTCTTGTCGGCGTCGTAGTCGTCGAGCGCGGCTTCCGCGCGGCTCACGAGGCTCGGCAGCTTGCCCACCGTCTCCATCGCCACCGTCGCGCGGTCCCTGAGGTCCTCGAGCCGGCCGATCGGTCCTGCCTCGCGCCGCACGAAATCGCCCACCACCGGCTCCGCCGTGGTCCAGATGTTGAGCGCCGGGTCGAGCGCCCGCGCCACACCCTCGACCAGCACCATCGACTTCTGCAGCAGCACCAGCTCGGGCCGCGTCTGCATGTCGAAGAGCTCGGTCGTCGCGAACAGCTGCCCCAGCACCTTCGCCATCGAGATGTCGGTCGCCGTCCGTCCCTGCAGCGGCTCGCCGATCGAGCGCAGCGCCAGCGCGAAATCGTCGACCGACTGCGTCTTGGGCACATAGCCGATCTCGAAGTGCCGCTCCGCGATCATCCGGTAGTTGCGGGTGATGAAGCCGTAGAGGATGTCGGCGAGGAAGCGCCGCTCACGCCGCGTCAGCCGCCCCATGATGCCGAAGTCGACGGCGATCACCGCGCCGGTTTTCGGGTCGGCGAAGAGGTTGCCCGGATGCATGTCGGCATGGAAGAACCCGTCGCGGATCGCATGGCGCAGGAACGACTGGAGCACGATTCTGGCGAGCGCCCTGCGGTCGAGTCCGGCCGCCTCGAGCGCTGCCGTGTCGCGGATCGGAATGCCCTCGACCCAACTTGTCGTCAGCACCGTCTCGGCTGTGTGGTCCCAGCTCACCGCCGGGATCACGAAATCGGGGTCGTCCTTGATGTTCTCGGCCATCTCCGAGATCGAGGCCGCTTCGAGCCTCAAATCGAGCTCGAGCCGCGCCGAACGGTCGAGCGTCCTGACCACGTCGGTCGGCCGCAGCCGCCGCAGCGCCGGCATCCAGCGCTCGGCGAGCCGCGCGCCCGCATAGTAGCTCTCGAGGTCGCGGCGGAACCGGTCCTTGATCCCGGGCCTCAGGATCTTGACGGCCACCTCCTCGCGCACCCCGCCGCGCGTCACCGCGGCCTTGTGCACCTGCGCGATCGAGGCCGCCGCGATCGGCGGCGAAATGTCGGTGAGCTCTGCCGCCTTCTCGTGCAGCGCGTTGGCGAGCAGTTTCGGCACCAGCGCCGCATCGAACGGCGCCATCTTGTCCTGCAGCTGCGCCAGGTTCGCCGCCACCTCGATACCCACGATGTCGGGCCGCGTCGCAAAGGTCTGGCCGAGCTTCACGTAGGTCGGCCCCAGCCGGTCGAGCGCCCGCCGCAGGTTCTCCGCCGGCCCGTTGCGCTTCACCGCGCCGCGCTCGAACAGCCGCCCGAGCCGCACCCCCGCCTTCATCACCGGCGGCAGCGCCGTGGGGTCCACGATCGAAAACGCCCCCTCGCGCGCCAGCACGAACCCCGCGCGGAACAGCCGAAGGGTGGCGGCCAGGGAGGTCATGAGCTCGCCCCGGCTTCAGGGCGACGTCCCACCCACGGGGTCATTCCCGCGAAGGCGGGAATCCATCTATCGTTTCGCGCGGACGGCGACATGGATTCCCGCCTGCGCGGGAATGACACCGGGGAGTTGGCCAGGCCGGCGGGCAAACGCACCACTACAATTTCCACGCCGCATGCAGCGCCGCGATGTTGCCGCTCATCGCCGTATGCGTCACGCGCTTGAATCCCGCCGTCTCGATCATCGCCGAGAAGCGGCCGGGCGGGGGAAATTTGCGGATGGATTCGATGAGATACTGGTAGGGCTGCGCGTCGCCCGTCACCACGCGCCCGATCGGCGGGATCGCCCGTTTGCTCCACTCGTCGTAGAGCCGGTCGAGCCCCGGCACGTCGACGGCGGAAAATTCGAGGCAGAGGAACCGCCCGCCGCGCTTGAGCACCCGGAAGGCCTCGCTCAGCGCCGTCTCGATCCGCGGCACGTTGCGGATGCCGAAGGCGATCGTGTAGGCGTCGAAGCTGTCGTCGGCAAAGGGCAGGGCCTCGGCATTGGCTTCGACAAACGACGCCTGCGTGCCGAACCGCCAGGTCTTGGCGCGCTCGGCACCCACCCGCAGCATGTCGGAATTGATGTCGGCGACCACCACCTCGGCATAGCCCGCGCTGGCATCGAGGATGCGCTGCGCGATGTCGCCGGTGCCGCCCGCCATGTCGAGCACGCGATAGGGCAGGGTGCCGGTCTTGGGCGGCGCCAGCCGCGCCACCAGCGCGTCCTTCCACAGCCGGTGCACGCCCCCGCTCATCAGGTCGTTCATCAGGTCGTAGCGGTCGGCGACGTCGTGGAACACCTTGTCCACCAGCCCCTGCTTGTCGCTCAGGGGCACCGTGCGCTCGCCGAAATGCGTGGTCTCCGCCATGCTGCCAGTCTCTGTCATGTCGCGCGCTATATATAGAGAACGCATCCGGCTTGGAATTGGCCAATCCGGCACATGGTTGAGCTCTTCCCCCATGCCCGAGCTGCCCGAAGTCGAAACCGTCGTCCGCGGCCTTCGCCCCTGGCTCGAAGGCGCCCGCATCGACCGCGTGACCCTCAACCGCAAGGACCTGCGCTTTCCGTTCCCGCGCGGCTTCGCCAAATCTCTCGAGGGCCAGACCATCACCGCGGTGGGCCGCCGCGCCAAATACCTGCTCTTCCACCTGAGCGGCGGCAAGACCTGGCTCGGCCACCTCGGCATGACGGGCGCCTTCCGCTTCGCCGAGGGAAAATTCAAGGAGCCCTCGCGCTACTACGAGCCCGCCGCCGACCAAAAGCACGACCACGTGGTGATGCAGCTGACCCACCCCAGGCGCGGCAAGCTCACCCTCATCTATTCCGACCCCCGCCGCTTCGGCTTCATGGACCTCTTCACCCATGAGGAGGATTCCGAGTTTCTCGAGGGCCTCGGCCCCGAGCCGCTCGGCAACGAATTCAACGCCGACGAGATGGCTGCGCGCTTTGCCGGCAAGGCGGCGCCCATCAAGGCGTCGCTCCTCGACCAGCGCGTCGTCGCGGGTCTCGGCAACATCTATGTCAGCGAAGCCCTCTGGCGCGCCCACATCCGCCCCACCGTCAAGGCGGGCAAGCTGGTGCTCAAGTCCGGCAAGCCGTCGGCCCGGCTCGCGCTTCTGGCAGAGGGCGTGCGCAGCGTGCTGACCGACGCCATCGCGGCGGGCGGCTCGACCCTCCGCGATTTCCGCGATGCCGAGGGCGGCTCGGGCTATTTCCAGCACCGTTTCGACGTCTACGACCGGGAAGGCGAGCCCTGCCACACCCAAGACTGCACCGGCACCATCCGCCGCATCGTCCAGTCCGGCCGCTCCACCTTCTTCTGCCCCGTTTGCCAAAAACCATAACTCTCAGTCGGCCACCTCCCCCGTCAAGGGGGAGGCAAGCGAAGCTTGGGAGCGGTAGCGACCTAGCGCAGCTCGGAGGGGGTGCGAGGCAGCCGCTGATCGGCCCGTTCCGAACTCTGGTTGACGCCAAACCCCGTTCCGCCTATACACCCGCCAGCTTTGGCGGCCCGGTGCCGCCGCTTTCATTTTCATCCCGGCGAAGGACGCGCCCCAGGGCGCCGCCGGCAAAGAGGACCCCGATGGCCAACAGTTCGTCCGCCAAGAAATCCGCGCGCAAGATCGTCGTGCGCGCCGAGGTCAACAAGTCGCGCCGCTCGCGCATGCGCACCTATATCCGCAAGGTCGAGGAAGCCATCGCCGGCGGCAAGCACGACGAGGCCGTGGCGGCGCTCAAGGCGGCCGAGCCCGAGATCGCCCGTTCGGCGTCCAAGGGCATCATCCACGCCAACGTCGCCTCGCGCAAAGTGAGCCGCCTCAACGCCCGCGTAAAAGCCCTCAAGGCCTGACCCGTCCTCCACGGACGAACGCAGCAAGGCTCCCCTCCGGGAGCCTTTTGTTTTTCACGACACGACCTCTCAGTCATCCCACCTCCCCCTTGACGGGGGAGGCAAGCGCAGCTTGGGAGCGCAGCGACCTAGCGCAGCTCGGAGGGGGTGGGCCGCACGCATCGGCTTTCTTCTGGACACGGCTCCCCGCATGACAGCGGTGTGTCGTTTCTGCGACACTCGCCGCCATTCCACGAAGCCCTTGATTTCCGCAGGCTTCGCCGAAGCCGCTGCATGGCACGCCGCGCCGCGGGAGATGAATCTTTCGCATCACCCCCATCGCCCGAAATCTAGAACGTCGCTCCGCTCTGCGGCGGCGCGTCAGATTCGTCATTGAGTCACAGACGCTTGCTTTCGCCGCTCGGGCGCACCTGCGGAAAAACCATTTTCCGCGTCCCCTCGCGCCCTTTCCTGTCAAGCGCCTCGCATGAAAAAGAACGCAGTTGCCCGCCAGAAACGCGCCCACTAGGATGCCCCTGTCGCTCGGGAGACGAGGGCTGTTGCGGCTGCGGCAACCGGACGACGTTGGAGTGAGTTGGGGCAATCGAACGTCCCCCTGTGGTTGGCCGGTGCCGGTCGCGGGGGCGCGTTTGGAGTAACCACCGAAGCGGCAAACTGGGTGGCACATTTATCGTCTTGCGTAATGCGTGAGAGATAATGGCGGGCCGGGCGCAAGCTCCCGGTTCAGATGTTGAGTGAAGTGAGTCCGGTCGCGGCGTGCATTCGCGGCGGATGACATTTTTGTCTGCCGCATCGGCAGGCGTGGCGGCAACAAAGAGAGCCCGGCACAGGGTTCCTGTCGGCAAGAGCGGGGCGATAGGCGATGACGGTTGGTGCGGGCAGCGGGCGCGATGAAGTCGGCAGGCATCATGAGCGGAACACGGCGCCCCGGGCGCCGCTGATGCCCGCCACCGGCGAGCCCCGCGGTCCCTCCGAGCTGTTCCAGCGCGTCCGGGCCCGGCTCCGCGCCGCCTTCGGCGAGGATGTTTTCAATTCCTGGTTCGCGCGGCTCGAGCTCGAGGAGATCGTCGAGGACAAGGCGCATCTGAGCGTGCCCACGCGCTTCCTCTGCTCGTGGATCCAGTCCAACTACGCCGAAAAGATCCTCGACACCTTCAAGGCCGAAATGCCCGAGGTGACGCGGCTGCATTTCACCGTGCGCATCAACGGCCAGGCGCGCCCGCGCCTCGCCCCGGCGGCCGAAGCCGCGCCCGAGCTCGAAGCCGAGCCCGCGCCCACCACGCTCAAGCCGGCGCGCGAAATGAGCGCCCCCAAGGGCGATGCGCTCTCGGGCTCGGCGCTCGATCCGAAGATGACCTTCGAGAGCTTCGTCGCCGGTCCTTCCAACGAGATTGCGCTCGGCATCGCCAAGCAGGTGGCGAGCGCCGCCCTCAACGGCACGGTGAGTTTCAACCCCGTCTACATCCATTCGACGGTCGGCCTCGGCAAGTCGCATCTGCTCAATGCCATCGCCTGGGCGTCGGGCGCGGCCGAGCCCCACCGCAACATCGTCTATCTCACCGCCGACCATTTCATGTACCACTTCATCACCGCGGTGCAGCGGCAGTCGGCGATCGCCCTCAAGGATTGGCTCCGCCGCGTCGATCTCCTTCTCATCGACGATATGCAGTTCCTCCAGGGCAAGTCGGCCACCGAGTTCGGCCACACCCTCGGCACGCTCCTGACCGGCGCCAAGCAGGTGGTGGTGGCGGGCGACGCGCCGCCGCGCGATCTCGAAATGCTCGACGAGCGCGTGCGCTCGCGGCTGAGCGGCGGCCTCGTGGTGCCCATCGGCGGCTTCGATCTCGATCTGCGCCGTTCGATCGTCACCCGCCGCGCCGAGCTCGCCCAGTCGCGCTTCGGCGTCCACTTCCCGCCCGCCGTCATCGACTACATCGCGCGCATCGTCATCAGCCACGGCCGCGATCTCGACGGCGCCGTCAACCGGCTCGT
>CAYRZM010000031.1:0-3800 GCA_964428685.1 uncultured Devosia sp. | reverse complement strand
ATCAAGTGGATCAAGGGCATCACCGACGAAGCCGAAGTGGGCGCCATCTACCAGGGCACCGTCGTCAAGACCGCCGATTTCGGCGCCTTCGTGAACTTCTTCGGGTCCAAGGACGGCCTCGTCCACATCTCCCAGCTCGCCGACCAGCGCGTCGGCAAGACCACCGACGTCGTCAAGGAAGGCGACAAGGTTTGGGTGAAGCTCCTCGGCTTCGACGAGCGCGGCAAGGTCCGCCTCTCCATGAAGGTCGTCGACCAGGCGACCGGCAAGGAAAAGGTTAAGGAAGCCGAGCCGGCCGAACCGGCGGAATGATGCAGTCAGGTTCCTCCCCCGCGAAGCAGGGGAGGGGGACCATGCGCAGCATGGTGGAGGGGGCAGCCCCAAGAACGAAGTTACAAAGGCCCGGGGATCGCTCCCGGGCTTTTGCTTATCCTGCCGCCTTCGCCCCGACCCCCCCGCACCGTCAGCCACAATCCCAGCCCCAGCTCCCACAGCGCCTCGGGGATCGTCGCAATCCCCTGCACGCTGCCGCCCGCCGGGATCAGCCCCAGCACCACGCCCGCGCCCGAGAGCACGATCAGCGGGCCGCCGATCAGCCCGAGGATCGATAGCGCGCGCGGCACCAGCCGCGAAGTCCACATCAGCCAGCCGAGGATGAGCCCGTTGCCGATGCCGACCACCACGCCCGGCCCGAGCCGGAATGTCCAGTCGTGCACCGCCGCGAGCGCCCGCGCCGCGACCACCAGCGTGTCGTAGCTGTCGTTGCCGCCGCGGAGCGAAGTGATCGCCAGCACGGCGACAATGCCGACCGCAATGAAACCGCATTCCACCAGTCGTGCCGCGACATAGCCGAGCGCCAGCGCCTCGTTCTGCCGCCTGAGCAGCGGATAAAGCGCCAGCGCCGTGCCGATATTGGCGGCGATCAGCCCGAGCTCGCAGAGCGCGCCCCAGCCCGGCATCATGTCGGCGCCGCTGCCGGTGACGTAGGTGCCCGGATCGCTCAGCACCGGCGCGTAGAACCAGACCACCGGCGGGATTGCGGTGACGAAGGTGAGGAGGAACAGCACCCCGGCGATGCGCGCGAGCCTCTGCGGCGCCGGTCCCGCCACGGGCGCGTCGATGGTCGCGCTCACGCCGCCGCTCCCGCGGTGAGGTTGTCGGTGCTCCACGCCCGGATGGCGCCGATCAACGGCACGAAGCTCTGCCCTTTGGGTGTGAGGCTGTATTCGACCCGCAGCGGCAGCGTGCCGAAATCGTGCCGCGCCACGAGCCCGCTCGCGACCAGCGCCTTGAGCTCGCGGCTGAGGACGCGCGGCGCCACCGCGTCGCTCGCGGCCCCACCGCGCAGCAGCCCGCGACCGATCTCGGCGTAGCGCCGCGGCCCGTCCTGCAGGTCCCACACGATCCTGAGCTTGTATTTCCCCGCCACCAGCTTCTGGAACGCCGCCACCGGGCAGCGGTGCGCGGCCACGCGATCGTCCATCGGTGCCTCCCTGCTATCCAATATGTCCATACTTGCATTGCCGCCCCCGCCGCCGCCAGATCGGCGCCGCATCGCGGGAGGCGGTCATGATCCTCGTCACCGGCGCCAACGGCTTTAACGGCAGCGCCGTGGTCGCGCGGCTCTCGGCACGAGGCGTTCCCGTCCGCGCCCTGGTGCGGAGCCGCGAGCGCGCCGCCGCCCTCGGAACGCTGCCCGGCGTCGAGATCGCGGTCGGCGACATGAGCCGGCCGGAAACCCTTGCTGCCCCGCTGCAGGGCATCGACCGCCTGATGCTCATCTCGCCGTCGGCGCCCGACATGCTCGATGTGCAGACCAACGTGGTCGCGGCGGCGAAGGCATCCGGCGTCCGCCATATCGTCAAACTCTCGGGCATCATCCCCGACATCGCCTCGCCCTTCCGCTATGCCCGCATGCACGGCGAGATCGAGCAGCGGATCGAAGCGAGCGGCCTCGCCTTCACCCACCTGCGCTCCGGCGAGTTCATGTTCGCCTACTTCCGCCAGGTGCCCAACATCGTCGCGCGCAGCGCCCTCATGCTGCCCATGGGCGACGCCCGCATCGCCTCGACCGACGTCGGCGACGTCGCCGACATCGCCGTCCGCGCCCTCACCGAGCCGGGCCACGAGAACCGGATCTACCCCATCACCGGGCCGGAGGCACTGACGATGGCCGAGGTGGCGGAGCGGCTCTCCGCCGTCGCCGGCCGGCCGATCCGCTATGTGAATGTCGAGCCCGAGGAGATGCGCCGCCGGCAGCTGGCGGCAGGCCTGCCGCCCTACACCGCCGACGCCCTGTTCGAGCTCTTTGCCGAGCGGCGGAACGGCAGGGAGTCGATCGTCTATCCCACGGTGCCGGAGCTGCTCGGCCGCCCCGCCGCCAGCTTCGCCGATTTCGCCGCCCGCAATGCCACGATCTTCCGCGGCGAGGCGCCGCCGCCAAAGGTCTAGGCGCGAAACCGTGATCGCGCCCGCCTTGGGCGCGCCACGCACGCGGCCTATCTTTAGGTCATGCGCCCGTTCCTCATCGCCGCCATCCTCGCCGCGCTCGCCACGCCCGCCTTCGCGGCCGAATGCACGCTCCTGCCCGACGACAGCAGCACCGGCAACGTCGCCAACCAGACGGCCTACATGCTGTGCGAGCAGCAGGCGCTGAGCGACGCCACCGCCCTGCGCAACCAGCAGCTCGCCCTCGAGGCCGAGTTGCACCAGCAGCAGATCGCCCTCGAGGCCGAGCTGAAACTCCAGCAGCAGCTTCAGGCCGCCCAGGCGGCGCTCGCCCCACCTGCGATCCCGGCGCTGTGACCGCTGAATCCCATTCCGCCGAGGCTGCGTGGACCCGGCTCGGCGCGCTGCCGCTCGGCTGGTTCACCGCCCGCTACGCCGGCCGCCGCTACGGCGTCTCGCGCACCGTCCACGCCGACGGCCGCTCGATGAAGCTCTTTGCCGAAGAGCTCGGCGGTCCCGACCGGATCAGCCTCAACATCTACCGCCCGCCTACGGGAGA
The DNA here is from genome assembly GCA_964428685.1 of uncultured Devosia sp. Lineage (GTDB taxonomy): Bacteria > Pseudomonadota > Alphaproteobacteria > Rhizobiales > Devosiaceae > Devosia_A. Next base: position 793 of record CAYRZM010000031.1, on the reverse strand, counting down.
TCCGGCGCTAAAGCCCTGCGAGATGCCGCTCGACAAGGTCACCGCCTTCGTCCTCGCCGCCGAGCCCGAATCCGCCTGAACGGCGCTTGCCAGTTCAACTCCGGCGCGCCAAGAGTCTCCGCGAAAATCGGAGGACTTCCATGGCCAAAATCCTGTTCGTCGGCGGCACCGGCCAGATCTCGCTGCCCTGCGTCAAGCTCGCTCTCAAGGCCGGCCACAAGGTCTCGGTCTTCAACCGCGGCCAACGCGACGAGACCCTGCCCAAGGGCGTCACCTCGATCGTCGGCGACATGCGCGATCCGAAAAGCTACGCGCAGCTGGGCAAGGAAAACTGGGACGTCGTGGCCCAGTTCATGGTGTTCACGCCCGAGCAGATGAAGCAGGACATCAAGACCTTCGCCGGCCGCGTCGGCCAGTACATCTTCATCTCTTCGGCCTCGGTCTACCAGAAGACCATCGACGCCTATGTGATCACCGAGAAGACCCCGGCCATCAATCCCTACTGGCTCTACAGCCAGAACAAGATCGCCTGCGAGAACCTGATGAAGGCGGCAAAGAAGCTGCCCTGGACCAATGTGCGGCCGTCGCACACCGTGCGCTCGGGCCTGCCCACCATGCTCAACGAAGGCGACATCGTCGCCCACCGCATGCTGGCGGGCAAGCCCGTGCTCGTCGCCGGCGACGGCAACGCCCCGTGGACGCTCACGCGGTCGGAGGACTTCGCCAAGCCGTTCGTCAAGCTCTTCGGCAAGAAGAAAGCGCTCGGCGAGGATTTCCACATCACCGGCGACAA
>CAYRZM010000030.1:0-4590 GCA_964428685.1 uncultured Devosia sp. | reverse complement strand
GGCGTCGGCGTCGGCATAGGGCTCCTGCCGGTCGACGTTCCAGTACATCAGCTCGTCGACGGGGATCGCCTTGCCGGTAATGGCGCAGCGCACGATGCTTCCCGGCCGCACCACCACGTAGTCGCCGTCGAGATAGCGGATGACCGCTTCGGTGGGGGCAAAGTTCTTGTCGTAGATGTTCACGCGTGCACCTCTGCCGCAGATATAGGACGAAAACGCGGCGGGGCAAACCGCGCTAGAACAGGCTCTCCTGCCGGTCGTCCTTGGCTGCCGTCCGGCGCTTGCGGGCGGGCGGCGCGCCGCCCACGGTCGCGCCGATCCGCCCGTCCGCCACTTCGATGGCGAGCGTCGCGCCGGGCCCGACATCGTCCTTCGAGCGCACGAGATTGCCGTCGGCGTCGTTCACCAGCGCGAAGCCGCGGGCCAGCACGCCCTTGTAGCTGTAGGACTCGAGCAGCCGCCCGGCCGACGCCAGCCGCTCGGCCCGTTGCGCGAGCTGGCGGCGGAGCCCCGGCTGCAGCCGTTCGGCCGCGGGCGCCAGCCGGGCGCGGGCATGCCGGAGGTCGGTCGCCAGCGCCTGCGGCGAGAGCCGCGCCGCCACTGTCGCAAAGGCCAGTCGCTTGCCCTGTCCCAGATGCCGCAGCGAGGCGCCCAGCCCCTGCGCCGCAAGGTCCACCCGCTGCCGCGCAATATCGAGCAGGTCGAGCGGCCGCGGCAGCCCCCCGGCCGCGGCGCGCAGCCGGTCGCGGCTGTGGCCGAGCTGGCGGCGGATCACCGTGCGCGTCCGCGTGCCCTGGTCGTCGACATAGGCAATGAGCTCGGCGCGCACCGGCACCGCTGCTTCCGCCGCCGCCGACGGCGTCGGGGCGCGGAGGTCGGCGGCGTAATCGACCAGCGTCGTGTCGGTCTCGTGCCCGACGCCCGAGATCACCGGGATGCGGCTCGCCGCCACCGCCCGCACCACGATCTCCTCGTTGAAGCTCCAGAGGTCCTCGATCGAGCCGCCGCCGCGCGCGACGATCAGCAGGTCCGGCCGCGCGATGCGCCCATCGACGGGCAGCGCGTTGAAGCCGGCGACGGCGTTGGCGATCTCGTGCGCCGCCGTCTCGCCCTGCACGCGCACCGGCCACACCAGCACGCGGCTCGGGAAGCGGTCGGCCAGGCGGTGGAGGATGTCGCGGATCACCGCGCCGGTCGGCGAGGTCACGACGCCGATGACGCGCGGCAGGTATGGCAGCTTCTTCTTCCGCTCGGCCGCAAACAGGCCCTCGGCCGCGAGCTTCTTGCGCCGCTCCTCGAGCAGCGCCATCAGCGCGCCGGCCCCCGCCGGCTCGAGCTGCTCGATGACGATCTGGTACTTGCTCGATTTGGGGAAGGTGGTGAGCCGCCCGGTGGCGATCACCTCCATCCCCTCCTCGGGCTTGAAGCGCAGCCGCGGCCAGGTGGTCTTCCACACCACCGCGTCGATTCCCGCCTGGTCGTCCTTGAGCGTGAAATAGGCGTGTCCCGAGGAATGGACGCCGCGGAACCCCGAGATCTCGCCGCGCACCCGCACATACTGGAACTCGTCCTCCACCGTCCGCCGCACCGCATTGGCGAGCTCGGAGACCGTGAATTCGTGGGCGTTGCTGGCGGCCTGCTCCATGTGGCCCTGTTGCGCTTTCGTTCACATTCGGTCAAGGGAGGCGGGGGTGAACGATGCGGGTCTTGCTGATCGGATCGGGCGGACGGGAGCACGCGCTGGCGTGGAAGCTCCGGCAATCGCCGCGGCTCAGCGCCCTGTTCGTCGCGCCCGGCAATGGCGGCACGTCCGAAATCGCCGAAAATGTCGCGCTCGATCCGATGGATCAGGCCGCGGTCGTCGCCTGGGCACGCGCCAACGCGATCGACTTCGTCATCGTCGGCCCCGACGCGCCGGTGGTGGCGGGGCTGGGCGATGCCGTGCGGGAAGCCGGCCTCCTCTGCTTTGCCCCGAGCGCCGCTGCGGCGCAGCTCGAGGGCAGCAAGAGCTTTACCAAAGCGCTCTGCGACAAGATGGGCATCCCCACCGCCGCCTATCGCCGTTTCGACGCCGAGGCCCCTGCCCTCGCCTATGTCCGCGGCCACGGCGCGCCGATCGTGGTCCAGGCCGACGGCCTCGCGCTCGGCAAGGGCGTGACGGTCGCAGCGACCCTCGCCGAAGCGGAGGCCGCGATCCGCGACTGCTTTGCCGGCGCCTTCGGACAGTCGGGCGCGGCCGTCGTCATCGAGGATGTTCTCGAGGGCGAGGAAGCGAGCCTCTTCGTCCTCTGCGACGGCGAGCGCACGCTGGTCCTCGGCACCGCGCAGGACCACAAGCGCGCCTTCGACGGCGACATGGGTCCCAACACCGGCGGCATGGGCGCCTATTCCCCGGCGCCCGTGATGACGCCCGAGCTCGTCGCGCAGACGCTGCGCGAGATCGTCGAACCCACGGTGCGCGGCCTCAGGGCCCGCGGCACGCCCTATCAGGGGGTGCTCTATGCCGGGCTCATGCTGACGCGCGAGGGGCCCAAACTCATCGAGTACAATGCCCGCTTCGGCGATCCGGAGACGCAGGTGCTGATGCCGCGTCTCCGCTCCGACCTCCTGACGCTGCTCGAAGCCACTGCCGCCGGCGACCTGGCGCGGGTCGGCGCCGTGGACTGGTCGCCGGACGTGGCGCTGACCGTCGTCGCCGCCGCCAAGGGCTACCCCGGCAGCTATGCGCGCGGCGAAGACATTCCCCCGCTGCCGCCGGAAACGTCCAATCTCGTCGTCTTCCACGCCGGCACGAGGCGCGAAAACGGCCGGCTCCTCAGCAATGGCGGGCGCGTGCTCAACGTCACCGCGCTCGGCGCCAGCGTGGCCGAAGCCAAGGAGCGGGCGGACGCTGCGGTGGCCAAAATCGGCTGGCCGGGCGGCTTTTCCCGCCACGACATCGGCTGGCGCGCCATCAGCCGTGAACGGAACCTCCGCCTCGATCGTTAGCCTTATGGCGAGCGATTTTGCCGGAGGAGGCGCGCAAGGGCTTATAAAGGTCCGCAGCGCAGCATAGATGCTCAGAATGGCTCAGGACCTCACCCGTGAGGACGAACTGACCCCGATCCAGCAGCGGGGACAGGAGCTGATTGACCGTCTGCGCGAAGCCGACGATGCGCCGCCCCCGCCGCTGGTGCCCGCCCACAACCACATGCCGCGCATCGGCGTCGCGCTCGGCGGCGGCTCGGCCCGCGGCCTCACCCACATTCCCTTCATCGAGGCGATGGACGAGCTCGGCCTCAGGCCCGCGGTCATTGCCGGCACCTCGATCGGGGCGCTCATCGGCTCGGGCTGGGCCAACGGCATGACCGGGCTCGAGCTGCGCGAGCACGCGCTCAGCGTGCTCGGCACGATGCGGATCATCGCCGCGCGGCTCTGGGGCGCGCAGATCCGCAACCTTGGCGGCCTCCTCCAGAACGGCTTCAACATCCAGCTCGACGCCAACCGCGTGGTCGAGGCCTTCCTGCCGCAGCCCTTCCCCACCGAGTTCGGCGACCTCAAGGTGCCGTTCTACGTGGTCGCGACCGATTTCCAGAGCTGGCACCAGGCGGTGTTCCACTCCGGCCCGCTGCAGCCCGCCATCGCCGGCTCCATCGCCATTCCGTCGGTGTTCAAGCCGGTGCGCTACGCCAACCATGTGCTGGTCGATGGCGGCGTGGTCAATCCGCTGCCGGTCGACCAGGCGAGCGGGCAGGACATCCTCGTTGCCATCGACGTCAACGGCGATCCGACCGAAGCTCTGGCGCGCAGCGATTTCCGCGCGCTCGACGTCTGGTTCGGCTCGGCGCAGATCATGATGCACTCGCTCACGGCGCACATGATGGCGGCCTATCCGCCCGACGTTTACGTGCGGCCGCATTTGAGCGTCTTCGGCGCGATGGAGTTCTGGCGGGTCAAGGAAATCCTCGCCCATGCCGACAAGGAGAAGGACAACTTCAAGCGGCACCTGAGCCACCGCGTGGAGCAGTTCCTGTCGCGCTCCGGCCCGACGCACCGCGCCGGCTAGCTACGCCCGCAGCCGCGCGAAAAACGCCTTGAGCAGCTCGCTCGAGCGGCTCTCGCCGATCCCCGAAATCACCTCCGGATGGTGGTGCGTATTCGGGCTGTCGAACAGCCGCACGCCATGATCGACCGCGCCCGCCTTGGGATCGCCGGCGCCGTAGGTGAGCCGCCGCACCCGCGCATGCGCCATCGCCCCCGCGCACATCGCACACGGCTCGAGCGTCACGTAAAGATCGCAGCCGTCGAGCCGCCCGGTGCCGCGCCTCGCGAGCGCCGCGCGGATGGCGTTGAGCTCGGCATGCGCCGTGGGGTCGTTCAATTCGCGCATGCGGTTGCGCTCGGCGGCGATGACGGTGCCGTTCTCCACCACCACCGCCCCCACCGGCGCCTCCCCCGCGGCCGCGGCCGCCTCGGCGAGTTGCAGGGCCAGATCCATGGGAGACTGGGACATGGGGGTGTGTAGCAGCCCGACGCGGGCGAGATAAGGGGCACGCCCGGCGGGCAACGCGACCGCCGCCCGCCCCTCCACCGCCGTTCCGGCGGTCCCCC
>CAYRZM010000029.1:0-22582 GCA_964428685.1 uncultured Devosia sp. | reverse complement strand
GCCGCCCTGCCCTTTGCGCTGACCGAAGGCCAAAAGCTCGCAGTTGCCAACATCCGCGACGACCTCGCCGCGCCGACGCGCATGTCGCGGCTGCTGCAGGGCGACGTGGGCTCGGGCAAGACCGTCGTCGCGCTCATGGCGATGGCGGCGGTCGCCGAGAGCGGCGCGCAGTCGGCGCTGATGGCGCCCACCGAGCTGCTCGCCGCCCAGCACTACCGCACCCTCGCGCCGATCTGCGTCAAGGCCGGCCTCGGCCTCGAGCTGATGACCGGCAAGATGCCCGCGGGCGACCGCCGCGCTGCGCTCGCGCGCCTTGCCAGCGGCGAGAGCAGCATCGCCGTGGGTACCCACGCGCTGTTCCAGTCGCAGGTCGAGTTCGCCAATCTGGGCCTGACCGTCGTCGATGAGCAGCACCGCTTCGGCGTCGCGCAGCGCCTTGCGCTCACCGACAAGGGCCAGCACGCCGATCTTCTGGTGATGACCGCAACGCCGATCCCGCGCTCGCTGGTGCTCACGCATTTCGGCGACATGTCGGTGTCGCTGCTGCGCGAGAAACCGCGCGGCCGGCAGCCCATCGACACCGCAGTCCTCTCGATTGCCGAATACGACCGGGTGCTGGCGCGGCTTAAGGCGCGGATCGAGGAAGGCGCGCAGGCCTTCTGGGTCACGCCGCTGGTCGAGGAGAGCGAGAGCCTCGACGTGGTCTCGGCGGAAGATCGCTTCGCGGCCCTCAAGACGGTGTTCGGCGATCAGGTGGAGATGGTCCACGGGCGGATGACGCCGGCCCAGAAGGACGAGATCATGGGGCGCTTCCAGCGCAACGAGGCCAAGATCCTCGTTGCGACGACCGTGATCGAAGTCGGCGTCGACGTCCCCAACGCGACCATCATGATCATCGAGCACGCCGAGCGGTTCGGTCTCGCCCAGCTCCATCAGCTGCGCGGCCGCGTCGGTCGCGGTTCACAGCGCTCGGCCTGCCTGCTGCTCTACAGGGAGCCGCTGGGCGATGTGGCGCGCGCCCGGCTCGAGACCATCAAATCCACCGAGGACGGTTTCGTCATCGCCGAGCGCGACCTCGAGCTGCGCGGCCAGGGCGACCTGTTGGGCACCAGCCAGTCCGGCATGCCCGGCTACCATCTCGCCGTGCCCGACGTGCACCGGCATTTGCTCGAATACGCGCACGACGACGCCAAGGCGATGCTGGCGGCCAACCCGGGACTGGCCGGCGCCGACGGCGAGGCGCTAAGAACGCTGCTCTATCTGTTCCGGAAGGACCTTGCTCTGCCGCTCATTCGCGCGGGCTAGTGCGTCGCGGCTCGCGCCTCGGCCAGCGCCTTGAGATCCGCCGGCTTCAGCTGCACGCTCTCGCCGCAGCCGCATTCGCCGGTCTGGTTCGGATTCTTGAAGGTGAAGCCGGACTTGAGCATGTCTTCCTCGAAGTCCATCACCGTGCCCAGGAGGAACAGCGTTGCCTTGGGCTCGACATAGACGTCGACGCCCTTGTCGACCACGTGGTCGTCGCCGGTGATCGGCGCGCTCACATAGTCGAGCGTATAAGCCTGCCCGGCACAGCCGGCATTCTTGATCCCCACCCGCACGCCGACGACCGGCGAATCCGAATCCGCCATGATTTCGCGCACACGCGTCGCGGCGGCATCGGTGAGGCTCATGATCGGCAGGGGCATTGCAATTCTCTTATATCGTCGAACACCGATATACGCCTAACGCGCCGGGATTACCACCAGTTCAGCGCAACCTGCGCTTCTTCGGACATGCGCGACTGGTCCCACGGCGGATCGTAGACCATGTTGACCGTCACCCCGGCGATCCCCTCGACGCTCAGCGCGGCATTTTCCACCCAGCCCGGCATATCGCCCGCCACCGGGCAGCCCGGGGCGGTGAGCGTCATGTCGATGGTCAGGTGCCGGTTGTCGTCGAGTTCGACGCGATAGATCAGGCCAAGTTCGTAGATATCGACCGGGATTTCCGGGTCGTAGACGGTCTTGAGCACCCCGATCAGGTCGGCGGTAATGCGGGCCACTTCCTCGGGCGGAATCGCGGCCGACATGCTCGGCACGATGCGGTTGCCCTCGGTCGTCTCCACCGCCGGCGTCGCCGGTTCCTCTGTCTTTTCCGCCACTTCGTCGGTCATTGCAGCAGCTTCTTCGCCTTTTCGATGCCCTCGACGAGCGCATCGATGTCGTCGTTGCCCGAATATAGGGCGAGCGAGGCCCGGCAGGTAGAGGTGACGCCGAAGCGCCTGAGCAGCGGCATGGCGCAGTGAGTGCCGGCGCGGACGGCGACGCCGTAGCGGTCGAGGATGGTCGCGACGTCGTGGGCGTGGGCGCCCTCGATCTCGAACGAGAAGATCGCGCCCTTGCCCGGGGCGTCGCCGATCAGCCGCAGCGAATTGATCCGCTTGAGATTTTCGCGCGCATAGTCGGCCACCTCGTGCTCATGGGCCGCGATCGCGTCCCGCCCGATGCCGTCGACATAGCCGATTGCCGCACCCAGCCCGACCGCCTGCACGATCGGCGGCGTCCCCGCCTCGAAGCGGTGCGGCGGATCGTTGTAGGTGACGGTCTCGAGCGTCACCGTCTCGATCATCTCGCCGCCGCCCTGGTAGGGGCGCATCTCGCCCAGGTGCTCCGGTTTGCCGTAGAGCACGCCGATCCCCGTCGGGCCGTAGAGTTTGTGGCCGGTCAAGACGTAAAAGTCCGCATCGAGCGCCCGCACGTCCACCCTGAGGTGCACCGCGCCCTGACTGCCGTCGACCAGCACCGGGACGTGCCGCGCATGCGCCCGCGCGATCACGTCGGCGATCGGCACCACCGTCCCGGTCACGTTCGACATGTGGGTGACGGCGACCATCTTCGTCCGCGGCGACAGGGCCGCCTCGAAAGTATCGAGGTCGAAGCTGCCGTCGTCGCGGCAGTCGACGAATTTCAGCACCGCGCCATGCCGCTCGCGCAGGAAATGCCACGGGACGATATTGGAATGGTGTTCGAGGATGGTCACGACGATCTCGTCGCCGGCCTTGATCCGCGGCTCGAGGAACGACGCCGCGACGAGGTTGATGGCCTCGGTCGAGCCCTTGGTGAAGACGATGTCCTCGGGCCGCCCGGCGTTGAGGAACTTTGCCACCGCCTTGCGGCCGTCCTCGTACGCCTCGGTCGCGCGGTTGGCGAGCGTGTGCAGCCCCCGATGGACGTTGGCGTAGTCGTGCGCATAGGCCCAGTCCATCCGCACGAGCACCGAACGCGGCTTCTGCGCCGAGGCCCCGGAATCGAGATAGACCAGCCGGTGCCCGAAGATTTGTTCTTCGAGGATGGGGAAGTCGGCACGGACGCGTGCGAGATCGAAGCTCACCGCGTGGCCAGCCACTTCTCCACCACGCCCTCGAGCGCGGCGTGCAGATCTTCGTCCTCCACTGGATCGAGGACCTCGGCGAGGAACCCACGCACCAGCATCGCCTCGGCTTCGGCCTTCGGAATGCCGCGGCTCATCAGGTAGAACAGCCAGTCCTCGTCGACCGCGCCCACGGTGGAGCCGTGCCCGCAGACGACGTCGTCGGCGAAAATTTCGAGTTCGGGCTTACTGAGGATCTGCGCCTCGTCCGAGAGCATCAGCCCTTGCATCATCAGCTTGGCGTCGGTCTTCTGCGCGTCGCGCGCGACGACGATCTTGCCCTGGAACACCGCGACCGAGCGGCCCCGCGCCACCTGCTTGAAGAGCGGTTTCGACGAGCATCGCGGCACGGCGTGCGTCACTTCGAGGGTGATGTCCGAGTGCTGCCCGTCGGCCGTCAGGTTGAGGCCGGTGAAGTCGCCATGTGCCCCCTCGCCAGCGTGCCGCGCGAACAGGTTCATGCGGCTCAGCGCCGAGCCGGCATGGATGGTGATCGTCCGGAGTTTCGCCCCCTCGCCGGTCTGATACTCGACCACAGCGAAGTTGGTGGCCCGGCTGGGGCTCAGGTCGAGCAGGATGTGGGTCAGCTCGGCGTCCTTGCCGACCGCCACATAGCTCGCATGGTTGCTGACATGCGCCTCGTCGGTGCCCGAATAGGTCTCGATCACCGTCGCCTTGCTGCCGTCCGCGACGAAGAGATGCACGCTGTCGTTCATGTGCACGGGCGCCGTGCCTTCGGTCCGGCGGTCGATGTGCACGACCTCTGTCGCCCGGCTGCGGATTTCGAGCTTCAGCGTCTGCTTGGCCAGCGCGGAATTGAGCCGCACCAGCACATCGTCGCGCTCGGTCAGCGCGGCGCCATGCGCAATCGTCGCGCGCATGCCCGCGGGCATGTCGCCGGCAACGTCCGCGACGCCGTTGACCATCGGCACGCGATGCGCACCCGGAATGCGCAGAGCCGGCTCGCTCAGCGCCGGTGTCGGGGTCGCGAGCGCCGGCACGGACCGCAGCAACGTCTTGAGGTCGGTGTAGTGATAGCTCTCGACCTTGCGGGTCGGCAGGCCGCTCGCCTGCAGCCGCGACGCCGCCGCCGCATCGCCGCTCGCGCCGAGCTGGTCGATCAGCGCCTGCTCGGCCGGACCGATGCGGACCGTGAAGGGAACGCTCACGCCGCCGCCTCGTCGAAGCCGGCATAGCCTTTGGATTCGAGTTCCAGCGCCAGCTCCTTGGGCCCGCTCTCGACCACGCGGCCGTCGGAGAAGACATGCACCACGTCGGGCACGATGTGGTTGAGGAGTCGCTGGTAATGCGTGATGACCAGCATCGAGCGATACGGGTCGCGGAGCGCGTTGACTCCTTCCGAGACGATCTTGAGCGCATCGATGTCGAGCCCGCTGTCGGTCTCGTCCAGCACGCACATCTTGGGCTTCAGCAGTGCCATCTGCAAAATCTCGGCGCGCTTCTTCTCGCCGCCCGAAAAGCCCACGTTCAGCGCGCGCTTCAGCATCTCCTGGTCGATGTGGAGATCGCGCCCGGCGTCCTTCACCGCGCGCATGAAGTCGGGCGTCGTCATCTCGGTCTCGCCGCACGCCTTGCGCTGGGCATTGATGGCGGCCTTGAGGAACGTCATGGTCGCCACGCCCGGCACTTCCACCGGATACTGGAAGGCGAGGAACAGACCCTTGGCCGCCCGCTCGCTCGGGTCGAGCGCGAGGATGTCCTCGCCGTCGAGCAGCGCCACGCCTTCGGTGACCTCGTAGTCCTCCTTGCCGGCGAGCACATAGCTCAGCGTCGATTTGCCCGAGCCGTTGCGGCCCATCACGGCATGGACCTCGCCGGCCGGAACGGTGAGGTTCACGCCCTTCAGGATTTCGCGGTCTTCGATCCGCGCGTGGAGATTGCGGATTTCGAGCATGGGGGTGGTCACGTGTCGTCTCCAATATCTTCGCCGTCCCAGTAGCCGGCAACTGGTGTCAGGCGGCCCCTGATGTCGAGCACCGCCTCAGGCGAATAGTCGTAGCCGCGCGCGGCGGCGATCGCGATCTTGCCGCTGTCGGGATATTCGATCACGTCGGCCTGGGCGTGATTGGCGAAGGCGATGTAGCGCAGCACGCCGGGGCTCGAATTGATGATCTGGTGCGCCTCGCCGCCGGCCGGCGCGCCGATGCAATCGCCGGCCCGGATCGGCAGTCGCCGATCGCCGACGCGGTACTCGCCGGTCCCCTCAAGGACGAGGAAACATTCGTCCACGCCGTGGTGGCGATGGTAGGGCCAGGCGGTCTTTCCCGGCTGCACCACATGCAGCATGGCCCCGAGATTGCGCAGCCCGAGCAGCCGGTCGATGTCGGCGAGCTGGAGCCCGAACCGCGTGCCGGCCTTCACCTCGTGCGTCTCGACCTGGTCGAGGTTGACGATATCGATGCGGCCGGCCGTCACGGCTTCGCCCTCGTGTTCTCGCCATCCCAGTAACCGAGCGGCGCAAGCTTGCCGCCCTGCTTGAAGCTGCCGTCGTAGCGGTGAAATCCGGTCAAGCCGACGTTGACGCTGATCCGCCCGCTGTCGGGATATTCGGTCACGTCGGCCGTGCCATTGTTCGAAAACGCGATGTAGCGAAGCGGCACCGTCCCGGTGTTGAAGATCTGGTGCGCCTTCCCGCCGGCGGGCGCCCCCAGGCAATCTCCCGCTTTCACCGGGACGCGGTGATCGCCGATCCGATAGTCGCCATTGCCCGAGAGGATGAGGAACAGCTCATCCGAGCCGTGATGGCGGTGAAACGGGCACGCCGACTTGCCGGGCTGGACGATGTGGAGCCGCGCGCCGAGTGCGCGAAGACCGAGCGGCTCGCCGATCGAGGCGGTCTCGGCCGCAAACAGCGTGCCCTCCTCGAAACCATCGAGCTGGAGCGCATCGATGTTGACGACATCCGTCATCCCACGCTCCCCTCGAGGCTCACCGTGATCAGCTTCTGCGCCTCGACCGCGAACTCCATCGGCAGGTGCTGCAGCACGTCGCGCACGAAGCCGTTGACGATCAGCGCCACCGCCGCCTCTTCGTCGAGTCCGCGCTGCTGGCAGTAGAACATCTGGTCGTCCGAGATCTTGCTCGTCGTCGCCTCGTGCTCGAACACCGCGCTCGCATTGCGGCTCTCGATGTAGGGCACGGTGTGTGCCCCGCACTTGTCGCCGATCAGCAGGCTGTCGCACTGCGTGAAGTTGCGCGCACCCTTGGCCTTGGCGTGGGCCGAGACCTGGCCGCGATAGGTGTTGTCGGAAAAGCCCGCCGCGATGCCCTTGGAAATGATCCGGCTTGTGGTGTTCTTGCCCAGGTGCAGCATCTTGGTGCCGCTGTCGACCTGCTGGTAGCCGTTGGAGATGGCGATCGAATAGAACTCGCCCGACGAGTTGTCGCCGCGCAGGATGCAGCTCGGATATTTCCAGGTGATCGCCGAACCGGTCTCGACCTGGGTCCAGCTGATCTTGGAATTGTCCCCGCGGCAGTCGCCGCGCTTGGTGACGAAGTTGTAGATGCCGCCCTTGCCGTCCTTGTCGCCGGGGTACCAGTTCTGGACCGTCGAGTACTTGATCTCGGCATCCTTGAGCGCCACCAGCTCGACCACCGCGGCGTGGAGCTGGTTCTCCTCGCGCATCGGCGCGGTGCAGCCTTCGAGGTAGCTCACATAGGCGCCCTCGTCGGCGATCAGCAGCGTGCGCTCGAACTGGCCGGTCTTGGCGGCATTGATGCGGAAATAGGTGCTCAGCTCCATCGGGCAGCGTACGCCCTTGGGCACGTAGCAGAACGAGCCGTCGGTGAAGACCGCCGAGTTCAGCGTGGCATAGTAGTTGTCGCTCACCGGCACGACCGAGCCCAAATACTGCTTCACCAGCTCCGGATGCTTCTGGATCGCTTCGGTGATCGAGCAGAAGATGATTCCAGCCTTGGCCAGTTCGTCCTGAAAGGTCGTCGTCACCGACACGGAGTCCATCACCGCATCGACCGCCACCTTTGGCCGCTCGACGCCGGCCAGGATCTCGCGCTCCTTGAGCGGTACGCCGAGCTTTTCGTACATCTCGAGCAGGGCCGGATCGACCTCGTCGAGCGATTTCGGCGCGGCCGACTTCTTCGGCGCGGCGTAAAAGTACATGTCCTGGAAGTCGAGCTTGGGATAGTGGACGCGGGCCCATTTGGGCTCGTCCATCGTCAGCCAGCGGCGATAGGCCTCGAGCCGCCACTCGAGCATCCAGTCGGGCTCGTTCTTCTTTTTGGAGATGAAGCGGATGGTGTCTTCGCTGAGTCCGATCGGCGCGCGTTCGCTCTCGATCGGCGTCTCGAAGCCGTACTTGTACTTCTCGACGTCGAGCGCGAGCACCTTCTCGACGGTCTCGTGTTCGATCTCGTCCTTGAGCGTTGGAATGGCGTCCTTGTAGTTCACGTCTGCCATTTTTCTACCTTCCTGCCGCGTCGCTGAACGCGAAACCGGCTTCCACTTTCGCGCGCGACGCGGGAGTCGCCTTGTGCCTGCGGTGCCGGCCCAGCACCTCACTAAACCCTTCGAGATACGTCTCGATATCCGCCTCGGTGGAATTCCAGCCCACGCTGAGGCGCATGGCGCACGATGCGATTTCCGGCGCGACGCCCATCGCCGCCAGGACGTGGGACGGCCCCACCTTGCCCGACGAACAGGCCGATCCCGACGACACCGAGATGCCCTTGAGGTCGAGGCCCATCATCGCCACCGCGTTGCCGAGGCCGGGTACCGCAAAATTGCTGATGCTGCCGATGCGGTCGGCGGACTCGCCGAACACGACGAGGTCGGGCGCCATGTTGCGCATGCCCTCCTCGGCCGTGCGGATGAGCTCACTCACATTGGCCGCATAGTAACGGTCGGCGAACGTCTCGGCGGCCGCTCCGAACCCGGCGATCAGCGCCGCGGCTTCCGTGCCGCCGCGCCGCCCGCTCTCCTGCCCGCCACCCGGGATCAGCCGCACCTGGTCGGCATGGCCCTTCATCAGCAGGGCGCCGACGCCCTGCGGTCCGCCGATCTTGTGCGCACTCACCGCCATCATATCGGCAGCGCGCGCGGCGAATTCGAGGGGCATCTTGCCCAGCGCCTGCACCGCGTCGACGAAGAGATAGTGCGGCGACGGCCCGACCAGCGCCTCGATCCGCTCGACCGGCTGGATGACCCCGGTCTCGTTGTTCACCAGTTCCACCGCGACCAGCAGGGGTTTCCCCGCGCTGAGGGCCGCGGCGATCTCGTCCAGCCGGACGGAGCCGGTGGCGTCGAGCCCGGCGCGCATAACCGGCAGGCCCGTCGCTTCCGCGGCCCTCAGCACGGCGCTATGGCAGCCGGCCGAAACCACGATTCCGCCAAAACCCAGCGCCTTCGCACCGCCCGAGATCGCCTGCGTGATCGCTTCCGTCGCCGAGCCGGTGAACACCACTTGGTCCCGGGTCGCGCCGGCAAGCGTTGCCACCTGCAGCCGGGCGTCGTCGATCAGCGCCCGGAGCGCCCGCCCATGGCCATGCACGGAGGACGGATTGCCCGTCAGGTCCAGCGCCTTGACCATGGCGGCGCGCGCGTCCGGCAGGAGGGGCGCCGAGGCGGCGTGATCGAGATAGACGGTGCTGGCGCTCATCGAATGCCGGGCGGCGCGCCGAGCGCGCCCACCCGCCTCAAAAGCCTTGAATTTTCGCGGGCGCTTCAACTAGAAGGAGCGCTCGCCAAGCTCGCCCGCGGACGCCGATCGCCCGCGGCTTCGAGAGACCCGTTTGGAACCGTTCTAAACTGATCTTTCGGGCCTACTTTTAGGGAGCACCGCCGCATTCGTCAAGCCGGACCGCCGGCGCGGAACGTCCCCCGGCCCAACGGAAACCACGCGATGCCAGAAGTCATTTTCAACGGTCCCGAAGGTCGTCTCGAGGGCCGCTACCAGCCGGGAAATGGGCCGAACGCGCCCATCGCAATCGTGCTCCATCCGCACCCCGAGTTCGGCGGCACGATGAACAACCAGATCGTCTACAACCTCTACTACATGTTCGCGAAGCGCGGCTTTTCGGTCCTGCGCTTCAATTCGCGCGGCGTCGGCCGCTCACAGGGCCTGTTCGACCACGGCATCGGCGAACTCTCGGACGCGGCCTCGGCGCTTGACTGGCTGCAGTCGCTCAACCGCGAGTCCCGCGGCTGCTGGATCGCCGGCTTCTCGTTCGGCGCCTGGATCGGCATGCAGCTCTTGATGCGGCGGCCCGAGGTCGAGGGCTTCATCTCGGTGAGCCCGCCCGAAAACCTGTACGATTTCTCGTTCCTTGCCCCCTGCCCCTCGTCCGGCCTCATCATCCACGGCGACAAGGACCGCGTGGCGCCGCCCGCCTCGGTGCAGAAGCTCGTCGACAAGCTCAAGACGCAGAAGGGCATCACCATCGAGCAGCAGATCGTCGACGGCGCCAACCACTTCTACGAAGGCAAGATCGAAGAGCTGACCGAGCGCTGCGCCGAATATCTCGACCGCCGCCGCGCCGACATCGCGGCGGGCAAGGGGCGCTGACGCCGCCGTTCGCGCCCGGACCTCGTCCTTCGACAGGCTCAGGATGAGGTCCTCAGAGTCACCGGGCTACAAGTAGCCCTCATGGTGAGCTTGTCGAACCACGAGGGCGTGGCACGATGGCCGCCAAATTCAAATCCGACTTCCTCAACGTCCTCGACCAGCGGGGCTTCATCCACCAGATCTCGGACCCCGAGGGGCTCGATGCGCTGGCGGCGCGCGAACGCATCACCGCCTATGTCGGCTACGACGCCACCGCGACCAGCATCCACATCGGCAACCTCATCTCGGTCACCATGCTTTACTGGCTGCAGGAGACCGGCCACCGGCCGATCAGCCTCATGGGCGGCGGCACCTCGATGGTGGGCGATCCGAGCTTCCGCGACGACCAGCGCCAGCTGTTGACGCCCGAAACCATCGACCGCAACATCGCCAGCATCAAGAAGGTCTACAGCCGCATCCTGCGCTACGACGACAGCCCGACCGGCGCCATCATGGCCAACAATGCCGACTGGCTGATGGAGCTCAAATACGTCGAGTTCCTGCGCGACGTCGGCCGCTACTTCTCGGTCAACCGCATGCTGAGCTTCGACAGCGTCAAGCTGAGGCTCGACCGCGAGCAGTCGCTGAGCTTTCTCGAATTCAACTACATGATCATGCAGGGCTACGACTTCGTCGAGCTCAACCGCCGCTATGGCTGCGTGCTGCAGATGGGCGGCTCCGACCAGTGGGGCAACATCATCAACGGCGTGGAGCTGAGCCACCGCATGGGTGGCCCGCAGCTCTATGCCCTCACGACGCCACTCCTCACCAAGGCCTCGGGCGAAAAGATGGGCAAGTCGGCGTCCGGCGCCGTCTGGCTCAATGCCGATCTCTTTTCGCCCTACGAGTTCTGGCAGTACTGGCGCAACAGCGAGGACGCCGACGTCGGCAAGTTCCTGAAGCTCTTCACGCGTCTGCCGCTCGACGAGATCGCGCGCCTCGAGGCGCTCGGCGGCTCCGAGCTCAACGACGCCAAAAAGACGCTCGCGACGGAGGCGACGGCCATCGTCCACGGTCGCGACGCCGCCGAGCAGGCGGCGAAGACCGCCGCGGCGACGTTCGAGGCCGGGGCGCTCGACCTGTCGCTTCCCACGGTCGAGATTTCCCGCGCCGAGCTCAAGTCCGGCATCGGCATCCTGTCGGCGCTCGTGACCGCCACCCTCGCCGGCTCCAACGGCGAAGCCCGCCGCGGCATCCAGGGCGGCGCCGTGCGCGTCAACGACCAGCTGGTGAGCGACGAGCGGCTGACGCTGACGGAAACGCACCTGCTGCCCGAAGGCGTCATCAAGCTCAGCTCGGGCAAGAAGAAGCACGCTCTACTCAGACCCGTCTGACCCGTTCATCCGGCGTTCAATGCCCCGCCGCTATCTGCGCCCCCGTCTCGGGCAGCGCAGGTGCTTCCATGATCGTTTTCGGCAGGATCGGGTACTGGACCGTTGCGGCTCTGGCCGTGCTCATCGCGCTCGTTTCGATGCGCTTCCTGAGCTTCAATCCGGCTGCGCTGACCGAGGTGTTGCGGCCCAACCTGCTTGGTCATCCGTTCCCGTTCTGGGTGCATGTGACGCTGGGGCCGATCGCCTTGCTGCTCGGGGTCTGGCAGTTCCTGCCCCTCACCCGCCGTCATCCCTGGCACCGGTGGGCCGGCCGCCTCTATGTCGTCTGCTGCCTCGTTTCAGCCCTCGCGGCCTTCGTCGTCGCGTTCACGACGGAAGGCGGTCCGGTGGCCGCGGCGGGCTTCGTGAGTCTCGCCGTCCTGTGGTTCGCGACCACGCTCCTTGCCTACCTGCGGGTCCGCAGCCGGCAGTACGCCGCGCATCGCCGTTGGATGATCCGCTCTTACGCGCTGACGTGCGCGGCGATCACGCTGCGGATTCTGCTGCCGGCCGGAACGGCCGCCGGCCTCGGCTTCATGGCAAGCTACGCCATCGCGGCGTGGGGCTGCTGGACCATCAACCTCTTGATCGCCGAACTGATCGTCCGCTTCGGCACGGCACCGGCCGACCTGCCGCGCGACGGCGCTACTGCCCCGCGCCCGAGCCATCCGTCCGCGGTGCTTCCTTCGCGCGATACTCGAACAGCGATCGGAACGCGCCGGGCGCCAGCGCCGACATCGGGTTCACCTTGAACACCGGCGCATCGAGCGGACCGCTCACCTTGAAGGTGATGCCGAAGAGCCCGCTGTTGTTGCCGCCACCGAGCGGCCCGAACAGCTTGGCGAAGGCATTATTGATGCCAAACATCGGGATGTAGGTGCCGACGATGTCGTACTGCTTGCTGTCGGTGTAGATGAAGCCCTGCGCCGTGCCGCCCACGCTCGGTCCCGTCACCACCGCGTCGTCGATCTGCACCCGGTCCGAGCGCATCGTGAAATCGGCCTTGGCGCTGTTGAACACCAGCTTGTTCTGGTGCGCGATCAGCTCGCGCGACTCCGCGTGGCTGTCGAGGATTTCGGCCACGTGTTTTTCGTCGACGATGGCGAAGTTCCTCAGGTCGACGGTTCCCTGGCTGACCTTGGTGCCGGTGTTCGTCGCGAGCACGAAGCTGCCCTCGCCGCCCTCGATCTGCGGATAGACGCCGAGGAAGCGCAGCACGCTGCCGAAATTGTTGAAGACCACCGACATGGTGTGGCCGTCGGGCGTCGGGTTGGTCGCGATCGAGATCGAGTCGTCGCCGCCCAGCTGCGCCTGCAGACTCGCCTTCTTGAGGTCGCTCCCCTTGAGCGCGAGGTCGAGCGAGAGGTTGTAGGCCGTGGTCTTGTAGAGCCCGAGCGCCCGCTTGAGCTCGGCGTCGACCGCGATGGTCTGGGTGAAGGTCGTCGACTGCGGCCCGCCCGAGCCGCCGTTCAGGGCAAAGAAGCGCTTGAGCAGCGGCTTCAGGTCGAGCTGGTCGCCGCGGATGCGGACCTGGTAGCCGTCCTTGATCGGGGTCAGCGAGATTTGCGCCGCATCGCCCGGGCTCAGCGCGAAGTTTGAAAATTCCGCCGACTGCAGGCCCTTGGTGCTGTCGAATTCGAGCCCGCCCTTGAGCTTCACGTCGCCGAAGCCGAGGCTCAAATCGGCGACGTCGGTGGTGTCGCCCTTCTGCCGGATGGTGGCCGTGAGCGTCCCCGGGTCACCCGCAGGCTTGGTGATGCCGAGGTCCTTGATGTTGATGGCGGTGTTCTTGAGATCGACCGTCACCCCGATCGTGCCGTCGTCGGCAGGCTTGGCCACCAGCGACACCGTGCCCGTGCCGAAGGCGCTGGTGTCGATCCCCATCTTGGCGAGATCGCCGAGATCGGCCGAGGCAGTGATCGCAAGATTCGAGGGCGTGGTGCCGTTGAGGTCGCCGTCGAGCACGACGTTGGCGGTCATGCCGTCGAGTTGCCCCGTGCCGCCGACCCGGAAGCCGGCCTGGGTCGCCATGAAGCTCAGCTGGCCGTTGGCGAGGCTGTGGCCCTGGATGGGCGCGCTCGAGCCAAAATCCTGCACGTTGCCGGTGACCGAGTAGTCCGTCTTGGTCGGCGCCCCCTTGTCGTCGAGCATGGTGGTCGAAACCAGCCTGAGGTTGAGGTCGCCGGTGAGCGCGCCCAGGTCCACCGGCAGGTTCGCCGATTTCGTCATGTCCGGCTGGATCTGGTTGATCACCGAGGTGATCGCGGGGATGCCGCCATTGAGGTCCCCCGAGATCTCGATCATCTCGTGCCCGCCAGCGTCCTGCGACATCTCCATGGCGGCGTTGGCGACCTGGATGTTGCCCTTGTCGGTAGGAATGACGCCGCCGTCGCCGCTGAGGGTGAAGTCGGCGTCGTGCATCTGGAGGCGCGTCTTGCCCTGGATTTCGATCGGGGCGGTGTTGGCGAAGGGCTGCACCTTCACCCCGTCGGCCACGATCTCCATGAAGACGCCGTTCTGCGGGATCGACTGGGCTTCGCCGTTGAGGCCCAGCGTCCCCACCGGGAACGCGAACTTCATGTTCGCGGATTCGATCGTGCCCGCGGTCACGCTTTTGATGAACCAGTCGCGGCCCTCGGGCGAAAGGAAATACGGCCACATCCGCTTCATGTCGTCGGCGGTGACGCCCTTGCCGGCGATCGCCATGTCGAAGCCCATGCCCTTGCGCAGCATGTCGATCCGGCCCTTGGCTTCGATGCGGGCGCCGTCGGGCTTGGTGACCACGGCCTGGTCGACGCCGATCGCGCCATAGAGCGGCGCTTCCCAGCCCTTGAAGCTCACCGTGTCGAACGGCTCGGCCGGCGCGGCCATGTCGTTGGGATGGATCACGACGTTGCTGGCGGTCATCGAGATCGCGGCGATTGGGCCATAGAGATCGTCGAGGCCGAGAACGACCACGCCCGACAGCGTCACGCTGCTCTGCGCGATGCTGATCTGCGCGTTGTTGAGCGTGAAGGTGCCGGTCTTGGGCGCCCAGGTCATCTCGACGATGTTGCCGGCGATGGGGAAATAGTCGGTCCCCATGCGCAGCTCCGTGCCGCTCAGGTCGATGCGGAACTCGCCGTCCTTGATGTCGCCCGTCTTGGCATCGAATCCCACGTCCATCGACACCTGCGCCGCACCGGCCACACCCATCTGCGAGCCGGGGTCGTTGATGTTGGGCACGAACGAGCCGAGGTCGAAATTGGTGATCGAGACCTTGAAGCGCGCATCGCCCTTGTCGTCGATGACGCGCTGGATGTTGCCGTGCATGACGTTGCCGTCATAGTCGGCGGAGAACGTTCCCTCGACCGCCTTGCCGTCCGGCGTCGGCGCCACGTCGAGCGTGATGCCGTCGAACGTGCGGAACACCGCATAGAGGGCATCGTTCATGTCGAGCGTGCCCTTCTTGACGGTCAGGCGGGAGAACCGTCCGAGCTGGGCCTGTTCGAGCACCGAGGCGATGCCGCGCTGCGCCGCCTCGAGGTTGTAGACCAGCCAGTCGTTGTCCGACCGCACCTTCGCCACGTCGCCCGTGGCGCCGCTGACATCGACGCCACCCGAATGGATGCCGGCGTCGGGGAACGCGGTCGAGCCTTCGAGCACGCGCACCGTCGCCGGGCCGCCATTGGGGTCGGGCACCAGCTCGAAATCGGCGAGCCGCGGGCCGAAGAGATCCTGGTTCACCTGCAGATGCGGGCCGACCACCGTCACCGTGGCGCCGGGCTGGCCGAAGAGCGCGTGGAGCGGCGAGAAGCCGACCTCCAGCGCCTGCATCTGCACCTTCGCGCCGGTCGTCGTGTCCTTGTAGGTCACCGGCGCGAACTGGATCACCGGCGAAGCGAAGCCTTCGATGGCGAGCGCCATGTCGCCCAGCTCGAGCTCCGTGCCCGGCGGCATCGAGGCGACGACGACGTTGCGGATTTGCGCGGCGAGGAACGGCAGCGGAATGGGGTGGAACAGCAGCGCGATGTAGAGCAGGAGCGCCAGTGTCACGGGCACGCCAAGCAGCCAGGCGACAACGAGGCTGAGTGTGCGAAGGGCGGAACGCCGGCGGACCGTCTGACCTGGTGGCGGCGTTGGCTTCAATTCTCGTCCGCGGAGCAAGGCGACGGAAAGTCCAGGCGGCCCCCAGAATCATCCGTCCGTTCGATGACTTGTGTGATGATACCGGCTGCAATAAGGCACTCATACCCTGAAACGGCACGTTTCGTGCGGTTTGGAGCGGAAAATGGCTCTCCTCGACCCCGGTGCTCCGGCGCCCGATTTCACCCTTCCCGACGATCGCGGCGACACGTTCCGGCTGAGCGCGCATCGCGGCAAGCCGGTGGTCGTCGAGTTCTATTGCGAGGACGACAGCGACGGTTGCGCGATCGAGAATCGCGAGTTCAGCGCGCTCATGCCCGAATTCGACCGGCTCGGCGTGCCGGTCGTGGCGATCTCTCCGCAAAGCGTTGAGAGCCATAAGAAATTCAGTGCCAGGAATGGATTCCGCCAGCCGCTTCTCGCCGATGTCGATCTCAAGGCCAACGAGGCCTACGGGGTCTGGCAGCAGAAGAAGCTCTGGGGCCGCGAATATATGGGCACCGTCCGCGTGACCTATATCGTTGATGCCAAAGGCAAAGTCGCCGCGGCGATCCGCGCCAGCCGGATCAAGGGCCACGCCCAGGCCGTGCTCGACGCGGTTCGGAAGCTCGCCGCGAAGTAGCCCGTCCGGCCGGGCGTTTCCGGGCCGTTAACCTTAACCGATCATGATCCCGTGGCGTTCGAGAAGCGTCCGGGAGTTGCTTGTGGTGCGTCCCAAATCCCCCGCCAGGCCGTTCGGCAGGCCGGTGTCGAAGCGGGCGGCTGCCGCGGGAACGCGCCTCACCATCCGGCCGGCGACCCTCTATCTCGGTGCGGGCGCCCTGCTCCTCACAAATGTCCTGACGCTGGTCGGCTTCCTCATGGCGCCCGACATCTCGCGGCTTCTCGCGGGCCAGACCGAGGCGGTGTTCGGCGCCTACGAAGACCGCATCGCGCAGCTCCGACTCGAGGTCGACCGGCTGCAGTCCCGCCATTACGCGCAGGCCGGCGACATCAACCTCCAGCTCCAGGAGCTGGCGCAGACGCAGGAGGTGCTGATGGAGCAGCACCAGTACGTCAAGCAGCTCGCCGACAAGGCGGCGGCGCTCGGCATCACCCCGCCCGCCCCCGCCGGCGATGCGACCGCCGGCGACGGCAGCGACAAGGCCACCGCCGCCGTAACGCCGGCCGCCGCGACCGATGCGAGCCTTTTGACCGGCTCGATCGCGCCGCTCAGCGACGCGGCCGATCCCGCCGCCAAAGTCGCCGCCGCGAGCGCCAGCCTCGACCAGATGATGAACGACTCGCGGCTGGCAATGGCCGCCCTGTCCGACGAAGCCACGACCAAGACCGACCAGATCATCGGCACGCTCGCGACCGTCGGCATCCAGCCAAAACTGCCGTCCGCCGATGCGGACACGGATGCCGAAGGCGGCCCGCTGCTGCCGCCGGTCGATGGCCCGGAGGATGCCTCGCTCGTCGATGACGCCAACGGCGTCGCGGCCTCGCTCGAGCGCTACGCGGCGGCCCGGGCGGCCGCCGACGTCGCCCCGATCCACCGGCCGGTGGTCGCAATGACCCGCATCAGCTCGACCTTCGGCAACCGCAAGGACCCGTTCACCGGCCGCCTCGCCTTCCATTCCGGCATCGACTTCGCCGCCCCGCAGGGGACGACCGTGTTGTCCGCAGGCGCCGGCAAGGTCAGTTTCGTCGGCCAGATCTCGGGCTACGGCAACGCCATCGAGGTCACCCATCCCGATGGCCTCGTCAGCCTCTACGGGCACCTGAGTGCGTTCCTCGTCGAAGTCGGCGATCCGGTCGACACCGGCACGCCCATTGGCCGGGTCGGCTCGACCGGCCGCTCCACCGGCCCCCATCTCCACTTCGAGGTGCGCCGTTCCGACGACCCGGTGAATCCCGCGCCCTACCTCAACGCCGGGGTTCTCGTTCAGAAGATCCTCGCCAGCTGATTCATCGGCAGCTGCCGATTGACGGCACCCGAGCCGCGGGCCTAGACCCTCGGCCCGAGGACAAATTCAATCATCCAATTCCGCCGATCCGCCGTTTCAGACGGACGCATCGCCATTTCCGGACATTGCCATGGACACCACGCCCACCACCGCAGCGCCCGCGCTGACCGATCGCGACCGCTCGGTCACCATGTTCGGCATCCTGACCGCGATGCTGCTGGCAGCGCTCGACCAGTCGATCGTCACGCCGGCGATGCCCACCATCGGCGGCGACCTCGGCACGCCGGAATACCTTCCCTGGATCGTAACGGCCTATCTTCTGGCGGCAACCGCCGTCGCGCCGCTCTATGGCCGCATCTCCGACATCTACGGCCGGCGGCCGACGCTCTATGCCGCCCTCGGCCTCTTCCTCCTCGGCTCCCTGATCGCGGCGCTCTCGCCCAACATGTATGTGCTGATCGGCGCCCGCGCCGTGCAGGGCCTCGGCGGCGGCGGCCTCTTTGCGCTGTCGCAGATCCTGATCGGCGACATGCTCCCGCCGCGCGAGCGCGGCCGCTACGCCGCCTGGATTTCGGGAATGTGGGCCGTCGCCGGCATCGCCGGCCCGCTGCTCGGGGGCACTCTCGCCGAATACTACTGGCCGCTGATCTTCTGGCTCAACCTGCCGCTCGGCGCGCTCGCGCTGGTCGTGGTCGACGGCCCGCTGCGCCGGCTGGCCGTGGCGCGCCATCCGCACCGACTCGACATCATCGGCGCCGTGCTGCTCATCATCGCCACGTCCGCGCTGCTGCTGATGCTCAACTGGGGCGGCACGGCCTATCCGTGGCTGTCGCCGCAGGTGCTCGGTCTCGGAATCCTCTCGATCCTCTTCTTCGTCGGCTTCGGCATCCGCCTTGCCCGCGCCGCCGAGCCGCTCGTCTCGATCGAGGTGCTCAGCAACCGCATCGTGCTCGCCGCGTGCTTCGGCATGTTCCTCGTCTCCGGCGTCAATATCGGATTGGCCGTGCTGTTCCCGGTCTATGCGCAGGGCCATCTCGGCCTCTCGCCGGCCCAGTCCGGCTACTCGCTGCTCGGCTTCCTCTTGGGTTCGGTCGCCACCGCTGCCATCAGCGGCCGCCTCACCATGCGCGTCGTCCACGTCAAGCGGATCGCGCTTATCGGCTCGGCCGTCAGCGCCGTCGGGCTGATCGTCCTCGGCCTCACCGCATCGCAGACGTCGATCGTGCTGATCGAGGTCCTGCTGCTGGTCATCGGGGCCGGCCTGGGCTTCACCTACCCGGTCACGACCGTCTCCGCGCAGAATGCGGTGGACCAGAAGCACCTCGGCGTTGCGACCGGCGTCCTCACCTTCCTCCGCTCGCTCGGCAGTGCGCTCGGCGTCGCCGTCCTCGGCGCGATCGCGCTCGGCTACGGCCTGCCGCTCGGCGCCGAAACGGGCTCCATGCAGGTCCAGCACATTGCCGACGCGTCGCCCTTCGCGGTCCTCGATTACACGATGGCGGCGATGATGCTGCTCGCGGCGGTGATCTATGCGATCATGCCCCACAAGCCGCTGCGCGGCCGCGCCGGCTAGCTACTCGGTCTTGCCGGCGCTGTCGGCATAGCCCTGCACGCGCGCGGCGAGCGAGGCTTCCATGAAGCCGTCGAGGTCGCCGTCGAGCACGGCACCGGTGTTCGACGTCTCGTGGCTCGTCCGCAGGTCTTTCACCATCTGGTAGGGCTGCAGCACGTAGCTGCGGATCTGGTGGCCCCAGCCGATCTCGGTCTTGGCGGCCGCCTCGGCATTGGCCGCGGCCTCGCGCTTTTCGAGCTCCTGCTCGTAGAGCCGCGCCTTCAGCATCTGCATCGCGGTGGCGCGGTTCTTGTGCTGGCTGCGCTCGGCCTGGCAGGCGACAACGATGCCGGTCGGAATGTGGGTGATGCGGATCGCCGAGTCGGTGGTGTTGACATGCTGGCCGCCGGCGCCCGACGAGCGGTAGGTATCGAACTTGAGGTCGGACTCGTTGATCTCGATGTTGATGGTGTCATCGACCACCGGATAGACCCACGCCGACGAAAAACTCGTGTGCCGCCGCGCCGCGCTGTCATAGGGCGAAATCCGCACCAGCCGGTGCACGCCGGCTTCGGTCTTGAGCCAGCCATAGGCATTGTGGCCCTTGATCTGGATGGTGGCCGACTTGATCCCCGCCTCTTCGCCGGGGTGGATTTCCATCGTCTCGACCTTGAACTTCCGCCGTTCGGCCCAGCGCGTGTACATGCGCAGGAGCATCGAGGCCCAGTCCTGGCTCTCGGTGCCGCCGGCCCCGGCGTGGATTTCGAGATAGGCGTCGTTGTGGTCGGCCTCCCCGCTCAGCAGCGTCTCAACCTGGAGCCGCGAAGCGGTCTCGCGCAACGCCTCTATCGCGTCCTCCGCCTCCTTGATGACGCCCTCGTCATCCTCGGCCTCGCCGAGCTGGATCAGCTCGATGTTGTCGCGCAGCTGGTTCTGGAAGTCGCGGACCGCCTTGACCTGCACGTCGAGCTCGTCGCGCTGGCGCATGATGTCGCGCGCCTTTTCCGGATCGCTCCAGAAGTCGGGCGATTCCGTGCGGGCGTTCAGGTCGTCCAGACGCGCTCCGGCCGTATCCCAGTCAAAGATGCCTCCTCAGCAGGTTCAGCACCTGCTCGATTTCGGCGACGGCTTTTTCGGTCTCGGCACGCATGGGGCTACCTAAGTGTGATCGCGGCGGATGTAGTTGAGGGCCGGACGCGGCGCAAGGCGTTGTGCGGGTGCCCGCCGCGCCTTAATGTTGTTCGATGGATTTCGAATGGGACGAAGCCAAGCGGCAGGATAACCTTCGCCGGGCTCGCGTCGACTTTCGATATGCCGTACGCATCTTTGCCGATCCTGACCGTGTTGACGTGGCCGATGATCGGCAAGACTACGGCGAGGTCCGACGTCACGTGATTGGACGGATCGACAGCGAATATTACTTGGTTGCCTATACGATGAGAGGTTCGGTGTGCCGGATTATCACCGCCTGGAGGTTGGGACGACATGGCGAAAGAAGATATCAGGCGATACTCGCTCGACGAAATCAGGCGCATGAATGAGCGCGGGGACTTCGCTGCGACCGACCCCGAGGCACCGGTCTTCGAGGGGGACGACGAGTTCTGGGCAATGGTGGAGCGGGGTGCCAGCGCGGGTGGCGCCAGCCTCGTGCAGCTCGAGCTCGACCCCAAAACCGTCGAGTATTTCAAGCGGTCGGGACCGGACTACCGTGGCCGGATGGCTGCGATCCTAAACGAGGCTGCGCGCAAAGCCTCCTAGAACAGCCCGTCGAACAGCCCGCGGCGCGGGGGCGGCGCGGCGTCCTGCTCGCCCGGGTCCTGCGGGCCGGTCTGCTGCTGCTGATCCGGCTGCTGGCCGAAATCGTCGGTGCCGTCGCCGCCGTTCTGCAGGTTCGTGAAGGCCTGGCTGTCCACCCCGATCACCGAGGTGATGAGGTTCGGCCCCGTGCCCGGCTTGAACGCCTCGGCGATCGCCGTCTCCCCCGCTTCAGCCTTCACCCCGGTCGCGGGGTCGATCCAGATTTGCGTCATGCCGGCGGGCATGTTGAACGGCGTCGGCGGCTTGCCCTTGAGGGCGTTCTGCATGAACTCGGTGAAGATCGGCACCGCGAGCCCGCCGCCCGTCGCCTCGTCGCCGAGGCTCTTGGGCTTGTCGTAGCCCATATAGACGCCGCAGACGAGCTCGGGGGTGAAGCCGATGAACCACACGTCGCGGCTGTCCGACGTCGTGCCGGTCTTTCCGGCCACCGGCCGGTTGAGCCGGCGGGCATAGGTGCCGGTGCCGCGCTGCACCACGCCTTCCATCATCGAGGTGATCTGGTAGGCCGTCATCGGGTCGAGCACCTGCTGGCGGTTGTCGATGATGGTCGGCTCCGGCTGATTGGCCCACGAGGTCGCCACGCACCCGTCGCAGACGCGGTCGTCGTGCTTGTAGATGGTCTTGCCGTAGCGGTCCTGGATGCGGTCGATGAGGGTCGGCACGATCTTGCGGCCGCCATTGGCGATCGTCGCATAGGCCGCCGTCATCTTCATGTCGGTGGTCTCGCCGGCGCCGAGCGCCATCGCCAGCACCGGCGACAAGTCGTCGTAGATGCCGAACATTTTCGCGTATTCGACCACCAGCGGCATGCCGATGTCCTGCGCGAGGCGCACCGTCATCACGTTGCGGCTGAGTTCGATGCCGCGCCGGAGCGTCTGCGGGCCGCGGAAATCCTTCTCGAAATTGTCGGGCTTCCAGATCGTGCCGTCGGAGTTGACCACTTCGATCGGCGCGTCGAGCACCACCGAGGCGGGCGTGTAGCCGTTGTCGAGCGCGGCTGAATAGACGATCGGCTTGAACGACGAGCCCGGCTGCCGCATTGCCTGCGTCGCGCGGTTGAACTCGCTTTCCGCGTAGGAGAAGCCGCCCACCATCGCCAGCACGCGGCCGGTGCGCGGGTCCATGGCGATCAGCGCGCCCTCGACCTCGGGCACCTGCTGCAAGGTGTACGAACCGGCCTTGCCGTCGACCGGCGAGACGTAGATCACGTCGCCGACCTTGAGGATGGTGCCGAGCTTCTTGCTGACCCATTTGACGTCGCTGCCGTCGAGCGTGGCCGTCACCCGGTCGGCCAGCACCTTGCCCTCGACGTCGACGCCCGGCCTCAGCCCGATCTGCGCCTGGTTGCCCGAAACGCTCAGCACGACCGCGAGCGTCCATTCCGGCACGTCGCTCAGCGGAGTCACCGCCTCGACCGCCGTGCCCCAGTCGCCGGAGGACAGGTCCACGGTCGCCACCGGCCCGTGGAACCCGGTGCCGTGGTCGTAGTCTGTGAGCCCGTCCATCAGCGCCTTGCGCGCATATTCCTGCAGCTTCGGCTCGAGCGTGGTGCGCACGCTCAGGCCGCCGCCATAGAGCTGGTCCTCGCCATAGAGCGTCGAGAGCTGGCGCCGCACTTCTTCGGTGAAATACTCGGCCGAATAGAGCTGGCTGCCCGAGGCGCGCGGCGTCACGTTCAGCGGTTCGGCGAGCGCCTGGTCGTGGTCGGCCTTGGTGATGTAGCCGTTGGCCAGCATCTGATCGAGCACGTAGTTCCGCCGTTCGATCGCTGCCTGC